>DASXBE010000033.1:0-17420 GCA_036491815.1 Candidatus Dormiibacterota bacterium | reverse complement strand
GACTGCTCGAGCTCTCCTACGACACGCTCGGCTACCTCGAGCAGAACGTGAGCCCCCGGCTGGCGCTGGAAACCTTCTTGCTCGAATGCCGAAAAGCCTCGTAAGGAAGGACCTCGAAGGCTTTCAGCCCTACGTCCCCGGGGAGCAGCCGCCGGACGCCGAGGGCTGGACCAAGCTCAACACCAACGAGTCGCCCCTGCCGCCATCGCCGAAGGTGATCCAGGCGATCAAGGACGCGGCCGGCGACTCCCTGCGCCTTTACCCAAGCCCGACCGCCGCGCCGGCGCGCAGGGCGATCGCGTCACATCTGAGGCTGGATCCAGCCCAGGTGACCGTCGGCAACGGCGGCGACGAGATGATCGAGCTTTGCTTTCGCGCCTTTGCGGGGCCGGGCGGCAGCGTCGCCTACCCGACGCCCACCTACCCGTTGCTGGAGCCCCTGTGCCGCATTCACTCGGCCTCCCCCTCCACCCACCCGACCGAGCGTTTCGACGTGCTGCCCCCAGGCCTTGCCGCGGACCCGGCGCCGCTGAAGTTCATCGTCAACCCGAACTCTCCGACCGGCACGGTGTTCGAACCGGCCGCCATCGAGGCTGTGATCAGCGATTCGCCTGGCGTGGTCGTGGTCGACGAGGCGTACGCGGACTTCGCCCCTCGCTCATGCCTCCCGCTGCTCGCCTCACACGCCAATCTCCTGATCCTGCGCACGTTCTCGAAGTCGTACAGCCTGGCCGGCATGCGCATCGGCTTTGCGGCTGGGTCCCCGGACCTCATCGCCACGCTCGACTCGGTCAAGGATTCGTACAACCTCGACCGCCTGGCCATCGTCGCGGCCGTGGCCGCGATCCAGGACGACGCTCACCACCGCAAGATCACAAGCCACGTGATCGCGGAACGTGGCTGGCTGTCCGGGCGATTGCGCGAGATCGGGTTCGAGGTCACGCCCTCAGCGGCGAACTTCGTGTTCGTCAAACCGCCGGCGGGCCGTAGCGCCGCGACCGTCGCCGGAGGCCTGCGCGCGCGCAAGATCCTGGTCCGGCATTACGATCGTGAGCCTATCGTCGGCTGGCTCCGCATCACGATCGGCATGCGCGAGCAGCACGAGAGGTTGCTGGCAGCCCTCAAGGAGATCCTGTGATCCAATCGCTTTTCGGCAGCTTGGTCTCGAACGACTCGTGACCACGCCAACTCGGGACGAAGCCTGGGAGCTCGTCACCTCGATGACCAAGACGGACACGTTGCGCCGCCACATGCTCAGCGTGGAGGCGGCGATGCGCGCCTATGCGCGACGGTTCGGGGAGGATGAGGAGCGCTGGGCCGTGCTCGGCCTGATCCACGACTGGGACTACGAGTCAGGACCGACGCTCGACCTGCATCCGATGCGCGGCATTCAGATGCTGCGCGAGCGCGGCTGGCCGGAGGACATCCTGGAGGACATCGCGTCGCACGCGAACTATCTCAACGTCCCGCGCGACAGCAACATCCGCAAAGCCCTCAACGCTGTCGACGAGATGTGCGGCTTCATCATCGCCTGCACGCTGGTCAAGCCGGACAGGTCTCTGAGCGCCGTCGAGCCGAGCGGGGTCCGCAAGAAGATGAAGGACAAGGCGTTCGCCCGCGCCGTCCACCGGGATGAGCTCGTGGCGGGTGCCGAGGCGCTCGGTATACCCTTCGACGAGCACGTGGAGATCGTCCGCGATGCCCTGAAGCCCATTGCACAGGAGCTGGGACTGAATCCTTGAGCACCGGCGGCCGGCCCCGCATCCTCCTGATGCACCCGATCCTCGACCCCGGCCCCTCGATCCTGGCCGAGGCGGCGGAGGTCATCGCCTACCAGCCGGGCCGGCCCCTGGACGAGGCCAACATCCGGGCGGCGGCGGAGGGCTGCATGGGCATCGTCAGCCAGCTCATGGACCCGATCCGCGAGACCGTGCTCGCAACTCCTGGGTTGAAAGCGGTGAGCAACGTGGCGGTGGGCTTCGACAACATAGACGTGGCGGCCGCGACGGCGCACAAGGTCATGGTCACCAATACGCCCGGCGTGCTCGACGACTCGACGGCGGACTTCGCGTTCACGCTCCTCATGGCGACCGCGCGTCGCGTGGTGGAGGCCGACAGCTTCGCTCGCCAGGGCCGGTTCCGCGGCTGGGCCATCGACATGATGCTGGGCACCGATGTCTTCGGCGCCACGCTCGGGCTCATCGGTGTCGGCCGGATCGGCCGCGGCGTGGCCCACCGGGCCAAGGGTTTCAACATGCGGGTCCTCTACTACGACCCGCAGCCCCTGCCTCCGGACGCCGAACAGCAGCTGGGAGCGTCGCGCGTGGACCTCGGAAGGCTGCTTGCCGAATCCGATTTCGTGTCGGTGCACGTGCCGCTGACCAAGGAAACCCAGCACCTGCTCAGCACAGCTCAGTTCAACGTCATGAAACGGAATGCAATCCTGGTCAACACCTCACGCGGGCCGGTCGTCGATGAGGCGGCGCTGGTCGAAGCGCTGACCGCGAAGAAGATCGCCGGCGCGGGGCTCGACGTCTACGAGCGCGAGCCGGCCATCCACCCCGGGCTGATCCCCATGCCAAACGTTCTGCTGGCGCCTCACATCGCGAGCGCCACCGTCCGCACCCGTTCCGAGATGTCCGCCATGGCGGCGCGCAACATGGCGACCGCGGTCCGCGGCGGGAGGCCGCCGAACCTGGTCAACCCCGAGGTCAAGAAATAGCGCTCGCCCTCCGCTACAAGCTCGTCGCGCTGGACCTGGACGGCACGATCCTCGACTTGCGGCTCAACCTCGACCCTCGGGACGTGGCCGCGGTGGGCCGAATCATCCAGGCGGGGATTGGTGTGGTTGCCTGCACCGGCCGTCCGTTTCCGGGCGCCCTGCCCTGGGTGCGCCGACTCGGCCTGGAGGGTCCCATCGTCTGCTACCAGGGCGCCGAGGTGCGGACGCTCGACGGCGGGACGCTGCTCGACCATGGCGTCGCGCATGACCTCGCCATGGAGGTGATCCGCTTCGCGCGCGAACGCGGGCTCCACGTCCAGGCCTACCGGCACGACAACCTGATAGTCGAGAAGGACAGGCCCGAGGCGCACGAGTACGCGGACCACGCGGGCATGCAGATCCACCTCGTACCGGACCTCGACGGGGCGATGGGCCCGACGACGCCGAAGCTCGTGATCGTGTCCGCGGCCGCGACGCTCGAGCGCCTGCTGCCGGAGGCCCGAGAGCGCTGGAAGGGCAGGTTGAACGTCGCCACCTCCACGCCCGACTACCTGGAGTTCACGAGCGTCGAGAGCGACAAGGCCACCGCGCTGGCGTTCGTCTGCGCGCGCCTAGGCGTCCCTCGCGAGCAGTCGGTGGCGGTCGGCGATGGGCGCAACGACGCGTCGATGCTCGCGTGGGCCGGGCTCGGCGTGGCGGTCGAGGGTTCGCCCCCCGAGGTCATCGCGGCGGCGGACCGGACCATACCCGGTCCAGGCCACGGCGGAATCCAGCAGCTCGCCGACGTGTTGTTGAAGTAGATGGCAACGCTCCTGCTGATGCACGCGCACCCCGACGACGAGGCGATCTCGACGGGTGGCGTGATGATGAAGGCGAAAGCGCACGGCCACCGAGTCGTCCTGGTCACCGCGACTCGTGGCGAGGTGGGCGAGATTTACAACATGGACGAAGCCGCGTCGCGCCCGAAGCTGGCCGAGATCCGCACCGCCGAGCTGAACGCCGCGGGCGAGATACTCGGGGTCGACCGCATCGAGATCCTGGGCTACCGCGACTCCGGGATGATCGACACCGCCGACAACAAGGACCCGCGGTCCTTTCACCAGGCGAAGCTCGAGGACGCAGCGGCCAAGCTCGCCGTCGTCATGCGTGAGGAGCGTCCTGACGTCGTGGTGACATACGGCGAGGACGGGGTCTACGGTCACCCCGATCACATCAAGGCGCACCATGTGACGAACGCCGCCGTCGACCTCTTGGAGCGAGAAAGCTTGGCTCCGAAGAAGCTCTACTACACGGCGATCCCGCGCTCGATGATGGAGGCCTTCATGCAGCAGATGCCGGAGGAGGCGCGCCAGCAGCAGAACAGCAACATGCGCATCGAAGGCACCCCTGACGAATTGGTGACGACCCGCGTTGACGTGCACGACTACGTCGACCGGAAGCGCCGCGCCTTCGGGGCGCATGCCAGCCAGAACGACCCCAACTCGTGGTTCGCCACGATGGCCAGCCAGATCTACGAGCTGGCGTTCGGGACGGAGTACTTCCAGCTTGCGCGCGGTAAGCCGGGCTCGTCGCTGCCGGAAGACGACCTGTTCGCAGGCATCTCCTCCACGCGCTGATCGGACCCGATGGGCGCCGGGAGGGCTCGATCCCACCTCGTAGACTGGGTCACAGGATGGAGGTCGTCAAGATCACGCCTCGCGGGTACTGCCACGGCGTCGTGGACGCGTTCCGGATCGCCAAGCGGGTGCGCGAGGAGACACAAGGGCCGGTGCACATGCTCGGCATGCTCGTGCACAACACGCATGCCACCGACGGTCTGCAGGAGCAGGGCATTGCCCTGGTCGACCAACCTGACCGCCTGGCGGGCCTGAGCCAGATCACGGGCGGGACCGTGATCTTCACCGCGCACGGCGTGTCCCCGGAGGTGAAGCGCCGCGCCGTCGAGCTGGGCCTGACGCCCGTCGACGCGACGTGCTCCGACGTGGTCCGCACCCACGAGCTGGTCAAGGACCTGGCCGAGAAGGGTTATGAGGTCGTCTACATCGGGCGGAAGGGCCATCCGGAGCCGGAGGGGGTCGTCGGCGAGGCCCCGGGAAGGGTCCACCTGGTCCAGGACCCGGAGGACATCGACGCCCTCGACCTGGCCGGCGACCGGATCGCCGTGACCTGCCAGACCACGCTCTCGGTGTGGGACACGGAAGACCTGATCGGCCGCGTCAGAGCGCGTTACCCGCAGGCCGAGGTCCACAACGAAATCTGCCGCGCCACCCAGGAGCGGCAGGAGGCGGCGGTCGAGGCTGCGAAGGAGGTCGACCTCGTGATCGTCGTCGGCAGCCCGCGCTCCTCGAACTCGCTGCGTCTGGTGGAGGTGGTCAAAAAGCTCGGCGGCAAGCCCGCCTATCTCGTTGACCGCCTCGAGGACCTGGATCTGGCGTGGTTCGAGGGCAAAAGAAAAGTCGGCGTCACCAGCGGCGCTTCGACCCCGACCCAGCTCACCCGGCGGGTGATCGAGTACCTGGAGGCGCTCGAGGCCCCGGCTTAAGGGGTGCGGGGTTCGGGGCCGCGCCGCAGGCGCCCGATCACGCGGCTGAGCGTCGTGGTGCCCTTCGGCGCCGCGGGCTCGGGCGCCCTGGCCGGGGCTGGGGCGGCGCTTGGCGGCCCGGCGGGCGGGGGCGGGGCGTCCCCGGCCTCGCGCGGTTGGGCGCCGGCGCCCGCGGGGCGGCGCCGCCTGCGGCGCCTGGACTGGGAGGCCCGCTCGGAGGGTTTGGCGACAGGCGCGGGGGGCGATGCCACCGGTGGCGGCTCGGGAAGTGCTCCGTTGCCGGCGGGGCGGCGGCGGCGCCTGCCGCGGCCGCGGGCGGCGGACGGCTGGCCGGCCTCGGAGGGCTCGGGCGATGTCTGGCGCAAAGCGGACGTCGGTTTGGGCGTTCCGGCCCGTCCGCCTGCTGCCGGTTCCTGACGGCCTGCGGCCAGCTGGGATTCGTGACGGCCTTCGGACGTCAGTGATTCGTGACGTCCTTCGGACGTCTGGCGCCTGACCTTGGCGCCGACCTCGCCCTCAGCGCAAAGGGCGCCGTCGGTGGTGTGCACGTCAACCCGCCAGACGACGATCGACGATGGCGCCCCGGCCGACGGAGGGCGCTTCTGGGTCAGCGTCCACCGCGCATAGATCGTTTCACCGGCGTGGATTGGGCGCGGAAACTTCCAGTTCAGCCACTCCCACTCGACCACGGAAGGCACCGGCATGTCGACCGTGCCGAGGCCGACGGCCATGGCCAGGATCAGCGAGGGCGGTGCGGTGCGGGTGGCGCCCGGCGACGCCTCGATGGTCAGAGGCGAGAAATCGCCGGCCACTCCCGAGAACAGCGCGATGTCCGATTCCGAGATCGTCCGGCGGCGGGTGGTCCACTCGCCGCCCAGGGGAAGGTCGTCAAAAGAGAGCGGCTCCAGATCGGGCCGAGTATAGCCCGCAGAGAGGACCTCAAGGCGGACACCCGGTGTGTGGAGGAGGGGTCCCGCGGGGGAGGACGACCGTCCTCACCCGCGCCTCAAGGTAGAGACACGGTGGAGATGGAGGCCGGATTCACTCCGGCCGGCACCAGGCGTAACTTCACGAACCGCCTCCGGACGTGGCTTGTGGAGGAGGGGGTCCCGCGGGGGAGGACGACCGTCCTCACCCGCGCTCTTCATAGATCCAACTCCAGGTTTGAGGCGTTAACCTAGGGCGACTTCAAACCCAGGAGGGCATTTTCCGTGGAGCTGGCCGGCGTTCTGCTGATCGTTTCCGTCCTGCTCGTGCTCGCCTTCCTGCTCCTGCTGCTCTCCCTGATGCGCCTGCGGGGGACCACACGCGAGCTTCAGGCCGCGCTCGACGACGAGAGCGGTGCCCGGGACCGCGCGGCTCTCCTGCTCGCCATCGCGTCCGCGGTCAACTCTTCGCTCGCTCTCGAAGAGGTCCTCAACGTCGCGCTGACCCACGCCGGCCGCATCATGGGGGCGGTCGCGGGCTCGATGTACCTCGTCCGCAGCGGCAAGACCGAGCTGCAGCGTGACGCGTCCTACAACCTGACGACTCGCGCCAAGGGGGCCATCCGCAAGATCGACGAGGAGCCGCTGCGGTCGGCCCTTGCGGCCATGCGTCCGCTGGTGGTCAAGCTGGATGAGAAGACAGCGCCCGGGCTGGAGGCGGGGGGTCACCCCCAACATGTCCTGGTCGTGCCCGTGCAGCGCTCGGGCCAGCTGATGGGCGCGATGGAGCTGTACCTCAACGCCTGGCGCGAGCTGACCGAGGACCAGGCCGACCTGTTGAACGGTGTGGCCTCACAGGCGGCGATCGCGATCCGGCACGCCCAGCTCTTCCAGGCCCAGGAGGAAAACGCACTCACCGACGAGCTGACCAAGCTGCCCAACCGCCGAGCCCTCGCGCAGCGGTTCCTGCAGGAGATGCAGCGCGCGAAGCGGCACCGCAACTCGATCTCGTTCTTGATGATCGACCTAGACCACTTCAAGCAGGTGAACGACACCTATGGGCACCTCAACGGCGACGCGGTGCTCGCCGAGCTTGCCTCCATCCTGACCAGCGGCGCCCGCGAGTCCGACGTGTGCGCACGCTACGGCGGCGAGGAGTTTGCGCTGATCCTTCACGAGACCACCGAGGCCGGCGCCCGCACGCTGGCCGAGCGCATCCGCGGCAAGGTGGCCGCGGCGACTTTCCCGGGCGGTCTGAAGCTCACCATCAGCGTCGGCGTCGCCGCCACCGACGAGCCTTCGCTCTTCACAACCTTGATCGAGCGCGCCGACCAGGCGCTGTATGCCGCCAAGCAGGGCGGGCGCAACCAGGTCCGCGTGGCGGACATGAGCCCGGCGGCGGCCAAGCAGCACGTCTAAAGTCCCACGTGTGGGGCACTTCTGCGTCACCTGCGGCGCTCCTCTGGTCCCGAAAGTCATCGAAGGCCGCGAGGTGGAGGCGTGCCCCCGCGACGGCTTCGTGCTGTGGCACGACCCCAAGGTGGCGACGGCGGTGGTCGTCGAGGCGGCCGGCGGCGTGGTCCTGGGCCGCCGTGCCATCGAGCCGGGCTACGGCCTATGGTGCCTGCCGGGCGGTTTCGTCAACGACGACGAGGACCCGGCCCGGGCCGCGGAACGCGAGTGCATGGAGGAGATCGGCGCCAGAGTCGAGGTGACGGGCCTCATCGGTGTCTATCACATCTCCAAGTCCGAGGCGCCGAGCATGATCGCGATCGCCTACCGTGCGCAACTTTCGGAGGGAGGGGCCCCGAGCGCGGGCACGGAGATGCTGGAGGTCGGCGTGTTTGCCCTGGACGCGCTGCCTCCGCTCGCCTTTCCGAGCCACCGGGCGGTGCTGGGCGATTACGTCATCGGGACGGTGGGACCGGCGGCGGAAAGGCGACCTCCATTCGGCGGCGCACAGGCTCGGCGTTGAGCACCGCCATCATCGTGGCGAGAATCACCGCCGCCGCCGCGCATGCGGTGAAGCCCGCCGCGTAACCATCGGCCTGCACGATCGGGCCGAACGCGAGCGGTCCCGCGGACAGCCCGAGGAAGAGGATCGACCCGTAGCTGCCCATGGTCACACCACGCGTGGATCCCGCGGAGAGGTCGCCAAACACCACCCCCACGGCCACGAACGAGGCGGCGATGAAGGGCGTGCCGACGGCGAGGACGATCGCCGGGCCTCCGAACCCGGTCAGGTGGCCCAGCACGACGGTGGCCGCCGCGAACACGAGGGTGCCCCAAAAGACGATGGGCCAGCGCCGCGCGGCGCGGTCGACGAGTCGCCCGGCGAGTGGCCTGGACGCCGCGTTCGCGACGGCCTGCACGGCGATGAGGTACCCGACCATGTAGCTCGGGAGGCCGAGCGCCTCTTTGCCGAAGACCGGCAGGAAGGCCTGCACCGTGCCCCAGATCAACGAACCTCCGAGGAGCCCGACCGTGACGGGAACGAACACGGGCTGTGCGATCAACGCCCGCATCGGTTGGCGCAAAGCAAAGCCCGCGCCACCCCTCTGGGTCGTGCCGCTTGCCGCGATCGCGCCCGGGATGGCGAAGAGAATCAGGGCGGTGGTCAGGGCGATGTCGAGCCGGACGTCGATCCACCGGAGGGCCAAGCCGGCCAGCAGCGGCCCGACGAAAAAGCCGGTCTGCATGGAGAGCGTCAGCCAGCCCATGGCCCGCCCGAGCCGTCCGCCGGGCACTGTCTCGGTGACCGCGCTGAAGAGGGCCGCCTGCTGGGCTCCGGCCGCGAGCCCGCCCACGACCTGCCAGAGAAACAATGGCGCCACCGTGGTGGTCGCCGCCGTGGCGAGCTGAGACGCGGCGGCCAGCGCGAAGGACAGCGCCAGCAGCCTGCGCGCGCCGAAGCGGTCCACGAGCACGCCGGAGGGAAGCGACAGCGCCGCGCCTGCCAGAGTCGAGACCGCGAACAGCGCGCCGACCTCGAAGCGGCTCGCCCCGAGGTCGTGCGCGTAGAGCGGCACCGTCAGGCCGCGTGCCGCCAGCGCGGCGAACGAGGCGCCCGCGGCGATGTAGATCGCGACCGTCCGGCGCGACTCCAGGGCGGCCGAAATCACCCGCCTAAGATACGAACGAGTGAGTCTCGAGCGGGCCGCGCGACTGCTGTCGACGGCTCGCCACGGCCTCGCGTTGACGGGCGCCGGGGTTTCGGCCGAGAGCGGGATCCCGACCTTCAGGGGCGCGGCCGGCCTGTGGCGTCAGTACGACCCGGTCAAGGTCGCCTCGATCGGCTACTTCATGGCTGACCCTGGCGCTTACTGGAAGGTCTCCAGGGAGCGCGGCCGGGTGGCCCTGGGTGCACGGCCCAACCCCGGACATCTCGCCCTCGCCGCCCTCGAAGCGGCCGGTCACCTGACCGCCGTCGTCACCCAGAACACCGACGGCCTCCACCGCGATGCCGGCAGCCGGCGCGTGATCGAGCTGCACGGATCCGGCCGCACAGTCGAGTGCCTTGACTGCGGAAAGCGCGAGCCGCGCTCCGAAGTTCAGGCGCGCCTGGAGGTGGAGATGCCGCCGCGCTGCCCTGAATGCGGGGGAGGGTTCCTGAAACCGACGGTCGTGTTGTTCGGCGAGCCCATGCCTCAGGCCGCGGTCCAGGAAGCCTTCGACCTGGCGCAGGCCGCCGACGTCATGCTGGTCGCCGGCTCCTCGCTCGCCGTCTACCCGGCGGCCCAGATCCCGCTGGTCGCCCTCCGGGCGGGCGCTCGGATGATCCTCGTGAACGCCGAGCCGACACCGTTCGATGGCCTGGCCGACACGGTCATCCACGGCCTCTCCGGAGAGGTGCTGCCGGAGATCGTCCGCCTCACGGGCTCATAGGTGGGTGACGCTGCCGGCGATGATCGTCTCGTCGCCGACGAGGAGCTCGCCCCCCGGACCGATGTCGCGCGCCACCCCTTCGACCAGGCGGCCCGCCAGGCTCACGCGCACCCGGCGGCCGAGCGTGTCGGACAGCTCCCGCCACCGGACCAGCATGTCGGCCGGCGGCGCGGCGCACCACCGGCCCATCGAATCGATCATCCGCTCGAGCAGCTCGTCGCGCGGCAGGCCGATGCGCGCCGCACCCTCTGGCGCCCAGGAGAGGTTGATCCCGATCCCGCACACGGCTTTGCGGGCTCTGGCCTCGACCAGGATGCCCCCGAGCTTGCGGCCGCCGAGCAGCAGATCGTTCGGCCACTTGAGCCTGACCTCGGGGCCGCAGGCTTCTGCCGCCGCCACCCCGGCGGCGAGGCTGAGCAGCGGGTTCGGCGCGAGGACGAACGACACCAGGAGCGCCGTGTCCGGCAGGGCCTCCCATTCGCGGTCGAGGCGCCCTCGCCCCGCCGTCTGGTGGTCGGCGACGACGACGGAACCGATCTCTAGGTCCCGCGCGACATCCTGAGTCGAGGTGATCGAACCCGCGCGCACCACCCGCCAGAGCGGCCTCCCCATGGCCGGTAAGCTAGCGGAACCATGAAGCTCCACCGCGCGATCACGCTGGTGGTGATGATGCTTTTCGGCGCCGGCCTCGTCGTCGTTTTCACCGCCGGGGCGATCGCCAACCTGGACGCTCACAGCCTGATCGCCCTCGGCGTCGTCGTGGTGCTGGCGGCGGTCAGCGGCGTGGCGTTCAGCTGGAATCGCTACTTCAGGCGTAGCTGACATGCTGCGTCTGGGCTACAAGGCGTCCGCCGAGCAGTTCGCCCCGCGCGAGCTCCTCGATTTCGCGATCGCGGCGGAGGCCAACGGTTTTGACAGCGTCTTCGTGAGCGACCACTTCCAGCCCTGGCGACACTCGGACGGCCACGCGCCGTTCGCGTTCTCATGGCTGGCCGCCGCGGGGGAGCGCACGCGGCGCGTCGCGCTGGGCACCTCGGTCGTGACGCCGACTTTTCGGTACCACCCGGCGGTGGTCGCGCAGGCCTTCGGCACGCTCGGCTCACTGTTCCCCAACCGCATGCTGCTCGGGGTCGGCACCGGCGAGCACCTGAACGAGGGCGCTCTCGGCGTCCAATGGCCCGACAACAAGGAGCGCTTCGCCCGGTTGCGTGAAGCGGTGAGGCTGATCCGCCAGCTGTGGACCGAGCAGTCCGTGACGTTCGACGGCGAGTACTACCACACGCGAAACGCAACCATCTACGACCGGCCTGCGGAGCCAATCCCCATCTACGTCGGAGCGGGCGGACCACAGGTGGCCAAGTTCGCGGGCCGCGCCGCAGACGGATTGATCTGTACCTCCGGCAAGGGAATGGAGCTCTACTCGGAGCAGTTGCTGCCATCGTTCGCCGATGGTGCAAGAGAATCCGGCCGCGACTCCGCGCAGCTCGACAGGATGATCGAGATCAAGGTCTCCTACGACTCCGACCGTTCGCGTGCCCTGGAGGACACCAAGATCTGGGCCGCGCTCGCGCTCCCGGCGGAGAGCAAGGCCGGCGTCGACGATCCGCGGGAGATGGAGCGGCTCGCCAAGGGGGTGGAGGAGGTCGCGCACCGGCGATGGCTCGTCTCCGACGATCCTGACGAGCACATCGGGCAGCTGCGTCCATATCTCGACCTGGGTTTCAATCACCTGGTCTTCCACGCGCCGGGCGATCGCCAGGCTCGGTTCCTGGAGCTGTATGGCTCGCAGATCCTCCCCCGAATCCGCAAAGAATGGGGCTAGTGGCCGAAACCTGGGTCGTGGTCCTCGTCAAGGAGTTCGGCTCGGCCAAGCAGCGCCTACAACCCGCCCTCGGGCCCAGGTCGCGCCAGGCGCTGGCACGGCGAAACGCACGCCTCGCGGTGCGCGCGGCCGCGGCGGGTGGCCGCGTCCTGGTGGTCGCGGGCGCCGAGGGCGTCGCGGCCCTGGCTCGGCTGTGGGGAGCGGAGGCTCTGCTCGAACCGCGCCAGGAGGGTCAGAACGTGGCCGCCGCCCGCGGCATCGAGCACGCAATGGCGGCGGGCGCCGAGGCGGTGCTCTTGCTTTCAAGCGACCTGCCGCTCGTCACGGCGGGCGCCGTGAGTGAGGTGCTCGATGCCGCGTCGGCGAGGAGCGGGCCACTGGTCATGGCTGTCCCTGCGATCGGCCGTGGCGGAACGAACGCCCTCTATCTGCGGCCTCCAGACGTGATGGCGCTGCACTTCGGCGACGACTCGCTCGCCAAGTTTCGAGCAGGGGCGCGATCCAGCGGGGTTGATTTCGTGGTCCATCGCTCCGACGCTCTCGCCCTCGACCTGGACGAGCCGGCCGACCTCGAACGCCTGCGCCGCGCGGTTTGAAGAGAGTCGAGCTGCTGGCCGTTGAGGGCCTACCCGAGGTGCAGCCCGGCGACGACCTCGGAGACCTGATCTACGCGCATTCGAAGTTGCGCGCTGGTGACGTTCTCGTCGTCGCCCAGAAGGTGGTCTCGAAGTCCGAGGGAAGGCTCGTCGAGCTGGACTCGGTTACCGCCGGGGCGGAGGCGATCCGGATCGCGGCGCGCCTCACCGCATCGCCCGATCCGCGGATGGTGCAGGTGGTGCTGGACGAGAGCGTTCGTGTCGTGCGCGACGTCAGGACGCTCATCACGGAGACACGGCACGGCTTCATCTGCGCCAACGGCGGCGTGGACCATTCGAACGTTGGCGGCCGAGACGCACTGACGCTCCTGCCGGTCGATCCCGACGCCAGCGCGGCTCGCGTCCGCGAGCGGGTCAAGGAGCGCAGCGGCATTGATGTGGCGGTCATCGTGTCGGACACGTTCGGCCGCCCGTGGCGCGTCGGCATCGTCAACGTGGCGCTCGGCGTATCCGGTCTGCCTGGGGTGCTCGACCTTCGCGGTGGTCTCGACGATTCGGGGCGCCCGCTTGTCGCCACAGTGCTTGCGATCGCAGACGACATCGCGGCGGCGGCCGGGATCGTGATGGGGAAGACCAACCGGACGCCGGTGGTGATCGTGCGGGGACTCGAGCTGGAAGGCAATGGGTCGGGACGGGACCTGATCCGTCCCTCGGGCGAGGACCTCTTCCGCTGAGAGTCGTCGTCCTCGCAGGTGGTACGGGTGGGGCCAAGCTTGCGGCGGGGATCCAGGCCGTGGCGCCCGACGCAACCTTGACCGTGGTGGCCAACACGGCTGACGACGACGAGTTCTGGGGCCTGCTCGTCTGCCCCGACATCGACGCGACCATCTACCGGCTGGCGGGCGTCTTCAACGAGAAGGCGGGATTCGGCTTGGCGGGCGACACGTTCGCTGTGCTGGAGGCGCTTGCACGCGCCGGTGAGGACACATGGTTCCGGCTCGGCGACAGAGACATCGCCACGCACCTCGTGCGTGACAACTTGAGGCGCGGGGGCAGCACCCTCACCGAGGCCACATTGGAGCTGTGCCGGAGGTTTGGTGTTTCCGCAAACGTCCTGCCCATGACGGATGACACGGTGAGGACCCGCTTTGAGACCGACCAGGGCGAGCTGTCTTTCCAGGAGTACTTCGTCCGCGAGCGCCTCCGGCCGAGGTTGAGGGGGATCCGCTTCGAAGGGATCGAGTCCGCGAGGCCGACTCCACAGGTCGCCAGCGCGATCGCCGAGGCGGACCTGGTGATCCTCGGGCCGTCCAATCCGCTGATCTCGGTGGCGCCGATTCTCGCACTGACATCCGGCCGCCTGCGACGCGAGCGCACCGTCGCGGTGACGCCGATCGTGGGGGGCGTCGCGCTGAAAGGTCCTACCGTCGAGATGATGACGGCTCTCGGTCCGCCGCCCAACCCGGTCGAGGTCGCCCGCCTGTATCGCGATGTGGCGTCCACTTTCGTCCTGGATGCGCGCGACGAGGCCATGTCACCGCTGGTGCGGGGGCTCGGTTATCGCATCGTGGTCTGCGACACAGTGATGAAGGATGGAGGCCTGGGCCTCGCGGGGGCCGTCCTCGGCTCTTAGGTCACGTGCGAGTTGGCGACCATGACCACAACCCCGATCAGGACCATGATCAGCCCGATCACCAGGATCGCGTACTGCGCGATCGCGATCGTCGCGCTCGGCGGCTTGACGGCGTCGTCGGGCTCGCTCCCAGGCCTGTCGCCGGAAGCCAGGCTCCACGAGCCCGTCGGACCTTTGGCGCCCTTCCGCGGCTCCGGTGTGCTGATGGCCGCGTCCTTGCTGCTCTCGCCGACCACCGACCATGCTGCTCCTGCGGCGGCCGGCTTGGCCGGCTCCAGGGGCTCCAGGGTCGACGGCTCCGAGGACGGCGCCCCCGGCGTCCAGGCGGATTCGCCCGAGGCCGGCTCGGGCGGTCTGTAAGCGGGCTCGGGCGGCGCGTATGCGGGCTCCGACGGCTGGTACGCAGGCTCGGGCGCCGGAGCGAAGGGCTCAGGCATGAACGGCTCGGGCTGAGGCGCCGGGGACGCGAACGGCGGCGCGGCCGGGGCTGAGGCGGCCGCCCCCACGTCCCAGGGAGACGCGGACGGAGGGGCTGCCGCGTCGCCGGGAAGGGTTGCGGCTGGTGCCGGCGGCTCATAGGCCTGGGCCTGGTAGGTCGCCGCGGGAGCGGCCGGGCTGGCCCAGGTGGTGCCCGAGGGGGACGGCGCCGCGACCTCGGCGGGCTTCTCGCTTCGCCCGTGGGACGTTAGCGTACGCTGGCGCGCCGCGCGGACCTTGTGCTCGATCTGCGAGCGGCGGGCCGAGTACATCGACCGCTTGTCGACCGACTTGCGCCGGAGCACGAAGAAAACCGAGACGATTCCGATCACGGCGACCGCCGGCCCCACGATGAGTGCGATTGGCATAGGGGCCGATTATCGGCGATCGGTCCGCGATCGGTGCATATGTGACAATCGCCGAAATGGCCCTGTACGACCGGATCCAGACCGAGTTGATCGAGGCGAGGATGCAGCGCGATCAGGTCGGGCTCGACACGCTCTCCCTGCTCAAGAGTGAGCTCGTGAAGGCGAGCAAGGAAGGCCAGGCCGGTGGGCACGTCGACGACGAGCTCGTGGTCCGCCTCACGCGCCGGGAGGTCAAAAAGCGCGAGGAGGCGATCGAGATCTACCGCAAGGCGGGCCGGGCTGAAAGTGCTCGCCGGGAAGAGGCCGAGATGGCGGTGCTCCGCCGCTATCTCCCGGCCGCGATGAGCGAGGAGCAGGTTGAGGCTGAGGTGAGGGCCGTGATCGCCGAGCTGAAGCCCGAGGGTCCGAAGGGCTTCGGCTCGGTGATGAAGGCGGCGACCTCCCGCCTCGCCGGCAGGGCTGAAGGCGCCCAGGTGGCCGCCGCAGCGCGCAAGCTTCTCGCTCCCTAGTTCTTGGCCGCCAAGAAAAAGCCCTCCTGGACGAGGCCGCCGCCGCCACGCGGCGCGCGGACCAGAGCGCTGCTGACGGTCGAGCGCCTGCGGGATCAGTACCCCGCGGTCACCGAGCTTGACTATGCGAACGCCTTCCAGATTCTCATCGCGACCATCCTCTCGGCGCAAACGACGGACCGGTCGGTGAACCTCGTCACACCTGAGCTCTTCCGCCGGTATCCGACAGCCGACGACCTCGCGGCGGCGGACCCCGCGGTGGTCCAGCAGCTGATCAAGCCGACGGGTTTCTTTCGCGCCAAGACCGAGCGCATCATCGCGGCCAGCCGGAAGCTCGTCGATGGGTTCGGTGGAGCGGTGCCGGACACGATGGACGACCTCGTGACGATCCCAGGGATCGGGCGCAAGACCGCGAACGTCATCCTCGGGGTCGCCTTCAACGTGCCCGGCTTTGCCGTGGACACCCACGTGACGCGCCTGACCAACCGCCTCAAGCTGGTGGCGACCAAAGACCCCGTCAAGATCGAGCACCAGGTCTGCTCGATGGTGCCGAAGGAGGAGTGGACGGGGCTTTCGATGCGCCTCATCCTCCACGGCCGGCGGGTCTGCGACGCCCGGCGTCCGCGCTGCGAAGAATGCGTCCTCAACGACTTCTGCCCTTCCTCGCGAGTCCGCCCGGTGCGCCGCCGCCCAGCCTGAACCCTCTCCTCGGGCCCACCCTCCTCCCGTCCGGTCCCACCCCCAACCGGCACGCCGAGGCGGATTGAAGCTCAAAAATCCGGGCGCGCCAACCCCGTCTGTTAAGAGCGAACGTTTGTTCTATCATCAGGGCGATGGTGGCGTTCGAGCCCCGGCTCACCGACGTGCAGTACGTCGAGGTCGAGTGCAAATCGGCCCTCAACCCGGTGAAGAACATGGGCTTCTCGTGGTCGCTGAACCCCTACACGGGGTGCGAGCATCGCTGCGCGTTCTGCTACGTCCGGGCTTTCGAGCTTCGCGCCGACCGCCCTTCGGACGACCGATACGGCAGGACCGTTCGGGTCAAGGCCAACGTCGCGGCGGTGCTGCGCGCCGAGCTCTCCCGCCGGTCGTGGCGAAAGGAAACGGTGGTCATCGGGGCGGCCACCGATCCGTACCAGCCGGCCGAGGGCCGCTTCAGGCTGACCCGCCAGTGCCTGCAGGTCCTGCGTGACCGCTCCAACCCCGCGGCCATGATCACCCGCGGGCCGATGATCGTGCGCGACATCGACGTGCTGACCGAGCTCGCGCGCCGCGCCGACCTGCACATCACCTTCAGCATTCCCACAGTCGACGACGAGCTCTGGCGCAGGACCGAGCCCGGCACAGCTCATCCCAAACAGAGGCTCCGCGCGATCGAGAAGCTGGTCACGGCCGGCATCGACGTCGGCGTGGGAATGGCGCCGATCCTGCCAGGCCTCTCGGACCGTCCCGACCGCCTCGAGGCCGTTGTCATGGCGGCTCGCGCCGCGGGCGCGACCGGGCTGTGGGCGGGCATGCTTCACCTCAAGGACGGAACCAAGGAGCACTTCATGTCGGTCCTGGCCAGGCACTGGCCCGAGCTGGTTCCGCGCTACGAGCAGGCCTACCGGGACCGGGCCTACCTTCCGCCCGCGTTCGGCGAGAGGGCGATGAAGGATGTGTCGCGACTCCGCAGGGAGCACGGAGTCTCCGACCGGCGCCGGGTGATCCTCAAACCGCCGCCCGAGCCCGAGCAGCTCTCCCTGCTCAATTAGGATTCGCTCATGCGGAGCCCGCTCGACATGCTGGCCGGCCGGGTGGGCGGCTTCACCAAGATGGAGATCGCGCGCCGCACCGTCCCCTGCTACAAGCACGTGATCGAAAAGGACGGCGAGCAGCTCTCCCTGTGCATGCTCGTCGATTCGGGAAAGCTGTACCGGCTCCCCTTCGAGGACGCCAAA
>DASXBE010000032.1:0-1929 GCA_036491815.1 Candidatus Dormiibacterota bacterium | reverse complement strand
GAGGTACGAGCCCTGGTAGGCAAAGCCAGGGATGTCGATGACCTTGTGAAACAGCTCGCCGAACAGGAACAGCCAGATCACCGGCTGGATCACGCCCATGCCAAGCACGAACGGCTGGCGGCCGAGGGCACGGAGCCTGCGCCCGGTCAGGTGCCAGGTGTCGGATATCAGCGCGGTCGCCTGCCCGGGCGCGGGCGCGGGCCTGGTGCCTTCCCTGTAGGTCACGGTTGTCATCGTCCGGCCACCTCCGTCAGCCGCGTGGCGTCGCTGTAGCGGCGGCCCGCGTAGTGCAGGTACACGTCATCGAGGGACGTCACGTCGAGTTCCCGCTTGAGCCTCGCCGGCTCGCCCTCGGCCACCACGCGGCCCCGGTCGACGACCGCAAGCGCGCCGGCGAGCCGGTCGGCCTCGTCGAGGTAGTGGGTGGTGAGCAGGACGGTCACCTTGTCGGCGGTGGCGAGCGTGGCGATCTCGTCCCACATCGTGGCCCGGGATTCCGGGTCGAGGCCGGTGGTCGGCTCGTCGAGGAACAGGACCCTTGGCTTGTGCACCAGGCCGAGGGCGACGTCGAGGCGGCGCTGCATGCCGCCGGAGTAGGTCCGGACGAAGCGGCCGGCCGCGTCGGTGAGCTGGAAGCGGTCAAGGAGCTCGTCGGCGCGCGCCTTCGCGGCCTTCGTCGGCATGCCGTACAGGTGCCCCTGGAGGATCAGGTTCTCCCGGCCGGTGGCGCCAGGGTCCGCGCCCGAGCGCTGGCCGACGACGCCGATCGCGCGGCGTGCCTGCGCCGGGGCCGCGATGACGTCGATGCCCTCGATGGTGGCGGAACCCTCGTCCGGCGTGGCGAGGGTAGTGAGGATCTTGACGGTGGTGGTCTTGCCCGCGCCGTTAGGGCCGACGAGGGCGAAGATGCTGCCCGGCGGGACGCTGAGGGTGAGGCCGTCCAGCGCCCTGACGCGTGTCTTCCCTGGTGCGGGATAGGTCTTGACGAGGCCGCGCGCCTCGATGGCGCCGCGGGGGGTACCGGGGGCCGTGCCCCCGGGAGATGAGTGCATTCTCGTATCTCCTCGGTTCGATCGCGCGCCCGATTCGATGGCGGTTTTGCCATCGGGCGCGCACCGGGGGTACGGGGGTCGTCCCCCCGGGCGATAACTGCGTGCCTGCTTCAGTTCCGCGAGGAATCGCCCGGCGTACACTCATGACTGGGCCTCATGGCTGCCGCCTGCGGTTTACCCGTGGAGCTGGTGGTGAGGTCGCGACCTCGGTTCGCGGTGTTGCAGCACCGTGGACCGGGGTCGCCTTTTACGTTTCCTCCTGGTCTTCTGGCCACCCCCTCTTCGCGAGCTCGTCGAGTTCTTCGAACTCGGGTGACGGCTTGCCGGTCTCGTGGAGGTGCCGCCAGGCGTCCATCCCGCTGATCGTGCCCGCGACGAGCTCTCCGAGCAGCCCGCGCAGCCAGTCGGCCTGGGCGGTGCGCATGGCGAGCTGGTACTCGCCCTCGACGAGCAGGACCCTCGGGAGGCGCTCGCTCCAGCGCTTCAGGTCCGCCTGCTGGCTGGCGTTGGCCTTGTCGAGGGTCCCGAGCCGGGTGGTGAGCAGGCCGATCACCTCGTCTGGGGGCAGGATGCCCGCCTCGGACAGCGCCGTGACAAACCCGCCGCGCTCGTCCTCGGGGACGCTGAGCAGCTCGCTCAGCCAGTCCCTGAGCTCGAGGAGGCCGGGCCCGGTGATCTGGTAGGTGGTGCGCTCCGGCTGGCGGCCCTCCCGTTCGGTGGCGGACGCCTCGATGAAGCCGTACTTTTCGAGGTTCTGCACGACGGTGTAGAGCGAGCCCCAGTTGATCTTGAAGTTCTGCTCCTTGCCGCGCGCCCGCAGCGTCTGCGCCATCTCGTACGGGTACATGGGCTGCTGGGCAAGCAGCGAGAGCAGCGA
>DASXBE010000031.1:0-9431 GCA_036491815.1 Candidatus Dormiibacterota bacterium | reverse complement strand
CGACGAGGCACAGGACCGCTCCCAGCGACCCGACCAGGCCGGCGGCGATCAGCATAAGGCCGGCGATCACGGTATTGATCCCGGCGGCGCGCGAATGTTTCACGATGGCGCGCGCGTCCAGGCCGCCCGGAATGCCGCCCCTCACCGTGGCCAGGACGATCGGCGGCAGGGCGAAGGTCAGAGCGAGGCTGCCGAGCGTCGCGAGGCTGAGGGAGACGAGGCTCAGCCCGACCGCCACCGCGACCAGGGCGGCGCTGGCGGTGCCGGTGCCCTCGTGGATGAGAATCACCACGCCGGACGCGTAGACGGAGCCGCCGATCACGACGACTGCCAGCCCATAGACAAGCTCGACCACCGCCAGGCGAACGCCGCGCCCGAGGTAGGTGAGGTTGCCAGGGGGAAGCGTCTGGTCACCCGCCCGCAGCCTGTCCAGCGCAGCGAGCATCCAGCCGAGGCCATTGACCACACCGACGACAGGGATCAAAAGGAGAAGAGCCACGACCAGCGTCTTGCCGAACCACCGGGGGTCGCGCAGCGGCCATCCGAATGCGTCGGCGATCCGCTCCACGGGCGCGCTAGCCGGAGCTTGGCGACGACATCGCTTCGAAGATGAGGATCAGCCACAGCAGCGTCACCACCGCGCCGACCGCGGTCGCGATCACGCCGGTCACCCAGCCGGTGACGGCCGTGCCGCGCCCGCCCACCGCACCGCGGGAGGCGTCGATCCTTCCCATCGCGGACCGGCCAAGAAAATAGGCGATCGGACCGAGGATGAGCCCGGGCACGCCCGCCGGGAGGGCGAGCACGATGCCCACGATCCCCACGGCCACCGCGGCAGCCCCCCGTCTGTCGCCTCCTCGCCCGCGCTGTGGCTGTGTCGGCGGGTAGGTCGGAGGCGGGTACCACGGCGTCGCCGGGGGTGCCTGATGTGGCGGCGCCGGCTGCGGCGCGCTCAACGAAGCAGCGACCTGGCGATCACCACCCGCTGGATCTGGTTGGTGCCCTCGTAGATCTGGGTGATCTTGGCGTCCCGCATCATGCGCTCGACCGGGTACTCGCTGATGTACCCGTAGCCGCCGAGCAGCTGCACGCAGTCGGTCGTGACCTTCATCGCCATGTCGGAGGCGAAGAGCTTCGCCATCGCGGCCACCTTCGTCAGGTCAGGGGCCTTGGCGTCGACCTTGGTTGCGGCCAGATAGACGAGGTGGCGCGCCGCCTCGATCTGGGTCGCGATGTCCGCGAGCATGAACTGGATGCCCTGGAAGGCGGCGATCGCCTGGCCGAACTGGTGGCGCTCCTTGACGTAGTTGAGCGCATAGTCGAACGCACCCTCCGCGATGCCCAGCGCCTGCGCGCCGATGCCAGGCCTCGATCGGTCGAGCACGGCGAGCGCGATCTTGAAGCCGGCGCCCTCCTCGCCGAGCCGGTTCGCGGCCGGCACCTTCACATCCTCGAAGACGACCTGCGCGGTCGGCGAGCCGCGGATCCCGAGCTTGTGCTCGATCTTCGGGCTCTGCCAGGGGCTGGTCTCGCGCTCGAGCACGAATGCGGAGATGCCGCGGTGATCGGCCTCGGGATCAGTCTGGGCGAAGACCACGAGCGTGCCGGCAATGCTTCCGTGCGTGATGAACTGCTTGGTGCCGTTGAGCACGTACTCGTCCCCGTAGCGCTTGGCCCGCGTCTTCAAGGCCGCCGCGTCCGACCCGCTGCCGGTCTCCGACAACGCATAGGCTGCGACCTTCTCGCCGGAGGCGAGCGGAGGGCATAGGCGCTTTTTCTGCTCCTCCGACCCCGCGACCAGGATCGGGTAGGAGCCAAGAGCCTGGACGGCGAGGATCAAAGAGGAGCTGGCGCACGCCTTGGCGATCTCCTCGATGCCCATGCAGATGCTGACGCTCGAGCCCGAGATGCCGCCGTACTCCTCGGGGAAGGGGATGCCGAGGATTCCGTTGTCGGCGAACAGCTTCTCGATGTCCTTCGGATACTCGGACCTCTGGTCGATCTCCGCCGCCCGCGGCGCGACGCGATCCTGGACGAGCTCTCGGATCGTGTCGCGAATCGCGATCTGCTCTTCCGAGAGCTCGAAGTCCACAGGGTGAGCTTAGCGGAGCAGTTCTCTGGCGATGACCACTCGCTGAACCTGGTTCGAGCCCTCGTAGATCTGGAGCGCCTTGGCGTCGCGGACGTGGCGCTCGAAGGGGCTGCCGGTCATGGCCCCTGTCTCACCGGCGATCTGCAGCGCGTCGATGGCGACCTGCATCGCGGTGTCCGTGCAGTGCAGCTTCGCCATCGACGCCTCCCTGGTG
This sequence comes from Candidatus Dormiibacterota bacterium, assembly GCA_036491815.1. GTDB lineage: Bacteria > Chloroflexota > Dormibacteria > Dormibacterales > Dormibacteraceae > DASXBE01. Next base: position 7,125 of record DASXBE010000031.1, on the reverse strand, counting down.
AAGGGACGTCCCGCGGCGCACAGCCAGGCGGCGTGGTAGGCGAGGAGGCGCGCCGACTCGACCCGCGCCGCCATGTCCGCCAGCAGGAAGTCGTCGCCCTGCTCGTGGCCGCGCTCGCGGAGCAGGTCGCGTGACTCGTCGACGGCCGCCTGGGCGATGCCGAGCGCCTGACCTGAGATGCCGATCCGGCCGGAGTCCAGCGCGCGCATGGCCACCACGAAGCCCTCGCCCTCGGCGCCCAGCCGGCCCTTAGCGGGCACGACCACGTCCTCGAGCACGAGCTCTCCGGTCGGCGACCCGTGCAATCCCATCTTCTCGAAGACCTGGCCCACCTTCAACCCCGGCGCCTCCGCCGGTACCAGGAACGCGGTCACGCCCGCCGCCCGATCCCCGGGTCCGGTGCGGGCGAAGACCACGTACAGGCCGGCCCGCCCGACGTTCGTGATGAAGATCTTGGTTCCGTTCAGCACATACGCATCGCCGTCGCGCCGGGCCGTGGTCTTGAGGGAGGCCGCGTCCGAGCCGGAGGAGGGCTCGGTCAGCGCGAAGGCCCCGATCAGCTCGCCCCGGGCCAGGCGCGGCAGCCAAGCGGCCTTCTGCGCCGCGCTGCCGAAGAGCAGGATCGGCTCGCTGCCCACGCTGGTATGAACGTCGACGATCACGGAAGTGGAGGCACACGCCTGGGCGAGCTCCTCGATGCAGATCGCGAAGGACAGGGCGTCCAGGCCGCCGCCGCCGTGCTCCCGCGGGATCAGCACTCCCAACAGGCCGGCTTCGGCCGAGCCTCGAATCGCCTCCTCCGGCCACCTGTGGTCCCGGTCGACCTCGGTGGCGTGTGGCTTGACGACGCCCTGGGCGAACTCGCGCACGGCCGCCCGGAAAGCCTGGTGATGGGCCGCGAGCTCAAGGTCCAATGGAGGCCTTAACTAGAATAAACCTGGATGGAAGCCGGACCTCGATACCTCGAAGGCACCACTGTGGGCAGCGGCCGCGACATCATCGGGGTGAGGCGAGACCGCATCGCGGACATCATCGGAACAGGCCGCGAGATCATCGTGCGGGCGAAGTCCGAGAAGCTGCTGCCCGAGACCATCACCGGAGCGACGGCAGCCCTGCTGGTCACGATTGCGGGCTACGGCGAGCCGCTTTCGGAAGGCCAGTGGCGTGAGCTCGCGGGAGTGGTGGGAGGCATCATGCGCGACAGCACCTACGCCGACCTCGCGCGGCTGCGCACCCTGATCACACAGGAGCAATTCGTCAACGTGGCCCGGAACCAGGGGTATGCTCGCTTCATCCGCCGGCTCGACGACGGCCGGTGGGTATGTGAGCTCGCCCCCAAACTTGAAGACCTCCCTGACGAATAGCCGAATCGCCCGTGTGCTCCGGTCTCGGCCGGTGCGCATCTTCCTGGCGGCGATTTTCTGCCTCACGATCCTCAGCCCGGCGGCGGTCGTCGCGGCCGTCGTCTGGATGGCCCCCCCGATCACCCAGGCCACCGCGCCGGACGACACGACCCCCGCCCGGCTGGCACCGCCCGCCGACGTGCAGCCGGCCAGCCTGCCCACGACGGCGTTGAACGTCTACGCCAACACGCTCTCGGGCACGGTGTCGTGTCCGCTGTGCCAGGTGCCCGAGCGCGTATACGTGCCCAACAGCGGCGCCGGGACAGTCGACGTGATCGACCCCACGACCTACAAGGTGATCGGCCACTACCCTGTCGGCTCGATCCCGCACCACATCGCGCCGGCCTGGGACCTGAGCCGGCTCTACGTCGACAACGAGGGCTCGAGCAGCCTCACGGTGCTCGACATCCACACCGGCAAGCCGAGCGGCGAGGTGGTCCACATCCCGTATCCGTACAACCTGTACTTCACGCCCGACGGGACCAAGGCGATCGACGTGGTCGAGCGCCAGCAGCGGATCATCTTCTACGACTGGCAGCACGGGTGGAAGGCACTTAAATCTGTGGCCATCCCGTGGCCGGGCGCCGACCACATGGACTTCAGCGCCGACGGCAGCTACCTGATGATCTCCACCGAGTACTCGGGCGTCGTCGCGAAGGTGGACGTGAACAAGATGGCGCTCGTGGGCTCCGTCCGGGTCGGCGGGCTCCCGATCGACATCAAGCTGTCGCCCGACGGCACCGTCTTCTACGTGACCAACCAGGGCCGGATGGGCGTGTCGGTGATCGACCCGGTGGCGATGAAGGAGATCCAGTTCATCCCGACGGGCAAGGGAGCGCATGGACTGACGGTGTCCCGCGACACGAGGTCGCTCTACATCTCCAACCGCCTGGAGGGCTCGATCTCGGTGATCAGCTTCGCCACGCGCTCGGTGACGGCGAAGTGGCGGATCCCGGGCGGCGGGAGCCCCGACATGCTCCAGATCAACCCGGATGGCAGCCGGCTGTGGGCTTCGGGTCGCTACAACGCGACGGTCTACGTCTTTGACACCACGACGGGCGCCACCATCGCCAAGATCCCCGTCGGCTCAGAGGACCACGGCCTGACCTTCTTCCCCAACGTCGGCCTGCACAGCCTGGGCCATAACGGTGTGTACCGCTAGCGCGGCGCGGGTGAGGACGGTCGTCCTCCCCCGCGGGACCCCCTCCCCACAAGCGACGTCTGGCGGCGCCTGGTAGGCGGCGCGAGGTGACGGCCGGAGTGAATCCGGCCTAGCGCTCCACATGGCATCTGTTGACGAGGAGTCCGATACTCGAATCTGGGAGGAGCCTGTTCGAGGCTCCTACGGCGACCTGTCCGGGCTGGGGCTCTCGGGCGTCGAGCGCATGCGAGCGACGATCCGCGGCCTTACCCCGGCGCCGCCGATCCATCATCTGACCGGCCTGAAACCGGTCGAGGCGGGCTTCGGGAGCTCCACCTTCGCGATGCCTGTGACGCCGTGGCTGCAGACCACGGTGCCGGGCCTCATCACGGGCGGCATCCTCGCATTCCTCGCCGACGGTCCCCTCGGCACCGCGATCATGACCGTCCTCCCCCCACTCGGCTACATGACCACCTCCGACCTGTCGATGAGCTTCCTGCAGCCGGCCACGCTGGAGAGCGGAACTCTCGTCGGGCGGGCGCGGCTGATCCATGGGGGCAAGTCGGTGGCTCTGTCCGAGGTGACGGTCGAGGACGGGGAGGGTCGCCAGCTCGCGCACGGCACCTCGCGCGGCTTCCTGCTGACGGCGCCGCACGTACCACCCGCCGCCCCGCCTCGCGCGCCGACCGCGAATGCGACGCCCGATCCATACCTGCGCCGGCCGGTGGCGGGGGCACCGATGTCGCATGACGAGTGGAGCAGGACCACCGGACTGGAGGCGCTCCGCCGATGCATCTCCGACCGCGAGGCCGCCCCGCCCCTCTTCCATCTGACCGGCCTGCGGCCGATCGAGGCCCTCGAGGGCCGATGCTCGTTCGTCCTCCCGGCGAGCGAGTGGCTCGCCTCGCCCCAGCCAATCCTCTACGGCGGAGCGATCGCGCTCCTCGCCGACGCCGCGCTCTCGGGCACGGTGATGACGACAGTCCCGGCCGGCGGCTCGTTCGCGCCGCTCGACCTGAAGGTCAACTTCCTGCGCCCCGTGCCGCCCGACGGCGGCCTCCTCACGGCTGCGGCCGTCCTGGCGCACCGAGGCCGGACGATGGCGGTGGCGACAGCGGAGCTCTTCAACGAATCGGGCAAGCGCATCGCGCTGGCCAGCTCAAGCGCGATGCTGCTGCCGCACCGGCCGTGGAGCGAGATCGCGAGGATCAGCGAGGGCGACGCAGCCGAGGCTGCCGCGCGCCCCTAGCAGCCCAAAAGCCGCGCGATCAGCATCCTCTGCACCTCTGAGGTGCCCTCGCCGATCTCGTTGACCTTGACGTCCCGCCAGTAGCGCGCGACGGGGTAGTCCTCCATGAACCCGTAGCCGCCGTGGATCTGCACCGCGTTGTCCGCCGCGCGCTTCGACGCCTCGGAGGCGTAGAGCTTGCACATCGCCGCCAGCATCCGCGTCTCGTCCGTGGCCTGGGTGCCGTCGTGCGTGTAGGCGGTCGCCGCGCGGTAGACCATCGTCCGCGCGAGCTCGGTCTCCATCGCCATGTCGGCGAGCTTGAACTGGATCGCCTGGTGCTTGGAGATGGGCACGCCGAAGGTCTTGCGCTCCTTCGCGTAGGTGAGCGCGGCGTCCAGGCACGCCTGGGCGAGGCCGACCGACAACGCGGCGATCGCGATCCGGCCGCCGGTGAGCGTGTGTAGGAACTGCCGGTAGCCGCCACCCTGCGGTCCGAGCAGGTTCTCCACCGGCACCGCGCAGTCGTCGAAGCTCAGAGGGTGCGTGTCCGAGGAGTGCCAGCCCAGCTTGCGATACGGCTCGTGCACGTGGTAGCCCGGGGTGCCCGTCGGGATCATGATCGCGCTGATCTCGTTGGAGCTCCCTTTCTGTGGGCCGTTTTTCTCCCGGGAGCCGCGCGCCCCGTTGTCGGCGCGCCCGGTCACCGCGGTCACGGTGACGCCTGCCGAGATGTCTGTGCCGCAGTTCGTGATGAACTGCTTGGCCCCGTTGACGACCCACTCGCCGTCGCGGACCCGGGCGCGCGTCTTGCTCGCCCCGGCGTCGGACCCTGCCTCCGGCTCGGTCAGACCGAAAGACCACAGCTTGCGGCCCGCCAGCAGGTCCGGCAGCCAGCGCTCCTTCTGCTCCTGCGTGCCGAACTCATAGATCGGCGCGGCCCCAAGACACACAGCTGCCTCGAGCGTGATGCCCACGCCGGCGTCCGCCCGCGAGATCTCCTCGATCGCCAGGCACAGGGACAGGAAGTCGGCGCCGGCGCCGCCGAACTCCTCGGTGAAGGGCAGGCCGAAGAGCCCCAGCTCGCCCATCTGGCGGACGATCTCGTACCCGAACTTGTGGTTGCGGTCCAGGTCCTCGGCGGCCGGCGCGACGACCTCTTTCGCGAAGTCGCGGCACGTGTCGCGAATCGCCTGTTGTTCATCGTTCAGCGCGAAGTCCATGCCAGCAATCCTTACATCTTCCAGCCGTCGTACGAAATAGCATCGGGCAGTGACCGACCTCTACTCGGAAGGCATGCGGGTCATCGAAGGGATCCAAGATCTCGACGGTCCGAACGTGAACCCACTGTGCCGGACGCGGGTGTACGTCCACGGCCGGAGGACCGAGCGCGCCCTCGTGCTGCTGCACGGCTTCACCAACTGCCCGCAGCAGTTCGACATGATCGGGCGCCTTTTCCAGGCGCGCGGCTGGAACGTGATCATCCCCCGCTATCCCCGCCACGGATACCGGGATCGGCTGAACACCTCCATCTCCGAGCTCCGGGCCGACCAGCTGCTCGCCCTGGCCGATCGGTCCGCCGATGCGGCGCACGGGCTCGGAGAGCACGTCACGGTCGCGGGGATGTCGCTCGGCGGGGCGCTCGCCGGCCACCTCGCGCAGAGCCATGAGCACGTGGACCGCGCGGTGCTCATCGCGCCGATGTTCGGCTTGAAGTTCGTCCCCGGCCCCATGAACCGCGTCCTCGGGCGCGCCGCCTACCTGCTGCCGAACTTCTACATCTGGTGGGACAGCAGGCTCAAGGAGGAGCTCGCGCCGGTGTATGGATATCCGCGTTTCCCAAGCCACGCGTACGCGGCCCTGTTCAAGATCGCCGACGGGGTGGCGAGGGCCGCGCGGACGGCCGATCCGAAGGCCAAGCACATCGCCGTCGTCACCAACGCGAATGAACCGGGCCTCGAGAACCGCCTGACCTACCGGCTGGTCGAAGCGTGGCGGGCGCACGGCGCCGACGTGGAGGTGCACGAGTTCCCCCTCTCGTTACGCCTGCCCCACGATCTCATCGACCCGGGCCACCCCGAGCAGAACACGGAGCTCGTGTATCCGATCGTGACGCAGCTGATCCTGGGCGGGGACTAGAGCTCGCGCGACATCTCGTGCTCGAGCCGGTCCTCGTCCGGGCTCACGAGGCTCGACTCGCCGGTGCGCGCGAACCCGTTTCGCTCGTAAAGACGCTCAGCCTCGTCGTTGCCGGCGGCGACCCAGAGCGTCACCGTCCGGTAGCCCTCACGCTTCAGCCATCCGAGCACGGCCCGGATCAGGAGCTCACCGATGCCGCGGCGCCGAAAGCGCGGGTCCACCCACATCGCGGTGATCGCCCCCTCTTTTGGCATGCTCCCGGAGCCGCCGCTGACCGTCCCCGCCGCCTCGCCATCGACCTCGGCGAGGAATCGAGTCCGCGACACCAGGCCGCCCCGCCACTCCTGCTCGCCCTTCGGCGCCTCCCGTTCGTAGGTCGAGCCGAACGCGTGCGGCGCCTCCTTCAGCGCCGCGAGCCGCACCTGGCGGAAGACCTGCCAGTCATCCGGTGCCAGCCGTCGGACGCTAGTTGCCGAGGATGAAGACCTTCAGCGCCCAGTTCATCAGGAGCACGCTGCCCACCGCGACGCCCAGCAATCGCCACTGCAGCCGCGTCAGGCGGGGCACCCACGCGCGCCCGCTGATCGCGCTCGCCGCGAGTCCCACGACGCCCACCAGCGCGCCCGCGAAGAGGGCCGGGCCCAGGGGGTAAAGCCGCACCGCGTCGGTGAGGTCACCCCGCCACATGTAGGCGAAGGACCGCGTCCCCCCGCAGAAGGGGCACGGGTGGCCGGTCAGGTAGTAGAAGGGGCACGGGGGAGCCGACAGGTGCGCGGCCTGCACCACGAAGTAGATCCGCGTGTAGACCAGCCACAGCGTCACCGCGATGAGGATCGCGAGCTCCCGCCTGCGGTCGGCCGGCAGGGCTCGCGTCAACACCAGCGGGACAGCTCTCACCGGAGCATCGCCACGATGTCGTCTGTCGTCTCGGCGACCTCCACCCCCGCCTTGCGGAAGGCCTCCTCCTTGCTCTTGGCCGTCCCCCGGTTGCCCGAGATGATGGCGCCGGCGTGGCCCATGCGCTTGCCCTCCGGCGCGGTGCGCCCGGAGATGAACGCCACGGTCTTGAGCCGGGTGCCCCGGCCGAGCAGCTCGGCGGCGTGCTCCTCGTCGGAGCCGCCGATCTCGCCGATCACGACTAGATGCGTCGTGGCGGGATCCTGCTCGAAGAGCTCCACCACGTCCTGGAACGTCAGTCCCAGCACCGGGTCGCC
>DASXBE010000030.1:0-5988 GCA_036491815.1 Candidatus Dormiibacterota bacterium | reverse complement strand
GGCGGGCAAGTCCAGTTGTAGGCTTGCGGCGGCCCGAAACCGTCGTAGAAGCCGGGAGCGACCATCCAGGCGGCGAGCGCGTACATGGCCGCGGCGCTCGCCAGGAGAGCGATTCTGGCCCTGGAAAGACCCGAGGGCGGTCGCCGGTTCAAAGCGCCAGGTCCGCGATGACGTGGCCGACGATCGGGCCGACCAGGTCCCGGCAAGCCCACCTCCACAACCCCAGCAGCAGGCCCGCGGCCGCCACGGCGCCGAGGAACTCGGGCGGGTGCGACAGCACATGGGCGAGAGTCCATGTCACCGTGCTGCCCAGGACCGCCAGCGGGGGGCCGCCGAGCTCGTCCAGCGCCGCGTAGAGCGCCCCCCGGAAGGCGAGCTCCTCGCCGATCGAGATGGCGACCGCGGCCACCGCCAGCCCGGCGGGCACGGTGGGGACCGCGCCGGCACGGACCGCCGCGGGCAACAGCAGAACCGCACCCAGGGCCAGGCCGCCGAGGAGCCGCAGGCCGAGGCGTGATGAGCTCAGGCCGAGCTGCGACGGCCGCCAGCCGAACGCCGGGATCGCGAGCGCCACGCCCCCGAGGACCAGCACGGGCACTGTCGCGAGCAGGTGCTGCGAGACCAGCGCGCGGGTCCACTCCGCGAGCAGCACGTACCCGCCGATCGCCGCCGCGCGGACCGCGGGACGAGCCGGAACGGAGGTGATCACCGGTCGATTATCGGAATTCAGGTGGCAGACAAGCGCTCGCCCGCCGAGTAGACGTTGAAGCGGTCGCCCCGCAGGAACCCGACGAGCGTCTGGTTGAACTCGCGGGCCAGCGACACCGCGAGGCTCGACGGCGCGCCCACCGCGGCGAGCACCGGGATGCCGGCGCTGATCGATTTCTGCACGATCTCGTAGCCGGCCCGCCCGCTCACCACGAGGATCGCGTGCGCGGCGGGCAACCTGTCTTCGAGGAGCATCCGCCCCACCACCTTGTCCACGGCGTTGTGTCGGCCGACGTCCTCGCGCAGGCAGATGAGCTCGCCGTCGGGCGTGAACAGGCCGGCAGCGTGGAGACCGCCGGTGCGGTCGAAAACACCCTGGCCTGAGCGCAGCTGCTCGACGAGCCCAGGCAGGATTGAAGCATCCACGAGCGGACCGGCTGGCAGGGGCGCGAGGTCCCGACGTAGGTCTTCGATCAGGACCATGCCGCAAACACCGCATGCGGAGCTCGACAGCATCGATCGCTCAGGCCGGCGCCGCGGTGCCGCGCCGAGCTGAACGTCGACCTGGTTGGATTCGACGAGCGAAGCCTCCAATCCAATTCCGGCCGCGCTCTCACCAGCCTCCGCGCTGATCCTGACCAGGCGGACGTCCTCGCGGGACCGGATGATGCCCTCGCCGTGCATCAGGCCGACGGCGAGCTCAACATCCTGGCCAGGCGTGCGCATCACGACAGACAGCGCTGACCCGTCCAGCATCAGCTGCAGCGGCTCCTCGGTGACGACGGCGTCCTCCGCCTCCATCCAGTGGCCACCGCGCCACCGGCGGATCCGGAGCTCGGGAGCCGCGGGCCTGCCCATCCGAGCTAGGCCTCGGCGACGCTGAGTCTGCGCGCGGACCGCGGAATCGATGTGGTAACCGCGAATCCCCGCCACGACGTGACGCGTTCCGGCCGCAGCGCGACCGCCCCCGGCACGTCGCTTGCCTCGACCCCGTACCGCTCGGCGATGGACCCAGACTCGGCCGCAGCGCCGAAGGTCCCTCGCACGCAGGCGCCGACCATCAAAGAGGGTCGGAAGGGATGGTGCGATTCGATGACGAGCGCCCCGGCAGCTCCTGTGCGCGGGCGGCCGCTCGTCGGCGCAACGACCATCTCGCCGCGCTCCGCCTCCCACAGCGCGGTGCGGATCACGGGCATGTTGGCTTCGATCCAGCATGCGTAGCTGCGCGACACGCCGGCCAGCCGGCGGCTCACGTCGGCCGGAACGGCTGGAACGCGCGCCGCCTGGGCAGCAGGAAACGGGGCGTCATCGATGATCTCGGCTCGGTCCATGCGCAGCCGCAGCACGACGCGGTTGTAGGGCATCCACTCTCGAGGCAGGCGCGCCAGATCGAGGAGGTAGCCGGCGAAGTACGGCGCGTTGCGCATCGCGTAACCCGCCATGCCGAGGAAATAGCCAGGACCGTCGAGGAGGGCGCGCACCTGGCTCGAAACCGACAGCGGGTCGAAAACCTCGAGCGAGCCTCGGATCAAGAGCGACCGGGGTCCCCCGTCGACAAGAAACGCGGCGCGCGGGTCACGGCGCGCGATGATCGTTTTGGACGCGTACCGCGAGGTGGTCATCCACAACGAGCCGGAGGCGAAGCTGAACACTGCGGGGTTGACCAGGGGAAGGCGGCCCGCCCGGAGCGCAAGCATCCCGATCGAGGCGTGGCCCAGGATCGAGCTCGCCTCGCGGGTCAGCTTCATGAGCCCACTTTAGAGGCTGCGCCTGAATCGCCCTCGAGGGCCGCTTTGATCCGGTCGAGGGCCTCCTCCAGGCGCCGCCTCACGGTCGAGTCCATCCGGCGCGCAAGCGCGCCGCCGACGACGCCGCCGGGCGGCTCGTACGCGATCCGGAGCTCGACTCGCACGCCGTCCTCGAGCGGTGTGAACATGAACCCGCCCTCCTGGCGGATGAGCCCAGATTCCGAAACCCAGCCGATCTCCTTTCCCGGCTTCCAGCGATTCAGGCGCAGCACGCTCTTCAATGGAAAGCCGAGCGCGACCATCTCGACGTTGTAGCGGGCGCCGGTGCCGCGCGTCTTGGGCCCGATAGGTTCCCACCGGCTGACGCCGTCGAGCACCTGGGCCACGTGACGGTGATCGGCCAGGAACTCGAACGCCCGCTCCGGGCTGCACCTTATGGCCACACCTGCTTTGAACTCGAGACTCGCCACAGGTCGAAGATATTGGTTGTCATGCTCTGGAGTGAGGGTCGCGCCTTCGTCGAGGACTCGGTTGCCGCGTCCACGGCCCTGCCCGGGACGGCGCTGCGCGATGCCTTCCTGGCGGGAATCCCGCGCATCACGCTTGGCCTGATCCGCTCCCGCGGCAACTCCCTGGTGGCAGGGCCGATCGAGATCCTGCGATTCGGGCGTCCAGAGGTGGCGCGCCGCTCGGTCGACTGGCCCATCGAAGGCGGCCTCGCCACCGGCCGCCCGGGGGGGCGGTGGCGCATCGAATCATCCGCCGGCCGGATCGTGGCGTCGATCGAGGGTTACAGCCCGCGCCTTCCGAGGCTCCTTTACACGGCAGGCCAGCTCCCGATCCACCACCTGATCACCAGGCTCTTCCTCCTTGGATTACGCGGCCGGGACCCCGCCCCCGGCCCCGGCGCCACCTCCTCCGACAGGCTCCGAGCCGCTGCGGTGGACATCGCTTTCTGCGCCGCGCTCGCGGGCCTGTTGACCCGCCGTCCGAGGGCGCGGGCGCTGCTGGGTATCGCTGTCGCCTACCACATCGCTTGCTGGACCATCTCGGGGAGGACGCTGGGCGGGCTCGTCATGAAGCAGCGGGTCGTGGCGATCGACGGCTCACGCGTCACGCCCGGTCAGGCGGCGGTGCGCCTGTTGGCGCTCCCGCTGTCGTGGCTGCGGGGCAGACCCGACCACGACGAGGTGGCGCGCACCGACGTGGTCAGCGACTCCCAGTAGGATTCGCCGAGTGGCGGCGAACGTCGACCTCGTGATCTTCGGTGCGTCGGGCGATCTCGCCCAGCGCAAGATCCTGCCCTCGCTTGGCCGGCTCGTGAAGCGGGAAGGCCAGTCGGTCCGGGTCGTCGGCGCGGGGCGCAGCCACAAGACCAATGACGAGTTCCGCGAGCTGGTGCGAGAGGCAGGCGGCAGCGCGCCGATTGCAGCCACCGCCGAGTGGGTGCACCTCGACTACTCATCCCCATCGACCTTCGCGCCGCTGGCCGACCTGGTGGCGGGGACCCCGGTCGTGATCTTCTACCTCGCCACTCCACCTGAGACGTTCAGCGACATCGTGTCGGCGATCGAGCTTTCTGGCCTGGCGGGCAGCCGCGACGCCGCCCGCCGCCGGATCGTGGTTGAGAAGCCGCTGGGTCACAACCTGGCGTCGGCCCGTGCCATCAACGCGCAGCTCGCCGAGGCGTTCGCCGAAGACCAGATCTTCCGGATCGACCACTACCTCGCGAAGGACACGGTGCAGAACGTGCTCGCGCTGCGATTCTCGAACTCGCTTTTCGAGCCGGTCTGGAACCGGACGCTCGTCGAGTCAATCCTCATCACCGTCGCTGAAGAGGAGGGCATCGGGCAGCGGGCCGGCTATTACGACCAGACCGGCGCCGTGCGCGACATCATCCAGAACCACGCCCTGCAGCTGCTCGCGCTGGTCACGATGGATCCGCCGACGACGTTTGACGCCGAATACGTCCGCAGGGCCAAGCGGGCCGCGCTTCGCGCGATGCTGCCCATCGACCCGGCGATGGCGGTCCGGGGCCAGTACGACGGGTACCTGGAAGAGCCCGGCGTCGCACCCGAGTCCAGGCGCGAGACATATGTCGCGGCACGGATCACGATCGAGAACTGGAGATGGGACGGCGTACCGATCTTCATCCGCACCGGCAAGGCGCTCACACGCCGGCTGACGGAGGTGGTGATCAAGCTGCGCGACGCTCCGATGCTCCGCATTGCCGGGCGCCGCCAGCGCGGGATCCCGACCCTCATCGTGATCCGCATCCAGCCGGATGAGGGCATCTCGCTGAGGATTGGCGCCAAGCGGCCCGGCACGCGGTTCGAGCTGGTGCCCGCGGGGATGCGGCTCGACTACGCGCGCCTGACGCGGGCGGCGCTGCCCGATGCATACGAGAACGTCCTGTCGGAGGTGCTGTCAGGCGGCCACTCGGCATTCCCCGGCGCCGAGGAGATCGAGCTGGCCTGGGAGACCGTGGACCCGCTCATCCGCGCGTGGGAGGCCGAAGGCCATCCCGAGCTGTACGCGAAAGGCTCATGGGGGCCTCGCGCCGCCGATGACCTGCTGGCGGCGGGCGGCGGGGGACGGTGGATCGCATCGGGAGACGAACCGGGCACGGGTTGACGCCGAGAGATTCGGCGAGCCAGGGGGCCCAGATCCGGGTGAAGCGACGAGCAGCGGAGCGATCGCACTTGCAAGTGCGTGAGCGAGCAGCGCAGGAGCTGAACCCGGAGATGGGCCGCATGGGCGCCGAAGATCCGGCGGCAATCCCGGGCCCGGTTCGTCAAACCGGGGACGGGTTGAAACGAAAAAGGGGCGGCGATATCGCCGCCCCTTTGGTATGAGCTTGCTTTAAGCGCGCGCGCCCGAGGTCCTGCCGCCCTGCATCCACAGAGCCGGCTTGTTCGGGTAGAGCACGAGAATCAGCACGCCGATGATGATCGCGATCACGAACGCGACTATGTCGAAGCGGCCGATGCTGATCTGGTCGAAGACCTGCCATACGACCTCGAATACGACGTACAGCAGCAGGGCTCGCACCCAGCTGACGTTGGCGATCGGGTCGAATCCGGCGAGGATCAGGCCCGCACCAAATGCGAGGCCCGCGACCGGTGCCGTGACGCCGACGTACTGGTCAAACGGGAAAAAGCTGCTCCCGATGTAACCAAAGCCCGAACCGAACACGATCAGCACGCCCATGAACCACATCAAGAGCTTCAGCGCCAAGGGATTCCACTTTGCCACTACTAGCGTTCCTCCATATTGACCGCTGTAATTTGATTCGTTGCGTGATCGGGCGGCCTTTCAAGTGCAACTTATAGGGGAGTTGCACGCGTTTAGCAACACAAATTCAGGCAAATACTTGAAGACCCCCTCTCCACACGATGCGCGGCTTGAGCCCGTAGGCCCAGGCAAACGCCCCTTCGTGCTCAGCCTCCCACAGCACGAGGTCGGCCAATTTGTGAGCCGCGACGACACCGCGATCCGACCTCGACAGCGAGTGCGCGCCGCCGACCGTCGC
>DASXBE010000029.1:0-3579 GCA_036491815.1 Candidatus Dormiibacterota bacterium | reverse complement strand
CGTCGAGCTCGAGCACCTCGTCGAGGAGGTGCGGAGGTACCTCGTCGTCAGCGGAGTGCCGGACGACGAGACCGCCGTCCTCAGCAACTCTCAGCGCGCGCTGAGCCAGGTCGTCAAGACCGCCGAGCCCGCGGTGCAGCTTGACGGGGCCGAGATCATCGAAATGGGCACACACAGCCTGCGTGTCGAGTGGACGCCGGGGCACTCGCCCGGGCATATCTGCATGTTCGAGCCGTCCGCAGGACTCCTGTTCGCGGGCGACCATCTGCTTCCAGAGCTCTCGCCGAACATCGGTCTGCACCCGCAGAGCACACCCGACCCCCTGCACGAATACCTCGATGGGCTGAAGCGGATGGCCGCGCTGAACCCAAAGCTGGTGCTGCCCGCCCACGGCCGTCCTTTCACGGCGATCGCCGCGCGCGTCGAGGCGCTGGCCTCGCACCACCGGCGGAGGCTCGACCAGATCGTCGAGATCGTCGGACAAGCGGAGAAGAGCGGGTGGCAGGTCGCGCTCGACCTTTGGGGACCCCGCGACAACCTCTATGAGAAGCGGCTCGCCCTCCAGGAAGGTCTCGCGCACCTCCAGGCCCTGGCCGTAGAAGGTCGCGTGATCAAGAGCGTCACGCCTTCGACCGTGCGCTGGCGGAGAGCTTGATGCCGAGGGGCAGGATGTCCGCCGGGTAGCACCCGACCCCCACCACGCCCGGGCCCGCGTGCGCGCCCACCACCGGTCCAAGGGGCTGGATGATCAGCGTCTCGGCGATCGGCTCGAGCTCTTTGGCAATCCGGTCGGCGTCGCCCGGCGCGTCGGCGTGGCCGACGATCACGCACACGCCCTTGCCGCGGTCGACCGCACGGGTCAGCTCGACGATCCGCGCGAGCGCGCGCTCGAAGGTGCGCACGCGTTCGAGGGGAGTCACGAGCCCGTCCCGGATGCAGAGCACGGGTTTGACCTGGAGCACCGATCCGAGCATCGCGCTCGCCCGCCCGATCCGGCCGCCGCGGCGCAGGAACTCGAGCGTCGCGACAGAGAAGTACGTCGCGACGTCGTCGCGCATCGCGATGATCCGCTGCTCGATCGACGTTCCGTCGTGCCCCTGCGCCCCCAGGACCGACGCGGCCAGGGCGACCAGCCCGAGCGACATCGACACCACGTGCGAGTCGATCACGTGCACACGCTTCGGGTCGGTCATGTCGGCACCCTGGCGCGCTGAGGCGTACGTTCCGCTCAGTCGCTCCGAGATATGGATCGACACGACCTCGTCATGGCCGGCGAGGAGCGCTCCATACGCCTCGGCAAACTGACCAGGGGACGGCTGCGACGTGGTGGGGTGGGTCGTGGCGCCGGGGAGTCGCCTGTAGAACTCGGCGGGCGTGATGTCGACGCCGTCAAGCAGCGACCTGCCATCCAGATGCAGGGTCAAAGGCACGATGGTGATCCCTCGGGAGGCGGCCAGCTGGGCCGGGATGTCGGCGGTCGAGTCGGTGACGATCGCGACCCGGTGGTCGGTCAAGGAGCCGGGCGCTCGTCAGGTTGCGGATCGCCCGCGCGCCGGTTGTGCCCGCGAAAGAACCGGCGCTCCAGAGGCCTGATCGCAACCAGGGTCAGGAGCACCGCGACGCCCGTGGAGATCGCGATCCCGTAGTAACCAAAACCCACCGCCATACCCATCGCGGCGACGACCCAGATCGAGGCCGCCGTCGTGAGGCCTCTGACGTATTCGCCCTGGCGCAGAATGCTCCCGGCGCCCAGGAAGCCGATGCCGGTCACGATCTGCGCCGCGATGCGGGTCGGGTCGACACGCGAGCCGAACGCGGGTTCCAGCCCGAGGACGGTGAACAGGCAGGACCCTGCCCCGACGAGCGCCATCGTTCGCATCCCGGCGGGATGGCCGTGGTATTCGCGCTCGATGCCGAGCAGGAGGCCGATGAGGAGGGCCACGAGCACGCGGGCATAGATGTCGAATTCGCCGGAAAGAGGCAGCTCGGTCAGCCCCGGCCGGGGCGTCCTCCAGGCTTGTCCTGCGCACCGGGCTCATCCTTGGCTCCTGGTTCGTCCGGGAGCTCGGGCAGGTCGAGGCTGTTCACGAAGTCACGGAACACGGCAAGCCTCTCCTCGTCGATGGGTCCTTCAGCTTTGTCCTTGTCCTCGCCCTCATCGGCCTCGGGGATGATGCCCGCGTTCTCCATGACCTCGGTGGCGACGAAAATGGGGCACTCAACGCGCACGGCGAGCGCGATCGCGTCCGACGGCCGGGCGTCGAAGTCGAGGTCGCGTCCGTTCTGCTTGACGTAGAGGCGGGCATAAAAGACCTGATCGGCGAGACGCGTGACCACGATCCGCCGCACGCTGATGCCCAGATCGCCGAACGCCGTCGCCATCAGGTCGTGGGTGAGCGGGCGTCCGAGCGGATTGCCCGAGATCTTGGCGGCGATCGCCTGGGCCTCGAAGGAACCGATCCAGATCGGCAGGTACCGATCGGCTTCCTTCTCCTTGAGGATCACCAGATGTTGGGCTGTCGGCATGTGGATCCTGATGCTGTCCACCGACACCTCGATGAGGTTTTTCATCCTCGGGTTCATTCTAGCCTCAGGTCCTGAGCGGTCCCCTGTTTGAACGTTCGGGCCCGTGCGGAGCGTGGTTCGGCACGTACGTAGAATCCGAACGTGGCGAAGGGTAAGCGCGGCCGGGTCATCCTGATCGACGCGCACAGCCTCATCTACAGGGCGTTCTTCGCGCTGCCCCCGATGAGCACCTCCGACGGCCAGGTCACCAACGCCGTGTACGGCTTCACGTCGATGCTGGCCATCGTGCTCGCGTCCCGCCCGGAGTACGCCGTGGCCGCCTTCGACGTGGGCGCGCCGACCTTCCGATCCAAGGAATACGTGGAGTACAAGGCGGGCCGCCGCGCGATGCCCGAGGATCTGCGGCCGCAGCTGGAGAAGGTGCGCGAGGTGCTTCAGGCGTTCTCGATACCGATCTACGGCATCGAGGGATTCGAGGCGGACGACCTGATCGGCACGATGTCGCGCATGGCCGAAGAGCGAGGGCACGCCGTCACGATCGTCTCCGGCGACCTCGACTGCCTCCAGCTCGTGTCTGACTCCGTCGAGGCGCTGGTGCCACGCCGCGGCATCACCGACACCTTCGTCTACGGCCCGGACCAGGTCAGGCAGCGCTACGGCTTCGAGCCGATGCAGCTCATCGACTTCAAAGCGCTCCGCGGCGACACCTCGGACAACATCCCCGGCGTCCCCGGTGTGGGGGACAAGACCGCCGCGAAGCTGGTGCAGGACTTTGGCACCATCGAGGCGCTGCTCGAACGAGTCGACGAGCTGCCCGACGGGAGGCTGAAGACCGCCTTGAAGGCCAACGCGGACCAGGTCCGGCTCGGCAAGCGGATGGTCACCATCGTCCGCGACGTGCCGGTCGAGCTTGACCTGGAAAAGGCCCGCTGGACGCGATACGACTACGAGAAGGCCCGCGTTGTCTTCGACCGTTTCGAGTTCCGCCAGCTGCTGAGCCGATTCCCTCCGCCGGACCAGGTCCCGGTTCAGCCCAGCCTGGCCTTCGAACCG
>DASXBE010000028.1:0-13507 GCA_036491815.1 Candidatus Dormiibacterota bacterium | reverse complement strand
GCACCAGCCCCTGCTCCTGGACCTTGCGGCGGAATTCGCGCAGGGCCTGCTCGAACTCCTCGGGATCCTTGACGACTATGCGCACAACCCGACAAGGATACCGATCTGAAGCCGGAGCCGTCCTGCGGTTCGCTACTCCAGAACGTCGGGCCGGACGCTGCGCGTCACCGCGATCAAAGCGAAGGCGAGGGCGTACACGCCGATCACAGCCAGCGCGTGGTGCCCGTCGACTGGCAGGAGGGGCGCCGCGAACGCCGCCCGGGCATGATGGCCAGGCTCGATCAGGTTGAGCACCACATTCAGGTTGGGTCCCAGCTGGTACTGGGTGATGTCGAGCCAGGGGTGGTCCTGGCGCGTGATCCTCGCGCCAAGCCCGAGGAGGATGACCGCGAAGTTGTCGACCGGAAAGTACGCCAGCGCGGCGGCCATGGCGAAAGCGAGGGAGCGGCCGATTCCCGCGGCCGCGGCGGCCATGAGGATGGCCATGCCCATGCTGATGCCCTGGACGAGGCCCCAGTACCCCAGGTCCTCCCAGAACTGGCTCGGAAGATGCTGCAGCGCCGAGAGGCTTCCGGTCCATGAGTCGACGAGGATGGCGATGAGCCCGCCCGCAACCACGAGGTAGCCCGCGAGCAGGACGACCCCGATCACGGCGAGGATCAGCATCTTGGCCAGGAGCAGCGAGAGCCGACTCATGCCACGGGCGTAGATGATCCGGATCGTCCCGGAGGAGTACTCCATCGCAAAAAGCCTCGACCCGATGATCAAAAGGAAGATGCCAGAGCCGATCTGGTAGATCGTGCCGAAGATGTCCCTGGCGTTGTACGCCCAGCCCGTCGGGTCGGTGCTCAGCTGGTCCTTGACGCTCGGCGAGCTCGTCACGCCGAGCACGATCACGGCCAGCATCAGCAGCGCTCCGGCAAGCATCAGCCAGAAGCTGAGCTGACGCGAGACCTTCAAGGCCTCACCCCTCACGGCGCCGAAAAAGCTGGGATGCGCGTACGCGGCGCTCAATTCGAGCTGTCTTTGCCGGTCAGGCTCAGGAAGATGTCCTCGAGGTCGGTCTGCCGCTCGCTGACCGAGTCCGGCACCTGTCCGCTCTCGACGAGGAACTTGATCAGGTTCCGGCCGCGCCCGTCGGGCGCCCCGGTCAGGACCGCTCCATCCTCCGACCGCGCCTGCTTGCCCCAGGGCTGCCGCTGGAGCAGTGGAATCAGCTCCTCGGGCGAGTCAACCCGGACCACGAACTCGCCGGTCGACTTCAAGAGGTCGTGGACGGGCGCGACTCGGATCAGCTTGCCGTGGTTGATGATCGCGACCCGCGAGCAGATCTGCTGTACCTCGCTCAGCACGTGGCTCGAGATGAAGACTGTCTTGCCCTGAGCCGCCAGGTCGCGGAGGAGGTCCCGCATCTCGACGATGCCCGCGGGGTCGAGGCCATTGGCCGGCTCGTCGAGAATGAGCAGGTCGGGGTCGTTGAGCAGCGCCACAGCGAGCCCCAGCCGCTGCTTCATGCCCATCGAGTAGGTCCTGACCTTGTCGCGGTCCCGGCCCTTCAACGACACGATCTCGAGCACCTCGTCGATTCGCTTCTGGCGTGTGCCGCCCAGGAGGTCGCCGACGACGCGCAGGTTGTCCCGGCCGGACAGGTACCCGTAGAGGGCCGGTGACTCGACGAGCGCGCCGACCCTGGGGAGGACCTCAGAGCGATGGGAGCGGACTTCCCGTCCGAGGATCTCGACCGTGCCACCGGTGGGCGCGATCAGGCCGAGGGCCATTCGGATCGTCGTGGTCTTGCCCGCCCCGTTCGGTCCGAGAAAGCCGAAGAGCTCGGCCCGTTCGACCTCGAGGTCCAGGCGGTCGACCGCCAGGCGCTTGCCGTATGCCTTGGACAGCGCCTGTGTGCGAATTGCCGGTCCGGCGGTGGCCACTCCTACCTGAGCACCGCCGGGCCGGTCTTTATGACAGCGACCTCAGGCGTTCACGCCCGCCAGGGTGACCGTCGCGCTGTGCGCCTGGCCGCCTGAGTCGATCCACTTCACGGACACGCTGTCCCCAGCCTTGTGGGACTTCAGCGCGGTTCCGAGCGTGTCGATCGAGGTGACCGCCGACCCGCCGACCGAGGTAATGACCGATCCCACGGTGATGCCCGCCCTCTCGGCCGGGAGCCCGGCCAGCACGGAGCGGATCAGCGCGCCGGAGGTGACGCTGAGGTTGAGCTGCGCGGCGGTGGCGGCGTCGAGGGTCTCGGCCGACACGCCCAGGTATCCGACCTGGCCGTAGATGAGGTCCGACGCCTGCTCGCCCGCGCGAATCCTGTTGATCACGGTGAGCGCCGTCGCGGAGGCGATCGCGTACCCGACGTTGGATCCGGAGGAGCGGAAGCCCTGCGCCTCGCCGGCGGTGATCATGCCGACCACCTGCCCGGAGGTGTTCACCAGCGCGCCGCCCGAGTCACCGGGGTAGATGAGGGCGTCGGCCTCGATCATGCCGCTGAGCTGCTCCGAGCTGCTCCCGCCTTCGCTGGCGGTGATGGTCTGGTCCAGGGCGGTCACGCTCCCCTGGGTCACATTGGGCGCCCCGCCGCGGCCGAGCGCGTTGCCGATGGCGATGACGGTCTGCCCGACCTGCAGAGCCGACGACTGCGCGAAGCTCACGGTCGGAAGGCTGGACGCGCCCTCGATCTGGATCAACGCGATGTCGGCGGATGGATCGGTGGCGACGACGTGGGCGGTGTAGGTCTGCGAGCGGCCCTGCACCGTGACCTGGATGCTCGTCGATCCGTCGACGACGTGGTTGTTGGTCAGGACCTCACCGGACGATGTGACGATCATCCCCGTGCCCGCCGCGGCCGAGCCGCCGATCAAAGTATTGATGTCGACGATCGCCGGGTCGACCTTGGCCGCGACCGCCGCCGAGCTCAGGGCGCCGCCGCTCGGCTGCTGGGGGTTGATGGCCTGGCTCGGGGAAAGGTTCTGGCCGCTGTTCTGGGCCGCCTGGCGGTTGGTGTCGATCGCCCGCGTCAGGCTCCAGCCGATGCCTACCCCGGCTGCCGCCGCCACCACCGCCGTCAGCACGACCGCCGCGGCGATGCGGTTCCAGAGCGGATTGGCTGGGGGAGCTTGCGGGGGCGGGGCGACCGGCGCCCACCCGTACGGCGGGTAGGCCGGCGCAGGGGGCAGCAGCGACTGGTCGGGCCCGGCTGGGGCGGGCTCCTGTGGTCTCGGTTCCATGTCTGACATTGGGGGTTCTCCTCCGCTCAACGGTTTGGTGTCGATCCTTGTAACGCCAAAGGTGGCCCGGGAGTCTGGGAGGCCCCTCGATGGACTCTTAGGGTTTGCTGGGAAGCGGCGGCAGGCGAGCCGCATGATGCTCGACGCGCGTGCCGGCCGTGAGTGGGATGCGGAATGAGTTCAGGCTACGCCGCCTCAACTTGCCTTGCGGCTTCCGGTGAAACGAATGACCCCAAGGATCCGGTCACTTCCAGAGTCAACCCCTTGCGGAGCTCTCCGGTCGTTCTAGGATCCTCGGGGCCGAAACGAAACGCTAAAGCCACAAGACCGATCTGGCAAGCGAAAAGATCAAGCGGGAAGCAGGCGGCGCGCGGTAGCCGCGGGGACGCCTGCCGCCTACGCGCTCATTTGCCGGAACGACGGCCTTCTCATATGAAGGCGGACCACGGTGCCGGCGGCCACCGAACGGACCTGCACGAGGTCGCACTGCTGATTCGCGAACCAGAGGCCCCTCGGCCCTGTGGACCCGGGCGCCGGGCGCTCGCGGTCGGCCAGCGGCCGGTCGAACGAGCCGGCGTCGAAGATCTCGCCGATGACCCGGTCCTCTTCCTGCCAGATCCGCAGCTTGCCGGTGCCGCCGTTGTCCCGAACACTGCTGGTCGCCACCTCGTTGACCGCCATCACAAAGCCGGAGGCGCGGCTGGCGCTCAGGCCGGATGCGGTGGCGTAGCGCGCCGCGACTCGCCTGACCAATCCGAGGTCGTCGTGCGCGAAGTCCAGCTCGTGGACGAGACCCTGGGGCTCCGCCAGCGGCACGTCCAGCAGCGCGGCCGACTCGGTCAGCCCGCGATAGGCGGGGCTGCGCCCATGCGCAGTGCCCTCGGTGAGGAATGGATGGCTGCGGAGGGCCTCTTCGATCACGTCCGCGGGCAGGGAGCTGGTGTCATATGGACACAAGAGGTACCAGGGCTCGCCGCCGGCGAACGCCACGTTGAGGAGCGACTCGTGTTGCTGGCACTCGACCAGCTCCTGGGGACCTCGCCCGTTCCAGATCGGTTCGCCGATGCCGCGCAGCCGGCGGCCCGTGCCCGCGTGCTGGGCCACGAAGTCCTGCCACGCGGGGATGATCCGCGCGGGGTTGGTCCCCACCTCCTCCATGTCGGCGAAGACGACACCGTCGGCGGCCTGTCCGAGACCCGCGCGGAGGAGCTCGATCCGGGCCGCGCTCTCGACCACGAGGATCGCCTCACCGGCCGCGATTCCCTCGCGCAGGAACGGGATCGCACCCGCCACGAAGGACTCGGGACCGTCGTAAAAGAGTGCCTCGTGGCAAAACTCATCGACCGGGACCCCCTTCGGGCCCGGCGGCGACACGGACATGCCACTAGTCTCCCGGCAGGGTGTTGGGAAAGTCACCGTACGTTTGTAGTAGCCGGCGCGCGGTTTCCAATCCGAAAAGGCCCCGAGAACTGTCAGCCCGGCGCGTTGGAACGCTCCGTCGCCTGGAGCCAGTCCTCTCCGCACTCGTGCGCCGCATGAGCCGTTTCATGCTCGTGGGGACAGGTCCAGACCGGGGTTCGGAAAGGATCGGTCTCCTCGTACGCCTCGGCGCGATATGAGTGCTCACCACGCGTCGCCCCGGCAGTGGCCAGGACGCGGATCTTGAGCGCCACGTCCTGAACGTATCGCGCGGCGTGTTGGTCTTTCATCGTCCAGATGAGGTATTGACACGCGTGGTCACCCCCCGGTCTGGTGCTGGTCGTCCCCCGATGGCTTCTTGGGTGGTGGCGGGCCATCTCCGGCGTACTGGTCGTTGACCTGCACGGTCTCCTCACCCGGCGCCTGGTCGCTGGGAAGGGGCTTCATGTGCACCGGGTCCGTGCGCGGCTTGCGCAAACGGCGCGCCGCCGGCGATGTGGGACGCTGTTTCTTCCTGTCGCCCTGCATCAGTCCGATCTTAGCCTTCCAGGGATTGGCGATCCCTCGCTGCATTGCGTAACGTCCGGCGGCGCGGAAGGCGCCCGCCGGGTGCCCTCAGGCCCGCCTGCGGACGTCAAAGCAGCCTCAAATCGGCCGGGCGGCCCTATTGTGGGACCGAATTCCGTGGCGCCACACCCCGGCGGCAGCGACGACGTCTACTTCGGCCTTCCGGGAGTCGCGACCGTGCGGTGGGACGAGCCACACGCCACCGTCCATGTCGACTGGGACGGCTGGGCGAACACGGCCGAGTTCAGCGCCCTCTTGGACGCCGAGCTGAAGGCACTCCGCGACCACGGCGGCTCGCGGTTGCTGGCCGACTGCCGGCGCCAGCGCGCGCTCAACCCGGCCGACCAGGAGCGAGCTGACGACAACTGGGTGCCGCTGGCCATCGCGGCCGGCCTCAGGCGCTTCGCCGTCGTGCTGCCCGAGAGCGACATCGCGGCCGGTCACCTACGCAAGCGCCTGGCCAAGGTGCCCGCCGCGGCCATCCAGATCGCCTACTTCGGTTCCGTCGAAAAGGCGCGGGAGTGGCTGGCCGAGTAACAGCGCGGCACTCGTCAGGAGACTGGCTTGCGGGACGCGACGCGGCCGGCACGGCCTGAGTCCAGGTCCGATCCTGTTCCCCGCGCTTCGGCCGGCTCTACCCTCTGCGCTCTGCTTTCCCTACCGATTGACAGGCGAATCGGCCGGGCCCGAACCCTAAGGTGCGACCTATGGCGATCACGATGAAAGGGGGGGTGCCTCGACGCTTCGCGTTCGCGGCGGCCATCGGCGCCGTGGCCGCCATCGGATTGGTCGTCTCGCTCCTGCTCCGATTTCCCACTCCGACGGCGTCCATCGCCCTCGACGATGTGGGCGTAGCGCTCGCTGCGCTGGCCGCAGCCGGCGCCGCCGCGTATGCGGCCAGGTCGACCCAGGGCCGGATTCGGCTCGGATGGACGTTGCTGGCGGCCTCTGCTTTGTCGTGGGGCAGCGGCGAGGTGGTTCAGTCCGGGTACGAGGTGGGGCTTGGTCTGCCCGTCCCCCACCCCGGACTGCCTGACGTGGGATTTCTAGTCTCCGTGCCCTTGGCCTTTGCCGGGATTCGCGCCATCTGGAGGGAGCCGCGGGGCACCTCGACCAAATGGCGCGTGTGGCTTGACAGCGTGGTGATTGCGATGGCCCTGTTCTATACCGCGTGGGTGCTCGGGCTTTCGGCAGCGTGGCGGGATGGGCAGGGCAGTCCCCTCGAGCACGGGCTCGACCTCGCCTATCCGATCGGCGACATCCTCGTCGGCACGGTCCTGATCGTGGCCCTGCGCAGGGCGACCCGCCGGCGCGCGGCCCGGGTGCTCCTGCTCCTGGGTGGTGTCGCACTCAACACATTGGCCGACAGCACCTCCAGCTACCTCTCCGCCGCCGGCGGCTACACGGTTCACGGCAGCGTGGTGGACGCCGGCCGGTTCATCGGCTACCTGATGATCGCCTTCGCAGCCGTCTGGCCTCGCTCTCCGGTGAGCGAGGCCGTCGATTCGGAGCCCGTCGATCTGTGGCAGCTCGCGCTTCCATGGCTGGCCGTCCTTGCCGCGGGAAGCAGCGCCATCGTGGTCGTGCTGAAGGGGCAGACCCTCGACCAGGTGCTGACGACCCTCACTGGCCTGGGCGCCGCGCTCCTCACCCTGACCATGATCCTGACCAGTCGGGATTTTCTGCGGATGCTGGTCAAGAGCCGAGCTTCCGAGGCGACCCTTTCCGAGGTCATCGCCCAGGCGCCCGCAGGCGTCGTCCGCATCGCCGCCGATCTGCGGGTCGTCGACGCCAATCCTCGCTTTCTCGCCCTGATCCAGAAGACGGCGGCCGAAACGGAGGACGCGCTCGTCACCGACCTGTTCGCAGGCGATGGCGCGCTGAAGTTCGCCGCGGCGCTCGAACAGCTGAGCACCGGCGCCGCGGACGCGGTCGAAGGCGACGGTGAGGTCCTGCGGGCGTCCGGGGCGAAGACATGGGCGCACTGGAGCGCCACGGCGGTCCGCAGCACAGACGCCCGAATCGACTACTTCATCGCCATGTTCGAGGACACGACCGCGAGGCACGAGGCTGAGGCGGCCGCGGCCGGCAGCCTCGAGCTGATGCAGCGCCTGAATGCGGTGAAGACCGAGTTCCTGCAGAGCGTCAGCCATGAGTTCAAGACGGCGCTCATCGGGATCCAGGGCTTCAGCGAGTTCATGCGGGATGCCGACGAGCTAGACGTCAACGACGCTCGGGCGTTCGCCGCCGACATCCACCGCGACGCAGCCCGCCTCGACCGCATGGTCACCGAGATGGTCGCGCTCGACCGCGTCGACAGCACGAGATCGGGGCTGATGGTCCAGGAGGTGGACGTCAGAGCCGTGATCGACTCAGAGGTCCAGGCACTCCGCCGACAGGTCCTCGGCAACACCTTCATCGTCCAGAGCGATCCACAGGTCCCATCGATTGCGGGCGACCGGGCCAGGCTCTGCCAGGTCGTGCACGCGCTGCTCGACAATGCCGTCAGGCGGTCGCCTGCAGGGGGCCGGATCACCGTCACCGCCAGCGCGGCCGGCGCCGGCGTCGAGCTGAGCGTCAGAGATGAGGGAGTGGGCGCGCGCGAGGACTTCGACACCCGGCTGTTCGGCGCCGACGATCTGTACGCGAACAACCCGATCCGCAGGGTTGTCGGCACGGGGCTTGCCATGGGCATGGCGCGGCAGATCGCTGAGATGCATGGCGGGCGCCTGTGGGTTGACGGGGGTGGCACTGTATTCCACGTCAACCTCCCTGTCCTCTGGCGCGACCGCCAGGCCGCACTGCAGCTGATCTCCGCCCCGGAAGGTGTCGCATGAACCGGCGGCTGGGGGTGGGCGTGGCAGCGGTGGTCATGATCGTCGTGGCCTACGCCGCCCTCGTCGGAGGGCGCGCCGGCGGCGAGGCCACCGCCGTGGCCGTCGAGGATTACGGCCGAGCCGTCGCGGCGCTCTCGGCGGTGGTGGCCTGCTCGATCGCCGCGCGCCGCGCCGCGGGACCCACGCGCATCGGCTGGTCGCTACTGGCGCTGTCCGCGCTGAGCTGGGGGGCGGGCACTCTGTACGGCGCGGTCAGCGAGGTCAACCTCGGGGTGGCAGCACCGTTTCCCTCCCTCGCCGACGCAGGTCACCTGGCCGCCGTGCCGCTCGCCGCGGCCGCCCTGCTCGCCTTCCCCTTCGGTCCCGCCACCGCGATGGGCCGGATTCGCCTCGTGCTCGACAGCCTGAGCGTCGCGACCTCCCTTGCGTACATCGCATGGAGCGTCGGTCTGGGCAGCCTAGAGAGCCAGGCTCGCACTGGCGTGCTCGGGGGACTTCTGCTGGTTGCGTACCCGGCCGCCGACCTCGTCCTGTTGACGATGATCGCGATGAGTGTCCGGCGAGCGGCTGGAGAGTACCCGCTGCTGGCGCGCCTTTTCGGGGCCGCCTTCCTTTGCAACCTGGTCGCGGATGCCTCGTTTGCCTATTTCGCTCTCCACGGGCAGGGCGGAGCGCTGGGCGGCCTGTCTGCCGCGGGATGGGTGGCCGGTTACCTGGTCCTCGCGCTCGCGGCGGTCGCAGGGATCTCCGCGCCGGCCGCACGCTCGAGCGCCGCGGACGAAGTCGGAATGGGGCACCTCGCCTTGCCGTGGATTGGAGTGGCGGGCGTCATAGCGGCGAGCATCTGGGTCGCCGCGACGGGCAGGCAAACCGGGGTTACTGCAGCCTTGATCGGCAGCGGCATGGGGATCGTCTTCATCTCGAGCCAGGTCTTGACTCTGCGCGACGCCCTCGGGCTTCTCGTCCGAAGCCGGCGGGCGGAGTCGGAGCTCCGCGAGCGCACCGCGCTGCTGGTCGAGATCACGGAGCGGTCCCCCCTTGGCATCGCCCGCATCACAGAGGACCTGCACATCATCGATGTCAATCCGAGGCTGAGCGAGATGCTGGCGGTGCCCGCCAGGGCGCTGGCCGGGGCCCCCCTCGGCCAGTTTCTGGGTCCGGGCGACGTCGAGAAGGCGCTGGCCCGGAACGAGCTGATGAAGTCCGGGCGGCTGTCACACGCGGAGGTCGACGGTGAGATGCGCTCCGCCGACGGCCGGACATTCTGGGTGCACCGCAGGGTGACACCTGTCTTCAAGGCCAACGGCCTGATCCACTACTTCCTGGTCATGTTCGAGGACGTCAGCGAGAAGCACCGCCTCGAGGAGGCCGCTCTCGCGAACCTTGCCGAGCTCGAGCGGATCAGCCGGCTGAAGAGCGAGTTCCTGTCGATGGTCAGCCACGAGTTTCGAACCGCTCTCACTGGCATCCAGGGCTACAGCGAGGTGTTGACGACCGACGAGGTGACCACGGATGAGGTCAAGGAGTTCGCCGGTGACGTCAACTCTGAGGCTCAGCGCCTCAACCGAATGATCACCGAGATGCTCGACATGGACCGCATCGAGTCTGGCCGCATCCAGCTCCACCTGCAGCCGGTCGACCTCAACGAGCTGGTCACCCAGGTTGTGGAGCGGTCCCGCATGCTGTCGACCAAGCACTCGATCACGATCGCGCTGGACCCAAGCGCTCCGTGCATCGAAGGCGATTCGGACCGGCTCACCCAGGTCGTGAGCAACCTGCTGACCAATGCGGTCAAGTATTCGCCTGGTGGCGGCGAGATCCTTGTCTCGACCCGCGTGGCCGATGGCCACGTCGAGGTGGCGGTGCAGGACCACGGGCAGGGCATCCCGCCAGAGTTTGTCACCAAGATCTTCGGCCGCTATGAACGCTACGAAAGCGCCGGCGCGGCCAAGGTCGTGGGCACCGGACTTGGCCTCGCCATCAGCCAGCAGATCGTGCAGCTTCACAAGGGGCGGATCTGGGTCGAGAGCGTGGTCGGCGCAGGGTCGATCTTCCGCTTCATCATCCCCCTGTCGCCGGCCGCCGCCTCGGCAACGGTGGCTGCTCCGAGATGACCGAACCGAACGAGAGGCAGATCGTCCTGGTGGTCGACGACGTTCCGGAAAATGTCGCCCTGATCGCAGACTACCTAGAGGGCGTGGACTGCGAGGTCGTGACGGCCACCTCGGCCACCGAGGCCCTTGACCTCGTCGCTGGGCGTGCGCCGGACCTCGTCTTGACGGACGTCGAGATGCCCGGCATGAACGGCCTCGAGCTCTGCCGCCAGATCAAGTCCGCCGAGGCGACGAGCATGGTGCCGGTGGTCGTCGTCACGGCGTACAGCGCTGTCGACGATCGGGTCGCGGCGCTGGAAGCCGGCGCCGACGATTTCCTGGCCAAGCCCGTCGAGCAGAATGAGCTGCTCGCGAGGGTGCGATCCCTGCTCCGGATCAAGACCCTGTACGACTCCCTCGTGCAGACCGAGCAGGTCGTCTTCGCGCTGGCACGCGCGGTGGAGGCGAAGGATAAATTCACCGAGGCGCACTCCGAGCGCGTCGCGCAGCTCGCGAAGCGTCTCGCCATGGCCGCCGGTCTGGATCCGGACACGGTGGCCGCGACATACTTCGCCGCGCGGGTGCACGATATCGGAAAGATCGGAGTCTCGGACGACATCCTCAACAAGAAGGACGCGCTCGCTCCCGAGGAGGTCGCGGAGATGCGCCGGGTCCCCATCATCGGCGCCGAGATCTGCCGCCCACTGCGCTCCTCGCACGGCATCACGGACATCATCCGGCACCAGAAGGAGCGCGTTGACGGCGCGGGCTACCCCGACGGCCTGAGCGGCGATTCGATCCCGGCCCCCGCGAAAATCCTCGCCATCTGCGACGCGTACGACTCGATGGTCAGCGGCGAGCGGGCGGAGCGGCCTCAGATGGCCGACGAGCGGGCCCGGGCCGTCCTGCTTCGCCAAGCCGGGAGGGCTTACGACGAGAACCTGGTGCGGCTCTTCTTCGACACGGTGCTGCTTCGCCTGGATCCGGCCCCGACGCAGGGTGGGGGTGGCGACTGAGAAGTCCGCTCCGACCTCGGGGTTAAGCGAGTTGAATTCAACCGAATTGTGACTGGGTTAATTGCGGATGAACTCTGGATGAACGAGAGTACGGTGGAACCATGCCGGAGCCGATCTCGGTCCTGATCGTCGAAGACCATCGCCTCATGGTCGAAGGCTTGGCCGCGCTGCTGGGCGAGGTCCCCGAGCTGAAGGTCGTCGGCACCGCCGGCACGGTCAGGGATGCCGTCGAAACCGCGCGAATCCTGAATCCCCAGGTCGTCCTCATGGATTTTCGCCTGCCCGACGGGGACGGACCGGAAGCCACCGTCCGGATCCGCCAGGAGCACCCAGACGTGGCGGTCCTGTTCCTGAGTGCCGACGTCAGCGATGAGGCGATGATGCGCGCTGTCGACGCGGGCGCCTGCGGGTATGTGTCCAAGGCGGCGACGGCCGAAGAGCTGACCAACGCCGTCCGCCGGGCAGGCGAGGGGGAGTTCCTGCTCCCGGCGGCGACCATGGCCCGCCTCCTCGCCCGCCAGCGCGAGGCACGCCGCAGCCAGGAGGAGCGCCACAAGTTGGAGGAGGAGCTGACCGCCCGTGAGCGCGAGGTCCTCAGGATGATGGCGTCGGGCCTGGACAACTACGACATAGCCGAGAAGCTCGGCATCGGCTATGGGACCGTACGCAGCCACGTCCGCGGCGTGCTGGAGAAGCTCGGCGCACGCTCGCGGCTGCAGGCTGTCGCGCTGGGGCGGGAGACCGGTCTGATCAACGGCTAGCCGGGCCTCTGGCGCACAAACGATATAGACAAGGCCCTCCCCCACGTGGGTCGACGGCGACCCAGCGAAGACCTAGCTTCATCTCATGGCCTGGGTCGGTCTGCGGAAGCGAGTCGCGGTGGTACCGGAAGAGATCCTGCTCTGGACGGGCCGGCATATGTCCCTGACGTTCAAGCTGGCCCTTCCGGTCCTGCTCAGCACCGTGATCCTGGTGGCGGTCCTCGGGACCATGGTCTCCAATCAGGTGCAGGCCCAGATCGACAAGGCCTACGACGCGCAGGCGGTCAGCACGGCGACCTCGATCGAGGCGACGTACACGCAATATCCCTACCAGGCCGCGGAGCTCAACGGATACCTGTCGCGACTGGTCGAGACCGAGCCAGGCATCATCGCGGTCCGGATCGTGAGCCTCGACCAGCGGACGACCGTGATCGCGAGCAGCAGGCCGGGCGAGGTCGGGACGGGAGGGCTTCTCACCCGGCAGCAGATGCTCGCCGTCCGGAGCGGCAAGACGTACGACGACGCGGAGGGTGTCGGCGTCGATGCCGTCGTCGCTCCCCTGCGCGACCAGCAGGGCTCCCTGCTCGGCGCAGTCCTGATCACCCTGTCGCCGTCGGCGGAAGATGCCGCCTCGAACGCCGTCGTCGAAACCATCGTGACCGCCGGCCTCATCGCGGTCGCGGTCGACTCGCTGATGATCCTGTCGGCGATCTACCTCGGGATCATCCGCAGGACTCGCCGGGTGCAGCAGGCGGTCGCGGCCGTGGCGGGCGGCGATACATCCGTCCGGCTGCCGGAGACTGACGCGCCCCGCGGCCGCGACGAGATCTTCAACCTCGCGCGCAGCGTCGGGCGAATGATCGCCGCGATGGACGAGAAGAGGCGCGGGGAGGCCCTGATCCGCCGGCTCACGCAGCGCGCGCTTGCCGGGATCGATCCGAATTCCCTTCTGGCGGAATCACTGGCAGCCTCTCGGGACTCGCTGGGGCTCGAGTCGTGCATCTACGCCACGATCAACGAAGACGGCTCCATGGGCGGGTGGGTCGACGGCTCAGGCGCGTCGCATCCCCCAACCTCGCTTCCGATCTGGGTCTTCGCCCTGACCCGCGTGGCGGTGGAGGCGCGACAGGCCATCCTGACCGACCGGTACGGGCAGGTCAGCACCTTCGCCGAGGGCCTCTCGGTCAGGCACGACACGCAAGCGGTCGTCGTACCTCTGCCGCGCACCTCGAAGGCAGGCCGGGCCATCGTCGCCATCGCCCCCGCCGGCGAGACGATTCCGGACGGCAGCCTGGCGGTCCTCGATGCTGTGGCAGCGACGATCTCGGAATGCCTCCACATGCAAGCCGCCGAGGTGGCTCGGGCCGAGAGCGCGGTGAAGTCGAAGGTCATGGCGGCGGTAAGCCATGAGATGCGCAACCCGCTGAACTCAGTGCTGGGCTTCACCGCCCTCGTGCTTGAACCGGATAACGACAACCTCACCGAGAAGCAGCGCCGCCAGCTCGGGTTCGTCCAGTCGAGCGCGAACACCATGTTGACCCTGGTGAACAACTACCTCGACCTGGAGAAGCTGCGGTCGGG
>DASXBE010000027.1:0-2485 GCA_036491815.1 Candidatus Dormiibacterota bacterium | reverse complement strand
CGTGGCAGCCGTGATAATGTAGCTGCTGTTACAAGCGACACGACTGACAGCGGGCCGGTCGCGGCGACGATTACACGCGAGGAGTGGGCGCCACTCCGTGGGGGAAGACGATGGCAGTCAAGTCACAGTCGAAGCAGCCCGGAGCTCCAGCAGCCGGCGACGTGCGCCGGATCACCGACCTGTACGTCGACGGTGCCTGGATACCGTCCACCGGGAAGGACGTGGTCGAGGTCGTGAACCCGACCTCGGGGCACGTGGTCGCCACCGTGCCGGCGGGCACCGTGGAGGACGCGGACCGGGCGGTCGCGGCGGCCCGAGCGGCCTTCGGCGCGTGGTCCGAGAGTGACCTCGCGGCGCGGGCGGCCGTTCTGCGCAAGATCTCCGAGGGGATCATCGAGCGGGGAGAGGAGATCGCGCTCGCCGCCGCAACCGACATCGGCACGCCGGTCAAGACGGGCCGCTACATGCACGTCAAGCTGCCCGCGAGCACTTTCGCGAACATGGCCGACAACATCGAGAGCTATCAGTTCGAAACCCGCGAGGGTGCCCTTGGCATCGTGCGTGAGCCGGTGGGCGTCGTGGCTTGCATCACGCCGTGGAACTACCCCCTGCACCAGATCGCCGCCAAGGTGGCGCCGGCCATCGCGGCCGGGTGCACGGTCGTCGTGAAGCCGAGTGAGGTGGCGCCCCTTTCCGCCTACATCCTGGCCGAGATCATTGCCACGGCGGGCCTGCCGAAGGGCGTCTTCAACATGATCAGCGGCCTCGGGCCGGTGGTGGGGGAGGCCCTCGCGAGCCACAAGGACGTCGACATGGTGAGCTTCACCGGCTCGGTCCGTGCCGGAACGCGGGTGGCCGCGCTCGCCGCCCCCGACGTCAAGCGCGTGACCCTCGAGCTGGGCGGCAAGTCGCCTAACGTCGTGCTCGACGACGTCGTGGACCTACCCAAGATCGTGAACGCCGCGATCAGCAGCGCCTTTTTGAACTCCGGGCAGACCTGCTCGGCGCTGACGCGCCTGATCGTCCCACGCGAGCGCCTTGTCGAAGTCGAGGACCTGGCGCGGACGGCGGCGGAGGCCCAGCAGCTCGGCGACCCGTCGCGCGACGAGACTGCGCTCGGACCCGTCGTGTCAGAGGTCCAGTACAAGCGGGTCATGGGCTATATCAAGCGAGGCATCGATGACGGCGCTGTGCTCGTCACGGGCGGCCTCGAGAAGCCGGCCGGCTTCGATGACGGATATTTCGTGGCGCCGACGGTCTTCTCCTCGGTCGCTCCGGACAGCGTCATCGCCCAGGAGGAGATCTTCGGCCCGGTCCTGGTCGTCATCCCCTATGACACCGAGGAAGAGGCCGTCAAGATCGCCAACGGGACCCAGTACGGTCTTTCGGGGGGCGTCTGGTCTGGCGACCCGGCCCGCGCCGTGCGCGTGGCCAAGCGCCTTCGCACCGGCCAGGTGAAGATCAACGGTGGGGCCTTCAACCCGGTGGCGCCGTTTGGCGGGTACAAGCACTCCGGCATCGGCCGCGAGCTCGGTGCCCTCGGCCTCGAGGAGTACCTCGAGACCAAGGCGCTCACGTACTGATCAGGGCCGTCCCTTCGCTGTCCGCGACCACCTAGAGGAGAGGAGATGCCGATCGTCCACATAGAGCTCTACCCCGGCCGCTCGAAAACCATGAAGGAGCACCTGGTGCGTCGCATCGTCGACGCTGTCTCCGAGGTGGCCGGCACCTCGCGCGAGGGAGTCGAGGTGATCTTTCACGAGGTCGCCAAGGACGACTGGGCGCTGGGGCCTCGCCTCGCCTCGAGCCGGCCGGCCGGCGCGGGAACTAAGCGAGACCCGGACCCGCTCCTAGTCGTGAGCGACCTCCATGTCGAGGAGCACAAGCGCGAGGCGTACCTCGCGTGGCGACGCGACTCGGTGTACCCGTACATGGCGTCCCACGAAGGCTTCATATCGTCGACCGTGGTGGCGCTCGAAAACAGCAAAACGGATTACCTGATCATCAACAAGTGGGCGAGCGCGGCGGCGCAGGAGGCTTACACGGCGCATCCGCGCGAGGAGGAGCTGCGCGTCGAGGCCAAGGCCTACATGGACGAGCTGGTCAGACCAGTGCAGAGCGGTGATGTCGTCGACGTCTTCCACGGTGGATGGAGCGGTGATGCGGTCAAGGAGCGAAAGTAATGGACGAAGAGCAGATCAGATCCCGGATCAAGTCATGGGTCGCGGCCCAGAACGCGGATGACCTGGACGCGATCATCAATGCCTACAGCCCGGACGGTTGCCGGGTCCACAACGGCGTGCCGGTCTGCGGCCGCGAGCAGCTCCGGAAGACGTACGCCGGTGTATGGAACGTGTTGACGCACCGGACCATGAAGATGCAAAACCTCCTCGTGTGTGGCAATACCGCCGTCATGGAGTACACCGAGGACGTGACGCACGCGGGCACCGGCGGATCGACCTACGGCGAGATCGCCGGCAGCGGC
>DASXBE010000026.1:0-11961 GCA_036491815.1 Candidatus Dormiibacterota bacterium | reverse complement strand
GCGCTTGGCGTCGCGCTCGGCGATCGCCTCCCTCTTGTCGTACTGCTTCTTGCCCCGGCCCAGACCCACCTCCACCTTGGCGTGGTTGCGCGTGAAGTAGATCCGGAGCGGGATCAGCGTGTAGCCCTTCTGCCTCACCTTCCCGATCAAAGTCGCGATCTCCTTGCGGTGCAGCAAGAGCTTGCGCGGCCTCATCGGGTCGTGATTCATGACATTCGCCTGCGCGTAGGGCGAGATGTGCACGTTCTCCAGCCAGGCCGCGTGGCCGCTGCCGTCGATCCGGACGAACCCGTCGCGCAGGTTCGCGCGGCCGTTCCGGATCGACTTCACCTCGGTTCCGGTCAGCATCACGCCCGCCTCATACTTCTCGTCGATGAAGTAGTCGTGGTACGCCCGCCGGTTGACGGCGACGTCCCGCTCCCGCTCCTCGCGGTCAGGCATCCGGCAAGACCTGGCTCGCCGGCGCCGGCCGCCTCCCCGGCAGCTGCACGACATCGGGCACGTACCGATCCTCTTCGATGTGCCCACTCAACACCTTCACGCGTCCACGCGCGGTTGGCAACGTGGCGCCCGGCCACGGCTGAAGCCCACGCACCCTTCTATCTATCTGGGTCGGCCCGAGGTCCCACTCCAGCTCGCTTTCTTCCCGGCTCAGCTTTGGGGCCTGCGTCGCCTCGCCGTGATCCTGGGCCGCGGGAGTGAGCTGCTCCAGGCGTGCCACAGTCGCCACCAAAAGCTCCGCCCCCATCTCCGCGAGACGTGCCGTCAGCGCCACCGCGTCCTCATGCTCGGCGATCGGCGTCGAGCGCGAGGCGAGCACGGGGCCGTGGTCCAGGTGCTCATCCATCCGCATGATGGTGACGCCTGTCTCCCGGTCGCCGGCGAGGATCGCCCGCGCCACCGGGGCTGCGCCGCGCCACCGCGGCAGGAGCGACGCGTGGACATTCAAGACGCCGAGCGGTGGGATCGCCAGGATCGATGGCGGAATGATCTGGCCGTAGGCCACGACCACCATCAGCTCCGGCGCCAGCGCGCGCAGCCTCTCGACCGCCTCCGGCGCGCGCACCCGCTCCGGCTGGTAGACAGGCAGGCCCAGCTCTTCGGCCGCCACCTTGACGGGCGACGCGGTCACCTTCATGCGGTGGCCCGGCCGGTCGGGCTGGGTTACCACGAGCTGCACCTCATGACCCGCGGCCTGCAGCGCGCGCAGCGACGGCACGGCGAATCCGGCGGTGCCGGCAAAAACGATTCTCCTGCGCTCCGCGCGCGGCCGGCTCGGAGTGCGCTCCGTGGGCGCCTGGTTGAAAGCGGCCTATCCGGAGGCCGACGCGACGGCCTCTTCCCTTTCCTCCGCGGCCACCTCCTCGACCCTCCGCAGGGTGTCGAGGCTGGTCAGCCGGTCGGTGAAGAGGATCCCGTCGAGGTGGTCGAGCTCGTGCTGGAAGGCCCTGGCGGTGAAGCCCTCCGACTTGATCCGGACCTCCTTCCCACGCCGGTTCTTTCCCTTGACGACCACGACTTCGTGGCGCTCCACCTCGCCGACCCAGCCTGGATAGCTCAGGCAGCCCTCGTAGCCAACCTGCTTCCCGTCCCCCTTGACGAGCTCCGGGTTGACGAGCCCCCAGATCTGGTTGTCGTCCCCCTTGACCACGCACACCCGGAGCGCGACGCCGATCTGGTTCGCCGCCAGGCCCGCGCCGGGAGCGGCGAGCATGGTCTCGGCCAGGTCGTCGATGAGGCGCTGGATGGACGCGTCCACGCGTGCGACCTTCTTCGCCTTTTCGCGCAAAATCGGGTGCTCGAATCCAAGGATTGGCCTGATCGCCACGAATTCGATTCTACCCGCGATACCCTTGCACCCAATCTTGCTTACCGACATCGCGCCGATCGAGGCACAGCGGGCTCGCACCATGGCCGTCGTCGAGTCGCTGTCCCACGCCGACCTGGCGCGAATCCACCCGGATTCGGGATGGACGGTCGGCCAGCTCCTCGGCCATATCGCCGGGTCTGAGCTCGGCAGCGCCTTTTTCGTGCGCAGGGCGGCACAGGGCGACCTGATCGAGATGGACCTGGCGTCGCGCGACCAGTTCAACGACCTGGAGACCGAGAAGGCGCTGGCCTTCGACCTCCGCGCCCTCAAGGGCGAGCTCGCCGACTCGGCCGAGGCGCTGCGGGAGGTCTTCTCGGAGCTCAGCGAGCAGGACCTGGAAAAGCCGATCGTCTGGCCGGAATGGCCCGCCCGCACGATCGGCGAGTCGATCCCCTACATGGTCGAGCACGAGGCGGAGCACCTCGTGCAGATCGAAGACGCGATCAGCGCCGCCTGACGGAGGTGCCGCGGGTCACCTCAGCCCAGCCAGCGACCTTCGCGCATCACCTCGCGACCGTCGAGCTCGTCGTAGCCGCGGTACGCGTTGATCCGCTGCGGCCTCAGCCTGAAAAACATCCAGCCCTCGCCAACCTCCCGCGGATCCCACCCGACCGCCTCCGCGAAGCCTTCCGCCGTTTTCTTCTCCTCGTCGACGGGGTGGCTCTTCACGACCTCCGCCGTGATCACGACGGCGTCGGCCGGGCTGCCGGCCGCGACCGCGGCCAGCCGATTGGCCGCCAGGTTGCGGCCGGTCCTGCTGTCCTCTCGCGTGGCGATCACGAGGTCCGTTCCATCCCACCAGCCAGACACCGCGATGAGGTGCGGCCGTCCCTGGAGGCTGGCGCTGTTCAGCCACACATCCGCGTTGCGTTCGAGTGCGGCCAGCACGTCGGCTTTGCGTGTCGCGACATCTCTACTGCTCACGCAAGCTCACGTTACAGGGTCCACGTCGTAGCTCCAGCCCTTCCCTCGCGGGGCCAGGTGCCGCGCCCGTTCGAGCCCGCTGCCCTTCAGGGTGACCTGCCACCGGTACTCGCCGCGCAGGCGGTGGATGAAGGCCGGCGACGGGCCCATCACGCGGATGCCGTCGACCCCTTCTTTGACCAGTCCGGCGGCCAGGCTCTCGGCAGCTTCGCGCGCCGAGGCTGACGCCCGGGCATCGTCCGCGTCGGTTCGGGTCAGCACCGCGAGGTCGGCAAACGGAGGGAACACGAAAGCCTTTCGCGCGGGCAGCTCGGCAGCGTAGAAGCCTTCGTAATCCGCGGCGGCCGCGTGGCGAAGGCTGTAGTGCTCGGGGTTGCTGGTCTGCACCACCACGTGAGATTCACGCCCGTCGCGACCAGCGCGGCCCGCGACCTGGACGATCAGCGAGAACGTGTTCTCGGCCGAGCGGTAGTCGGGGAAATGCAGCGGCAGGTCCGCGTCGACCACGCCGACGCACGTGACCGCGGGCAGATCGAGGCCGCGCGTGACGAGCTGAGTGCCCACGAGGATGTCGGCCCGGTGCTCGCTGAAGGTCTCCCAGATATCGAAGTAGGAGTCCGGTCCGCGCGCCGCGTCGCTGTCCAGCCGCAGGACGCGCGCATGCGGCCACAGCTTTTTGACCATGCCTTCCAGACGCTGGGTGCCCATACCCAGACCCTTGATGTTGCGGCTGCCGCAGTGATCGCAGACCGACGGCATCGGCCGCCAGTAGCCGCAGTAGTGGCAGACAAGCCCCTCCAGCTCGGCATGCTGCACCAGCGCAACCGAGCAGCCGAGGCACTGCACGGACTTGCCGCAGTCGCGGCACAGCACGAACGTCGACATGCCCCTCCGGTTGAGGTAGAGGATGACCTGCTCCTCGTTCTCGAGCGAGTTGGTGATCGCGCCGAGGAGCCGTGACGACAGGGGCTGGCGGTTGCCCGAGGCGGCCTCGTCTCGCATGTCCACGAGCTCGACCGGTGCGCGATGGCCGCGGGCTCGCCTCCGCAGCTTCGCGATCGCCATATGCCCCTGGGCCGCGTCGTGGTAGGTCGCCACGCTCGGCGTCGCCGAGCCAGCAACAAAGCGCGCGCCGGTCACCGCCGCGAGGCGGCGCGCCACCCAGCCCGCCTCATACCTCGGGGTGCGGTCCTGCTTATACGCGGTCGATCCCTCTTCGTCGAGGCAGATGAGCCCGAGGCGCGGAATCGGCGCGAAGACCGCCGACCGGCTCCCCAGCACGACATCCGCCTGCCCCCTCCGGACGCGCCACCACTGCTGGGCCCGCTCGAGCTCCGTCAGCTGGCTGACCAAAAGCGCGATCGGCACCCCAAGTCGAGCCCGCACGCGCTGGACGAGCTGCGGCGTGAGCGAGATCTCCGGCACGAGGAGCAGCACGCGCAGCCCCGCGGCAAGGGCGCGTTCCGCGGCGGCGAGATACACCTCGGTCTTGCCGCTGGCGATCACGCCGTGCAGGAGCGTGGCGGAGTTGCCGTCGATGACCTCCAGTGCCGCCAGCTGTTCGGCGGAAAGGGTCACCGGCACCGCCTCCGGAGCCGGCCCCGTGGCCAGGTCCACCAGCCGCGTGTGGCGGCGCTGCCGAGTCGAGGGGCCCGAGCCGGTCGAGCCCGTCGACCTGACCCGCGGGGGGAGCATGGCGCGCAGGCACTCGATGAGGGGTACCCAGTAATGGTCAGCGACCAGGCGCGCCAGCTCCACCTGGTGCGGCAGCAGCAGCGGCTCGCTGCCCGCCGTGGCGATCGGTTTCGTCTCCACCCCCGGGTCCTCGGTGGCGAGCGAGACCACGAACCCGTAGGTCGAGCGGCGTCCGAAGGGGACGGTCACCCGGTGTCCCGGGACGACATCAACGCCCTCGGGTACAGCGTAGGTATAGGTCTCGCGCCCGAGGCCGCGCGCGGCCTCGACCGCCACCTCGGCGTAGAGCACTACTTCAGTCTGGGCGTGACGAGATCCAGGATTCGGTCGGCCATCTCGCGCTTGGTCATCTTCTCCAGGTCGTGGCGCGTGCCGTCCGCGAACAGGAGGACCCCGGCGTTGTACTCGCTCCCGAAGCCGATGTCGCGGCGCGAGATGTCGTTGGCGAGGATGGCATGCAACCCCTTGCGCTTCATCTTCTCCACCGCCTTCGCGCCGAGCTCAGAGTCCTCCGCCGCGAAACCAACACGAAATACCTTCGCGAGTGCGGGGTCGTTCCCGATCGCGGCCACGACATCGGGAATCGACTCGAGCTGCAGGGTCAGGCTTGGCGTGTCCTCGCGCCGGATCTTCTTCGTGGCGGTCGTCGCGGGCCGGAAGTCGCCGACCGCCGCCGCCATGAGCAGCAGGTGCGCGCCGCTCAGCTGGGCGCGAAGCTCGGCCAGCATCTCGTCCGCCGTCTCGACGCGCTGAACGGCGACTCCGTGATGCTCCGGGTGGGCGGCTGTCGTGACCAGCGTCACCTTCGCGCCGCGGTCGGCGGCAGCCGATGCGATGGCGAACCCCATCTTTCCGCTGCTGTAGTTGCTGATGAAGCGGACCGGGTCGATGGGCTCTCGCGTGCCGCCCGCGGTGACGACCACGCGCCGGCCCGCCAGGTCATAGCGCTTGCGGACCGCCGCTGACATCGCGTCGAAGATCCGCGCCGCCGGTGCGAGCCGTCCAGTCCCGACATGGCCGCTTGCCAGATGCCCGCTCTCGGGCTCGACCACCGTAGCCCCGTGCTTGATCAGCGCGGCGACGTTCTCCCGCACGGCGGACTTGACCCACATCGCGTCGTTCATCGCTGGGGCCACCACGACCGGGCATCTGGCCGCGAGCAGAGTCGCGGTCACGATGTCGTCGCCGCGGCCCGCTGCGATGCGACCCATCACGTTCGCGGTCGCCGGGGCGACGAGGATGAGCTGCGCCCAGTCCCCGAGGGCGACGTGAGGCTCGGCGGCACCACCCGCCGGCCAGATTCCCGTCAGGACGGGGTTCCCGGTCACGCCCTGGAAGGTCGGCGCCCCCACGAACCGGGTCGCGCTCGGCGTCATCGCCACCCGGATCTCGCAGCCGGCCTGCGTCATCGCCGACGCGAGATCGACCACCTTGTAGGCGGCGATCCCGCCGGACACCAGCAGCGCGATGCGCAGTCCGCGCAGCTCATCGGGGACGGGAGTCGGATCCAGCGGCATGGGCTAAGTCTGCCGCTCGCGCGCGCCTCGGATGATCCCCAGGATCTCGTCGACCGCCCTTTCCACATCGTCGTTGACGACCACGTGGTCGTAGTGCGAGGCGAAGGTCATCTCGAGCTCGGCGATCCTGCGCCGCGAGGTGCGGTCGGCCTCGGTCTCGCTGTTGCGCAGCATCTGGCGGCGCTCGAGCTCCTCGATCGTGGGCGGTACCACGAAGATGAAAACACCATCCTTCTCCGTCTGCCGCACCTGCTCGGCGCCCTGCACGTCGATCTTCAGCACGATGTCTCGGCCCGAGTCGCGCGTCTGCTCCACGCGCTCGCGCAGCGTGCCGTAGAGGTTGCCCGCGTAGTTCGCCCACTCGAGGAACTGGTTCGCATCGATCAGCTCCTGGAAACGCTCGCGCGTCACGAATGTGTAGTTGACGTCGGGCAGCTCGCCCGCGCGCGGCGCCCGCGTGGTGCACGAGACCGAGTAACGCAGGTTTCGGTCGAGGGAGAGGAGGCGCTGGATGATCGTGTCCTTCCCCACACCTGACGGCCCCGAGATCACGACGAGCAGGCCTCGCTTCATGCGAGGGAGGCCCAGAACGACTCGAAATCGGCCGGCGGCGCGGCCTCGAAGCTCATCTCGTCCCGCGTCTTCGGATGGCGCAGCTTGAGCCTCCAGGCGTGAAGCATCGGACGGTCGAGCCCTTCCTCGCGGCCGCCGTACTCGGTGTCTCCAGCGATCGAGTGGCCGAGCGCGGCGAGGTGGACGCGGATCTGGTGGGTGCGTCCGGTGTCGAGGTCACAGCGCAAGAGAGTATGCCCACGCCGGCGCCCGATCACCTCGTAGCGGGTCCGCGCGAAACGGCCGCCCGCCACCACGGCCATGCGCTTGCGTTCTTTGGGGTGGCGGCCGATGGCGCCCTCCAGCTCGCCCGCGTCGTCCTTCACGTGACCGCGCACGATCGCGAGGTACGAACGGCTTAGGGTGCGATCGCTGAGCTGGGCCGACAGTGCGCGGTGGCTCACGTCGTTGCGCGCCACGACGATGAGCCCGGAGGTCCCCTTGTCCAGGCGGTGCACGATGCCCGGCCGCCCGGCCCCACCGGTCGTGGACCAGCCTCCACCCCGGCCGAGCAGCGCGTGCACCAGCGTGCCCGAGTAATGCCCGGGCGCGGGGTGGACCACCATGCCCGCCGGCTTGTTGACCACCGCCAGGTCATCGTCCTCGTACACGATGTCGAGAGGGATGTCCTCGGGGATGGCTGCGATGGTGAAGGCTTCTGGGATCTCGAGCTCGATCACGTCTCCCGCCGCCACGCGGTCGGATGGCTGCGTCGTCGCGCCATTGAGGCGGACGAGGTGTCCCTTGATCAGCCGGGCGGCGGCGGCTCGGCTGAGGTCGCCCGCGTGCTCCGCGAGGTAACGATCCAGCCTTGGCGAGGCTTCCGCGGCGACAAGCCGGCGCGTCTCCGGCGGCGCCCCGAGGTTCAAGGCCTTCCTCAGGATGCGCGCGAGGCCGGGCGCAGCA
Organism: Candidatus Dormiibacterota bacterium; assembly: GCA_036491815.1. Classification (GTDB taxonomy): domain Bacteria; phylum Chloroflexota; class Dormibacteria; order Dormibacterales; family Dormibacteraceae; genus DASXBE01. The sequence goes on along the minus strand of DASXBE010000026.1, from coordinate 4,437 downwards.
CGTACCCGGCGAGCAACAGGACCACGCCGATCGAGATCGCGGAGTCGGCGATGTTGAACACCGGCCAGAAATGCACGTTGATGAAGTCGGTCACCGTGCCGTACACGATCCTGTCGTAGCCATTGCCGGCGGTGCCGCCGAGGACGAGCCCCAGCACCGTGTCGTTCCACACGGTCCCGGGGTTCCGCGCGACGTAGACCACGAGGCCGATCGAAACCACGATCGAGGCGATGAGGAACAGCCATGCACCCGCAGGCGCCATGCCGAATGCGGCGCCGGAGTTGCGGATGTTGGTGATGCCGACCAGGTGGCCGATCGCGGACACCTCGGTGCCGTACGGGATCTGCGCCGCCACGATGCTCTTGGTGATGCGGTCGAGAACGAACACCGTCACGGCGGCCGCGGCGAAGAGCACCCGCCCCCTGGTCAGTGTCGCCTGATGCCGATCCAGACCTGCTCTCCTTCGAGCATCATCTGCTCGCCGTTGAAATCGTCCGCGCGGCCCGGCTCCAGCGTCACGGACAGCGTCTCGCTCTTGATGTAGTCGCCATGGCGTTCGAAGGCCCTCGCAAGCATCCCATCCGCGTCATACCTCGTGTCGATCCGGTCCTCGACGTTGAATCCGAGCGCCTTCCTCCTGGCCTGGATCGCGCGCACCAGCTCGCGGGCCAGCCCCTCCAGCCGCAGCTCGGCGGTGATCTCGGTGTCCAACCTCGGCTCGGGCGCGCCGAACACGAGGCTCTTGACGTTCAGCTCCTCGCGGACGATCGCCGCGATGTCCTCGGGCAGCGCCTCGCCGGGCAAAGAGAACGAGGCGAGCGGCTGGCGCACCTTCAGGCGCGATGCATCGCGGGCCGCCAGCCCGGACTCCACGGCCTGCCTGGCCCGCGCCATGTCGGCCTCGACCTGCGCGTCGAAGTGGGCCAGGGGTTCGGGGAAGTCCGCCAGGTGGACCGACCGGTCATCGGACAGGTTGCGGAACATCGCGTCGGCGATGAACGGCGTGAACGGCCCGATGAGCCTGCACAGCGTGTCGAGCGTTTCGTAGAGCGTCTGGTAGGCCGCCTGCTTGTCAATGTCCGACTGCGACTTCCAGAAGCGGCGGCGCGAGCGCCGGATGTACCAGTTCGAAAGGTCGTCGACGAAACGCTGTATGCGCCGGGCCGGCTCGTTGGCGTCGTAGGCGTCGAGCCCGGCAGTCACCACCGCGACGAGCCCGCTCAGCCTGGAGAGCAGCCAGCGGTCGAGCACGTGCCGCTCTGCGGCCGGGACCAGCGGCGCGGACGGATCGAAACCATCCAGCCTGGCGTAGGTGACAAAGAACGAGTAGCAGTTCCACAGAGGGATGAAGAACTGCTGCACCGTCTCCTTGAGGGCGGCGTCGCCCGTGCGGTAGTTCTCACCGACCTGGGTCGACGTGTAGAAGTACCACCGCACAGCGTCGGAGCCGAAGTTGTCGAACAGGTAGTTGGGGTCGAGGACGTTGCCCCGCGACTTCGACGCCTTCTTTCCCGTCGGGTCGACGACGTGGCCGAGGCAGATCACGTTCCGATAGGAGTTCTGCTTGAAGAGCAGCGTCGAGATCGCAAGCAGCGTGTAGAACCAGCCGCGGGTCTGGTCGATCGCCTCGGAGATGAAATCGGCGGGGAACGTGTCCTCGAACAGCTCCTTGCCATGGCGCGGGTAGCCGCGCTGGGCGAAGGGCATCGAGCCCGAGTCGAACCATGTGTCGAGGACCTCTGGCACCCGTCGCATCACGCCGCCGCACTTCGCACACGAAAGCGCGACCTCGTCGATGTAGGGCCGGTGAAGGTCGGCGTCGTCCGCCAGGCCGAGCTCCGCGGCGGAGCTGACGCAGCGCTGCTCCGCGCAGCCCTCGCAGATCCAGATCGGCACCGGCGTGCCCCAGTAGCGGCTGCGCGAGAACTGCCAGTCGACATTGTTCTCGAGCCAGTCGCCCATGCGGCCGGTCTTGATGTGCGCGGGCACCCAGTTCGTCGCGGCGTTGTTGGCGATCAGCTCCGCTTTGCGCTCGGTCGTCCGGATGTACCACGCGTCGAGCGCGTAGTAGATGAGCGGCGTCTTGCACCGCCAGCACTCGGGATACGTGTGAAGAATGGTCTCGGACTTGTACAGCAGCCCGCGCGCCTTGAGGTCGTCGAGGATGAGTGGGTTGGCTTCCTTGACATGCAGGCCCGCGAACCGGTCCACGTATGGGAGGAACTTCCCGTCCAGGCCCACGGTGTGCTTGAACGGAATGCCTTTCTCCTGGCACAGGCGGAGGTCGTCGACGCCGTAGAGCGCCGAGGTGTGGACCACGCCGGTGCCCTCGTCGAGGGAGACGAAGTCGGCGTCGACGACATACTGCGCGCGGCCCTCCTCCGGCACCGAATATGGGAAGAGGGGCTCGTACTCGAGGCCGAGCAGCTCGGCTCCCTTGAACCTGCGCTCCACGTGATACTCGCCGTCCAGCACGCCGAGACGGGACTCGGCCAGGATCAGGAATTCGTCCGCCGGATGGCCGGGCGCGGAGGTTTGCGATCTCTGCCTGACCGTCACGTAGTCGAAGTCCCTGCCCACCGCCAGAGCGACGTTGCCCGGGAGCGTCCAGGGGGTGGTCGTCCAGGCGAGGATCGACGTGTTGGGCTGAGACTTCAGCCTGAAGCGGGCGAAAACGCTCGGATCGGGCACGTTGTCGCGGTAGCCCTGGGCGAGCTCGTGGCTCGAGAGCGGCGTCGCGCAGCGCGAGCAGTAGGGCGCCACGCGAAAACCCTTGTAGACCAGGCCCTGCTTCCACATCTCGGACAGCGCCCACCACACCGACTGGATGTAATCGGAGCTGAGCGTCCAATAGGCCTGGTCGTAGTCCTGCCAGAAGGCCATGCGCTCGCTGAAGGCGACCCAGTCGGCGACATACTCGTGCACGCTTTCGCGGCACAGCTGGTTGAACCGCTCGACCCCCACCTCGTTCTCGATCTCGAACTTGCCGGAGATGTTGAGCTTCTTCTCGACCTCGATCTCCACTGGCAGGCCGTGCGTGTCCCAGCCCGCCTTCCGCTCGACATAGAAGCCGCGCATGGTCTTGTAGCGGCCGAAGAGGTCCTTGAAGGCGCGGGCCAGGATGTGATGCGTCGCCGGCTTGCCATTGGCTGTCGGCGGCCCTTCGTAGAACACGAACCTAGGCCGCCCCTCGCGCAGGTCGAGCGAGCGCTGGAACGTGCCCTCGGCCTTCCAGCGCTCCATGAGCTGCTTCTCCAGCTCCGGAAAGCTGACCTTCTGATCGACCTTATCGAACACTCACACAACTCCAGAGACGTGAATCCGCCATCTCTGGGACGGGCCCCGGCCCGCGGTACCACCCAGATTCCCGGGGCCACCACCCCGGACAGCTCATCGGGTCACGGCTCGGGAGTGATCTCGGTCCCGCCGTCGGCCGCCCCGTTTCACCACGTGGGGCTCTCTGCCGGCCGCTCCAAACGGGCCTAACTGTCTCCGTCAACGCCGAGCGAGCCTCGATTTTACCCGCTGGACGGTCGGAGGCCGCGCCGCGAGGCCCGCTATCCGAACTGGCGCAGCGCCGCGATCAGGAAGTAGGCGACCACGGTCACGACCAGAGGCGAGAGGTCCATCCCGGACACGGGAGGGAGGCGGCGCCTGACCGGCCCGATCACCGGCTCCGTGACCAGGTACGCGAAACGGGACACCGAGTTCGTCGGGTACGGGCTCTGGCTGATCCAGGTGAAGGCCACCCGAACGAACACGATGATGATGAAGGCGTAGAGGGCGTAGATCAGGAGCGTCGCGATCAGGGCCACTGCGTCAGTTGGTTACCCGTGTGGGCCGAGGGCCAAACAGGGCCTGCCCGAGCCGGAGCATCGTGCTGCCGGCGGCCAGGGCGGCCTCGAAATCGCCGCTCATGCCCATGGAAAGGACGGGCAGAGGCCGACCGATCCGCTGCTCGGCTTCATCGCGCAGCCGCCGCAGCTCTTCGAAGGCGGGCGCCGGATCGCCCCGGGTCGGCCCCATCGCCATCAATCCCCGCAGGTCGACCAGGTTGGTCGCGGCCGCGATCAGCTCATGGGCGCGCGCCGGGTTCGCCCCCGACTTTTGAGGCTCACGTGCCACGTTCACCTCGACCAGCACGGCCTGCTTGGGGTCGGCCCGGGAGATGGCCTCGGCGATCCGCACGGAGTCCACCGAGTGGATCAGGGCGAACCGGCCGACCGCGTGCCGGACCTTGTTCGACTGCAGGTGCCCGATGAGGTGCCAGGTCGCGCCGGCCACCTCCTCCATCTTCGCCAGGCCCTCCTGCACGCGGTTCTCGCCGAGGATGCTGAGGCCGGCACCGAGGGCCTCGCGGCATGCCAAAGCGTCGAAGCCCTTGGTCACCGCGACCACGGCGACCTCGGAGGGGTTCCGGCCGCTCGCTGCGATTTG
>DASXBE010000025.1:0-5681 GCA_036491815.1 Candidatus Dormiibacterota bacterium | reverse complement strand
AGGCGGACGCGTGAGGAGTTCAGGACGTTCTTGAAGTCCACGAACATGCCCTGCGCGGTCTCCGGTCGCAGATAGACCTCGGCCGAGGTGTCTTCGGTCGGGCCGACGTGGGTCTTGAACATCAGGTTGAACATGCGAGCGGCGTCGAGCGGGCCACCGCACTCGGGACATTTGTCTCCGGTCACGTGGTCGGCGCGCCAGCGCTTCTTGCACGTGCCCAGGCACTGGCGCAGCGGGTCGACGAAGTTGGTCAGGTGGCCTGAGGCGTCCCACACCGCGGACGGCATGATCAAGGTCGACTCCAGGCCCACCACGTCGTCGCGCAGGTCGACCATGTGGCGCCACCACAGCTCGCGGATGGCGCGCTTCAACGCCACGCCGTACGGGCCGTAGTCGTAGAAGCCCGAGAGGCCGCCGTAGATCTCGCTCGAGGGATAGATGAAGCCGCGGCGCTTGGTCAGCGCCACGACCTTCTCCATGACCTGCTCGCGCGGAACGGTCAATCCTCGTTCAAGACTGAGAGGAAGTTGCCCGCCGGGTCCTTGAACCACGCGATGTCCGGGCCCCGGCCTACCGATTTGCCACGCGCGACGCCCTTGTGGTCGGTGACTCCGGGGATCAGCTCGAACTTGACGCCCTTCGCCGCCAGCTCGTCGACCGCGGCGTCGATGTCCGGGACCCGGAAGTTCAGGATCGTGTACGTCGCGGGGACGTGGTCGTCCTTCGAGTACACGAACACGCCATGCGGGCCCGCGACCTTCAGCCGGAGGCCCATCGCCTCGTCTCCCTCCATCTCCAGCCCGAGCGTCCCCTCGTAGAACTTCCTGGCATCGCCCAGGTGGTTGACCGAGAAGCCGCTGAACGCGTTTTCGCCTTTGAGCATCGTCATCTCTTCACCTCAGTTGATCGCCCTCATCTGGTTCAGGAACTGTAGCGATTTGAGCCGCCGGTCCAGGTGGTGCTCGAGCTGCAAGGTCAGCACGCCTTCGATCGAGCCCATCAAGGGCGCGTCCAGCTTCAGCCGCCGGTACGTCTGGAGGTCGCCCGCGGCCATCAGCCGCAGCACCTTGATCGTGGCCAGGGGAACCAGGGACATCGAGGGGATGGCGCACGTGTCGCACAGGAAGCCGCCGGCCTCCGCGCTGAAGGCGGCGGGCTTGGCCGCGAGCGGCTTCTCGCAGGAGACGCACGCCATGAGCTGCGGCGCGTAGCCGAGCAGGTCGAGCGCGGCGACGAGGAAGTAGGCCGACGCGCGGCGCGGGTCCGTCTCGCGCGAGAGCTCGTCGAGCGCCATCACCGCCAGCTCATACACTCCATCGACCGGGTGGCGGTCCTCGCACACGCGTTCCGCGAGCTCCGCGATGAGGGCCGCATGCGACATGGTCTCGACGTCGCCCTCGATCCGGTAGCCGGGCACGCGCTGCACCTGCGCCACCACGTCGAGGTCGCCTCGGCCCTTCGCCAGCAGCACGTCGATGTGGCCGTACAGCTCGAGCGACGGGCCAAGCTTCGACTCGGGCCGCCGCACCCCCTTCGCGATGGCGCCTACCTTGCCGTGCGTCTGGGTCAGGAGCGTGAAGATGCGGTCGGCCTCGCCGTAGTCGAGCTTGCGCAGCACGACCGCGCGGTCACGATAGGTGGCCAGTCTCTCTCTCCAGATGATCCCGTTCGCCGTTGGCGACCTGGTCGTTCGCAAGGCCGGCCTGGATCAGGGCGTCGATCGGCCATGGTTGGTCGGCTGTCAGCTGGATCGTGTCGATGCGGCGGCCCGTCACCTTCTCCACGGTCCACCTCGCACGGCCGGCCTTGAACGAGTCGCCGGCCGCGGCGAGCTTGCCCAGGGTCGCGTGCACATATCCGCCCACGGAGTCGTAATCGCCCGACTCCTCGATGCCGAGGCCGAGCCTCTCGTTGAGCTCCTCGAGCGGGAAGCTGGCGTCCACGCGCGCCTCGTGGTCGTTGAGGATGACGAGCAGCTCCTGCTCCGCGGTGTCGTACTCGTCGCGGATCTCGCCGACGATCTCCTCGAGCAGGTCCTCCAGCGTGACGAGGCCCGCGGTGCCGCCGTACTCGTCCACCACGATCATCATGTGCACCTTCTTGGTGCGCATCTCGTTCAAGAGCTCGTCGACCTTCTTCTGCTCAGGGGTGAACTCGATCGGCCGCAGCATCTTGTCGATGTCGAACTTCTGTGAGCTCGAGAGCGTGTAGAAGAGCAGCAGGTCCTTGGTGTGGATCAACCCGATCACGTGGTCGATGTCGCGCTCGTACACGGGCATGCGCGTGTGCCGGTGCTCTTTGAAGAGCTTCACCACGTCCCGGAGCTGCGCGTCGCGATCGACGGCCACGATCCGCGTCCGCGGGATCATGATCTCGCGCACGGCCTTGTCACCGATCTCGATGATGCCGTGGATCATCTGGTGCTCCTGCTCCTCGATCACACCCTGCTCCTCGGAGACATGGAGCAGCGTGATGAGCTCCTCCTCCGTCAGGTACGGGGCACGCGCGGCGCGGCCGCCGGTGAGGCCTCGCGAGATCAGCGTCACCGCCCACAGGATCGGTCGCAGGAACGTCGCCAGCCGGTCGACAGGGCCGGCCGCCGCGAGCGCGACCCGCTCCGCGTGCGAGATGGCGAGCGTCTTCGGCGTCACCTCCGCCGCGATGAGCAGTATCACCGACAGCACGACCGAGACAAGCAGCGTCAGCCACAATCGCAAGCTGGCCGACAGGCCCGCCCGGGTGAACACCGAGTCGCTGAGCAGCGCGGTCGAGGTCGACGCGACGATCAGGGCGAGGGTGTTGACGAACAGCACCGTCGACAGGAACCTGTTCGGGTCCGCGCGCAGCCGCTGGAGGATGGCCGCCGAGCGGCTCCCCTGCTCCGCCAGGAATCGAACGCGAAGCCGTCCGACCGACGTGAGCGCCGTCTCGGTGCCGCTGGCCAGCGCGGCCACGAAGCAGCACACGAGAAGGACGATGAGCTCGATCGCCTCCTGGGTGGTCATGAAACGGCGGCTATCGGAAGAGCTCGCTGACGCTCCGGTTCTCGTGCACCCGGATGATCGCCTCCGAAAGGAGAGGCGCAACCGTCAGAACGGTGAGGAGAGGGCTCTTCCTGTTCTCCTCCGAGATCGGCACCGTGTCAGTGACGATGACCTCGTCGACGCCGGCCTTCTGCATCCGTGCGACCGCGTCCCCGGTGAGCACCGGGTGCGAGGCGGCGACCAGCACCTTCTGGGCGCCCTGGCTGTGGAGCGCCTGGGCGACCTTGGTGATGGTGCTCCCGGTCGTGATGATGTCCTCGACCACGACGCAGTCGCGTCCTTTCACATCACCCGACACGGCGATCACCTCGACCGAGCCCTCATCCGAGCGGCGCTTGTAACCGAACGCGATCGGAGCGCCGAGGTCGTTGGCCACGGCCTCGGCCCGGCGGCCACCGCCGGCGTCAGGGGCGACGACCGTCAGGTGGTGCAGGTCTTTGGCCTTCAGGTACTCGGAGAAGATCCGATGCGGCGACAGGTGGTCGGTCGGCACGTCGAAGAAGCCTTCGATGGCCTCGGCGTGGAGATCGAACAGGAGCAACCGATCCGCGCCCGCCAGCGTGATGAAGTTGGCGATCAGCTTCGCCGAGATCGGCTCGCGGGGTTTGGTCTTGCGCTCCTTGCGGGCGTACCCGTAGTACGGCACGACCGCGGTGACGCGTCCCGCCGAGGCGCGGCGCAGCGCGTCCAGGATGATGAACAGCTCCATCAGATGCTCATTGACCGGGGGGCTGGTCGGCTGGATCACGAACACGTCGTGCCCGCGCATCGAGTCCTCGATCTTGACGTCGATCTCCCCATCGGCGAAGTGGCGGAGCCGGGGGTCGGTGAGCGGAACGTCGAGCGTCTCCGCGATCCGCCCCGCGAGGACCGGGTTGGCACCCCCGGAGATGAGCTTGAGCTCGCCCCAGGGCGAGGTCTCGGTCCCGGTGAACTCGACCGCGGTCTGCAACCTGCCGATCACTTCTCTGCTCGCCCCTCTCCCGAGCCCTCTCCCGCTGGCGAGGGAACCGGGGATTTTCTGCGTATCACCCTAGCGGGAACTCCGACCGCCGTCGCGCCGTCCGGCACGTCCCTCGTGACCACCGAGCCGGCGCCGGTGCGTGCTCCCCTGCCAAGTTTGACGGGAGCGACCAGCATCGTGTCCACGCCGACGAAGGCCCCGTCGCCGATCTGGGTCCTGTTCTTGTGCGTGCCATCGAAGTTGGCCGTGATGGTACCGGCCCCGATGTTGGCGTCGGCGCCGAGGTCGGTGTCACCGAGGTAGGAGACGTGGGGGACCTTGCTGGCGCGGCCGACCTTCGTGCGCACGAGCTCGGCGAAGCTGCCCACGTGCACGTCCTCCGCCAGCTCGGTGCCCGGCCGCAGCTTGGCGAAGGGTCCGCAGTCGCTGCGGTCGCCGACCCTCGCGTCCTCTATATAGACGTGCGGGCCGATGCGGCATTCCGCGCCGATGCTCGTCCGGCCCCGGATCACGCTGAACGGCTCGATCACGGTGTCCTGGCCGATGCTCACGGTGGCGTCGATGAAGGTGCTGGCCGGGTCGACGATCGTGACGCCGCTCAGCATCCGCTCGTCGAGGATGCGCCTCTGCAGGACCGCGGACGCCGCCGCCAGGCGGATCCGGTCCTTCACGCCCATGGCCTCGCGCGGGTCGTCCAGCCTGACCACGGCGACGGGCTTCAAGTGCAGGAACACGTCGGTGAGGTAGAGCTCGCCCGCCTGGTTGTCGTCGGTGACGAGCTTCAGGGCCTCGACCAGGCGGGTCCCGTCGAAGCAGTACACGCCGACGTTGAACTCATGCACCGTGGCGCGCATCTCGGCCGTGGCGTCCTTGCGCTCGACGATGCGGTCCAGAGCGCCGTCGGAACCGCGGATGATGCGGCCGTCGTTGCGGTCCGGGTCCTCGACGCTCGCGATCGCGGCGGCGACGCCCGCCTCGGACTGCGCGTGGACCACCCGGAGGATCGTCGCCGCCGTCAGCAGGGGCGAGTCGCCGTTGACGATCAGGACCTGCCTGCCCTCGAGCTCGTGAGCTGGAATCTGCTGCAGCGCGTGGGCGGTGCCCCTCGGCTCGCGCTGGAAGGTCGGGGCAATGCCCCTCTCGTCCAGGTGCCCCGCGACCTCGGCGTGGCCCGGGTTGGCGATCACCTTGACGTCCGACGCGCCGGCTTCAGCGACGGCGTCCAGGACGTAATCGAGCATGGGACGCCCGCAGATCGGGTGGAGGACTTTTGGGATGCGCGAGCGCATCCGTGTGCCGTGGCCGGCGGCGAGTATGACGGCGACTAGGGATCGGCTCAATGAAGGCTAGGCCGATTATGCCATGCGGAGTAATAGTCTTTAGCTGTGAGCGAGGTACCGGCGCCAAACCTGGAGGGAGCCGTCCCCTCGCGCCTGCCCGTGCTGCCGCTGAAGTCCACTGTCGTCTTCCCGCGCATCTTCATCCCGCTGTCCGTGGGCCGCAAGAAGTCGCTTCAGCTCCTCGACGACCTCTCCGGCGTGGAGCGCCACATCGCGGTCGCGACGCAGCTCGACGAGTCGGCCGAGGAGGTCGGCTTCAAGGACATCTATCACGTCGGCGCGATGGTCCGGGTGCAGCACCTGCTGAAGCTTCCCGACGGCACCGTGCAGCTC
>DASXBE010000024.1:0-24268 GCA_036491815.1 Candidatus Dormiibacterota bacterium | reverse complement strand
GTACAGGCGGTAGGTGCCCAGGTACAGCTGGTTCGGGTTGTTCTGGTTCAGCACGAACGGCGTGTAGAACTCAGAGCGGTCAGCGAGGTTGATGCCGTTCTCGATGAACTGGTTGGTGAAGAAGTTGTCGCCGCTGTCCGTGTACCGGTACGGCGAGATCCCGAAATAGGTGCCGTAGACGAAGTGGGAGTCGGTCGGGTCGACCAGGACCTGCCCGCCGTCACCGCTGGCCAGGTCGAACCACGTGTTCGACGCGGCAGCCTTGCGCTCCGTGCCGTTGTCCTGCGAGCCGCCCCAGATCCGGGCGGTGCGGGTGGGGTTGGTCGCGATGGAGGTGAACTGCGTGATCTGAAGGCCGCCGCCGTTGAAGTCCCCGTTCTGGAAGTCCGCGGATTGGAGCGAGGCGACCGAGTTCTGCGTGTCGGAGGAGCTGGTCCTGCCGCCCTGGTCAGGGCTGAACCACACGCCGCCGTCATTGCCGATCAGCACGTTCTGGGAGTTGTTGGGGTCGAAGGCCAGGGCGTGGAAGTCCGGGTGGAGATCCCAGCCGAGGTTCTTCCATGTCGTGCCGCCGTTGTCCGAGCGGAAGATGCCGCCCGACGGGATCGGCATGTTGTAGCCGAATGAGCCGGCGACGAAGACGACGTTCGGGTTGGTCGGGTCGGGCTCGATGACGTTGTCGTAGAAGCACTGGGTCGTGCAGTAGTCCAGCACGGTGTCGAACGGTCCGGTGCCGGTTGGAAGAACCGCCCAGCTGGCGCCGTCGTCCGTCGACTTGAAGATCCGGGCCGCCTGGTGGTGGCCCGCGGCGTCCACCCAGTCAAAGCCGGTGTACAGGGTCGCGTGCGCGGCTCCCGCCGGGTGCGAGATGCCGAGCGAGAAGCGGGTCGGAACGGCAGCGTAGTTCGCGCCGGCCGGCAGCCCGGTCATGATCGGCGCCCACGTCGCGCCGCCATCGGTGCTCTTGTAGATCGCGTCGCCCCAGAAGGACGAGTAGAGGGTCGTAGGGGTCTGCGGGTCCAGGCGGACGTCGGTGGCCCCGAGGGAGGTGGCCGGAGCCGCCTTGAGCAGCGTCCAGGTCACGCCGCCGTCCTTTGACTCCCAGATGCCGTAGGTCGAGTGGACTGGAGGAGAGACGCGGCGAGCGCCTCCGCGACCGCGGAGCACCGCCGCGTACAGGTGGTTCGCATTGTTGGGGTCGACCGCCAGCCGGGAGATCGACACGCCGAGGAAGAAGTCGCCGGACACGTGAGTCCAGGTGATGCCGCCGTCGGTGGACTTCAGGACTCCGTTGCCGTAATAGCTGTCGCCGGAGAGCGCGCCCTCACCGGTGCCGTCATAGACGACGAGATCGTTCGAGGGTGCGACCTCGAGCGCGCCCGTGGCGAGGGAGGGGAGGTTGTCGGTCCGGTCGACCCAACCCGAATCGGTCGGCCCGATGGTCCAGATGCCGCCCTGCGCGGCGCCCAGGATGAACGTGCCGTCCTTGCGGATCGCGAGCGCGCCGATGCGGCCGCTGACGGGAACCAGAGCGTTGTCGCTGCGCGCGACTTGCAGGATCGGGTCCGGCCCGATCGGGGTCCAGGAGGCGTTGAAGGTGGTCGGGCCGGGTGCCGGCGCCTTCTTGAGGAGCTTGGCCTGATCCGTCGCGGCGGAGCGAAGAGCGCCCGCCTGCTCGATGCTCAGCGGCTGGTCGCCCGCAGTGCGGCTCGCGGTGTACTGGTTGTCCAGAGCCAATAGACTCGCCTCGGTCGCGTCGCTCAGCTGGTTGTCCAGCGACTTCGCGCCGGACTTGATCGACGGGGCGTCCCCGCCGCCGTTGGGCGCGGGAAAACCGAGGGCTAGACCCGGGCCGACGCCGAGCGCGACGACCGACACCGACAGAACGAGTGCGCCGAATAGGCGCACCACACCTTTACCACCCATGTTCCTCTCCCAGCGTTGAAAGCACCTGAATCGAGCAGCCTGTGTCCAGGACCGCTCTTGTGACGGACTACTGTGGCAACTCCATGGAGTGAATGTCAAGCACCCCGGCAGGCAACCAGAGATTGCCCGTCCTCTTGCGGCGTTTGGTTGAGCCGCCCGCTGACATTGCCTCGCCGCGGTGGGTAACGTAGGAACCGTCCTCAATGAAGCAGCGTGAATCGCCCGCGGCCGCCCGCGCGGCCGCCGTGACCCCCGCTCCCATGTTCGCCGACGGACAGGCCCGCTTGGCTCCATGGCGCACGCTGATCTCAGCGGTGCACCCGCACCCCTCGGTCAAGATCAATCACGGCGCGACGTTCCTCGTGACCGACCAGCAGGGCGCGATCCCGCTGAATCCGGCGGGCGGGGACTACGGCCTCTATTCGTCCGACACCCGCTTCATCTCGCGCCATGAGGTGCGGCTCAACGGCAAGCGGCCTGAGTCGGTCGCGTCGGTCCGGCTTTCGTTCCGGCACGCCCGCTGGCACATGGTCGCGGACGGCATGGCGGGCGCGGGTGGTGACATGCGTGAGGCGCGGGTGGCGGTGACCGTCGATCGCCTGGTCAGCCTTCACCAGATGCACGAGGACCTGACCCTGCACACCTACGGAAGGGCTCCCCTGACCGTGCTCCTGGAGATCGCCCTGGAGAGCGACTTCGCCGACCTGTTCGAGGTGCGCTACCACTCCTGGCAGCGGCGGGCCGACCTGAACACATGGTGGGTTGGGCCCAACAGCCTGGAGGCCCGCTACCAAAACAAGGACTTCGTCCGCCGCTGCCTCGTCAGGACGCTCACCGAGCGGGCCGGCATCACGTACGCCAACGGCTCGCTGCGGTTCCCGGTCGACCTGGTGCCGGGTGAGGAGTGGAAGGTCTCGCTGCAGTACGACCTTCTCACGGACGACGGGCAGCTGCCGGTGCTGGGAGCGGCCCGTGTCCTCGAAGCCGACCTGGATCCGATGCGCCAGGCCCGCAGGTGGCAGGAGTCGGTCTCGCAGATCGATCCAGCCGACATGCGTCTCGGTTTCGCCTATGAGCGCGCGATCGAGGACTTCGCGGCCCTGCGCCTGCACGAGCAGGAATCGGTGGACCCGGCCGCGGGCGGTCCCACGGGCGACGAGCCCTGGATGCCGGCCGCCGGGTTGCCCTGGTTCATGGCGCTTTTCGGGCGCGACTCGGCGATCGCCTCCCTCCAGGCGATGGTCGCCCAGCCGGCGGTCGCGCTCGGCACGCTCGAAAACCTGGCCCGGTGGCAGGCGGACGTCGACGACCCGGAGCGTGACGCCGAGCCGGGCAAGATGCCGCATGAGCTCCGCGTGGGCGAGTGGGCCCATTTCGGTATCGCCCCGCATCGCCCCTACTACGGGACGGCGGACGCCACTCCTTTATATCTGCTGCTCCTGGCCGAGCATTTCAGGTGGGAGGGGGATGCCGCGAGGCTGGCGCGCTTCAAAGGCGTCGCCGATCGGTGTCTCGATTGGATCGACCGGTATGGCGACCGGGACGGCGATGGCTTTCAGGAGTACGCGGCCCGCGCGCCCGGCGGATATCGCAACCAGTGCTGGCGCGACGCGCACGATGGGGTCCTCGACGAGACCGGCGGCTTTCCCGAGCTGCCGATCGGCACCTCGGAGATGCAGGCCTACGTCTACGGCGCCAAGCTGCGCATGGCGCCCCTCTTCGAAGCGTGGGGCGAGAGCGAGCGCGCGGCCCGCCTCGTGCGCGAGGCTCGCGAGCTGCGCGAGCGTTTCATGGCCTCGTTCTGGCTGGAGCCGGCGGGCGAGCTCGCCTTCGCGCTCGACGGCAGCAAGCGCCCGCTCGGCACCGCCGTTTCGAATTCGGGCCATTGCCTGTGGATGGGCATCCTGGACGTCGCGCGCGGACGCGCGGCGGGTCAGCGGCTGATGAGACCCGACATCTTCAGCGGCTGGGGCCTCCGCGTCCTTTCGGACCAGCACCCCTCATACGACCCGCATTCCTACCAGCGCGGATCCGTCTGGCCGCACGACAGCGTGATCGCCGCAGCCGGCCTGCGCCGCTACGGGCTCGTCGAGGAGGCGTGGAGCTTGCTGGACGGGCTGCTGGGCGCGGTCATGTGCTTCGAGGACATCCAGATGCCCGAGCTGTTCGCCGGATTGCCCAAGATCGACTTCGCCGTCCCGGTGCCCTATCGGATGGCCAACGTGCCGCAGGCCTGGGCCGCGGGGAGCGTGCTGCACATGGTCCGCATCCTGATCGGGCTCGAGCCCGACCTTCCGGCGGGGCGCGTCTATCTCGACCCGGCGCTGCCTCCCTGGTGCTCGCATCTCTCGTTGAGCCGCCTGAGGCTTGGCCGCCACGAGGTGCGCCTGGCCGTGCGACGCAACCCGGACGGCAGCCACTCGATCGACGCCGACGCCCCCGGCCTGGAGATCGTGCGCGGCTCCCCGCCCTGGCTGGACCTGGAGAACGGCTGAGCGGGTACTGAAAGTCGGCGGGGCGTTGGTTGCATGACCGGCGGCCCCCAGGTGTTGTATGGATGTGGAACCTCGGCGGATTGCCCTGATCGTCGGCCCCTGGTTCCCCGTGCCGCCGAACGGCTACGGCGGGATCGAGCTGATGGCCTACAACCTCGCGTGCGAGCTTCACCGGCGCGGCCACCAGGTGTCCGTGATCGGCCGGCAGGGGTCCAAAGGCCCGTTTGAGACCATCCCGATCGCGCCGGAGAGCTGGGCTCCTCAGCTCGGTACCCGCGACCATCTTCCGCGCGAGCTGCTCTTCCTGTACCGCGCGTATGAGCTCGTCCGGAGGCGTGCCTTCGACGTCGTTCATGACAACTCGGGCCTCACCGGAATCCTGATGGCAGCCGCCACCGAGCTCCAGACTCCGGTCATCGCCACCCTCCATGGCGACCTCACAGAGGCCGAGGGCGAGTACCTAGCCGCGGTCGACCACCGGGTCCACCTCGTGGCGATCAGCCAGGCGCAGAAAGCACTCGTCGCGGGGGTCGACTGGCGGCGGGTGGTCTACAACGCAGTCGACCCTGCGATGTATCGGGCGGTCACCGACCCCGCCGAGAAGGGCGACTACCTGCTGCATCTCGCGCGGATCTCGCCGTCGAAAGGACAGCACGTGGCGATCGAGGTCGCTCGCCGGCTCAACGTGCCGCTGGTCCTGGCGGGCAAGATCGACCCGGACTCGACAGCCTACTTCGAGGAGCAGATCAAGCCTCACCTCGGTGAGCGAGTCACCTGGCGCGAGAACGTCCACGGCGAGGAGAAATCCGAGCTGCTGGGCAAGGCCAGGGCGATGCTCTTCCCGCTGCAGTGGGAGGAGCCCTTCGGCCTCGCCATGGTGGAGGCGATGGTCAGTGGCACACCCGTCATCGCGATCCCCCGCGGCGCCGCGGCCGAGCTGGTCGAGCCGGGGGTCACGGGATTCCTCGCGACCGACGCTGACGGGATGGTCAAGGCCTTCGAGTGCATCCAGGAGATCGACCTCAAACGCTGCGTGCAGGTCGCCGCGGAGCGATTCGGACCGGCGCAGATGGCGGACGGCTACCAGTCCGTGTACGAGCGGGCGATCGAGGATTCGTACTACAGGGACCGCGCCTAGGACGGCCCGCCGGCGCGGCTCAGGCGCCGAGGTCGACGGAGATTCCGGCCGGCACGCTGCCCACCTTCACCGCCGTTCCCTCGACCGAGAAATCGATTCGCTCGCCGGCGAAATGCAGTCCGGTGACCTCGATTCTGTTCCAGAGCCGCGTCTTGATCGGCGCGACTCGCAGGCGCTTGCGCTGAGGGTCCGCCTCGAGGCCCAGGATCGAGGAGACGACCGTGTACATGGACGCGGCCGACCACAGCTGAGGCGTGCATGTGTTCCAGTACTCCTTCGGCGGCCCGCCCGGCTCGCGCGGGTTGCCGCAGAAGAGCTCCGGGGGCCGGCGCAGGGGCAGCTCGATGACCGCCTCCATCAGAGCCGTCGCGACCCGCTCCGCCTCCTCGGCGAATCCGTACTGGCGCATGCCCGCGATCGAGAGCGCGGTGTCGAAGGGCCAGACGGACCCGTTGTGATAGCTGCACGGGTCGTAGTTGATCGCCTGGTCTGAGAGCGTCCTGATCCCCCAGCCGGAGAAGAGCTCGGGCGAGACCAGGCGCTTGACGACCTGCGCCGCCCTGGGCGATTCCAGGATCCGCATCCACAGGCAGTGCCCGGGATTGGACGTGATCGCCCGCACCTGGTCCTTGTTGGCGTCGAGGGCCTGCGCGACAAAACCCAAGTCGGGCATCCAGAAGTCGCGATTGAACCGGCGCTTCAGCTCCTCCGCACGCTCCCTCAGCGCGGGCCGCCGCCGCGACATTCCGACCAGCCCTCGGTACAGGTAGGCCTGCACCTCGCACAGGGCGGCGGGTCGCAGGGCGTCGCTGCCGTCAGGGTTGGTCAGGGAGTCGTCGGAATCCTTCCAGCCCTGGTTGCGCGCCCTCGCGCCTCGGTACTCGATGTAGCCGTCGGCTTCGGCGTCTCCGTAGTCGAGGCACCACTGCAGCGCCGCCTCCGCGGCGGGCCAGAGCTCGTCGATCAGGGCGTGGTCGGAGGTCCAGTTCTCGGTCTCGGTCAGGGCGCAGAGGAAAAGCGCCGTGGCGTCGATGGTCCCGTAGAGGATGTGAGGCCACAGCCCTCGGTCAACGACCTCGCCGGTCCGCACCTCGTGCAGGATCTTGCCGGGCTGCTCTTCGCTGTCCTCGTCGAAACCCCGTCCTTGCCTCGCCGCCAGGTAGCGCAGCACGCCCCTGGCCAGCTCGGGGTTCACATGCAGCAAGAGGATCGAGGTGATCAGCGGGTCGCGGCCGAAGGGCACTGCGTACCAGGGCAGCCCTCCGGTGGGGAAGATGCCGGTGTCGTAGCGGTTGCACAGCATGCGGATGTCGGCGAGCGCCTGGTCGAGCACCTCGTTCAGTGTCGGGTTGTCGGTGCGGACCGACATGCAGTCGGAGGCCCAATGCGCGTAGGTGGACCGCACCTCCTTGATCCCGGCGTCGAATTGAATCCGCGCCGGCGCCGGGCCCGGTCCGACCTCGATCACCCACGCGAAGGTCTCTCCCGGCGCAAGCCGGAGTTCCTGGCGCAACCCCGGCGGGGTCGCCATGACGCGGCTGGAGTCCGCCTCGGCGCGTTCCGACGCGAAGCGAACCCCGTCGGGGGTCGGGATGGTTGAGACGGCCGGCGCGCTGGGCAGCTGGCGCACGATGCCGCGCACCACCAGCATGGCGGCGAAGTCCGCCGCCACGTCGATTTCGGCGACCGCGGTCACCGCGGTGCTGCCCGGGTTGCTGATCGTGATCCGCTCTCGCAGCCCGCCATCGACGAAGCGCTCACGCCTCGCGTCAAGCGCGCCCGCGCGCAGCTCGAAGGTCGCGCAGCCGCCGACGACCTGATGGCTCACGAGCTCAGGCTCGAGGCCGTCGACCAGGAGGCGGAAGCGCGAGAGGATGCGCGTGTCGCCCAGCCACAGCCCGTCTCCCGCGAACTCTTCGGGCTTCATCGACCCGTCCTTCGCCGAGACCGCGAAGCAGGCATCCTGCTTCACCATCGCGCGCTCCGAGATCAGTACGGCCGCACCACCTAGCGGGCGGTCCCGACGGGCTGGCCGGACGCGGCCGCCGGCGCATCGAAGACCGGACGGCTGCCCAGGGCATAGCCGGTCCACGCCTGTCGCGCGAGGAGGTCCACCGCGATCGCTTCCAGATCCCGCACGCGCTGGTTGGCCCGAATCGCCTCGCGGATCGACAGGATGCCCACCGCCGGGTGGCGCTTTTCGATCACGTGCCGGAGCATGTTCAGATGGGCGTTGTCCGGGACGCCCGGCTCCCGGATCCGCCTCACCGCCGCCCGCACCGTGGCCTGCGTGCCGTCGATGGCCTCGCCCTTGCCGAAGTCGAACTTATAGCTCGGTGCCCGGCCGCCGGCGCGCCTGTCGCCGCTCAGCTTGATCCACTTGGCGTTCTCCGCGCCCTTGCCCACATCGATGACCAGGCGCACCTGCCTTCCCTGGTAGTGGAAGCTCGCGTTCATCCGCGCGTAGCTCTCGCGCTGCCCCGTCAGTCCCTCGTGCCTGCCGATGAGCAGTGGCGATTCGGCGTCGAGCTTGATCCGGTCGATCGGCGTCAGCAGCGAGATGATGGCGAACGCATGCGGGATCAGGTCGGCGATCACGCCGATGTCGGCCGCCGCGCCGGTGAGCGGTTGCGCCTCGAGGATCTCGATCCGGATCTCCTCCACGCTGTCCAGGAAGTTGCGCAGCGTGCGCTCCTCGGTGAGGAGCAGGGCCAGCAGGCGCACCTCGAGCTTGAAGTAGTAGTGATCCGCCGCGACGATCTCTACGCCGCCCTGGGCCCTGTCGAGGAACTTCCGGTACTCGTCGGGCGGTGCGCCGAGCGGCTTTTCGATGAGCACGACGTCGCTGAGGTCGTAGTACCTCTCCAGAGTCGGGAGGTGCGTCGCCGCCGGGGTGGCGATGTAGGTGATCACGTATGAGCTCGACTCGAGCTCGCGTTCGAGCTGGTCGTATGCGGGGGACCCGTGGCTGTCCCAGTAGAAAGCGTCGCCGGCGGTCTTGACCTCCTCCTCCTTCGCGGCCAGACGTTCGTGCGCGCCCTGTGAATCCTGCTCGACGATGTGGGTGCGGAAGTTGAAGAACTGCTTGAGCGTAAGCAGGTGCTGGTAGGCCTTCTGTCCCCACTGGCCGAATCCGATGAGCACGAAGTCCTTCTGCAGGTGGCGTTCCTCTTCCGCCAGCGCGTGAAGCCTCGCGTTCTTGATCGCGACCGCGGCCTGCAGAGCGAGTCCCTGCGCACGCTGCACCTCATCCGGTGTGAACCGGCGTTTCCGGTCGCGCTCGGCCAGCACGGCGGCCCCGATCGGCTGGCCGTCAGCGACCAGAGGCAGCCCCATCAGCGACTGGATTCCAAATGTCTTGACGTAGGCCGCATCGACCTCGTCGCTCGCCGCCGCGTCGTCTATGACCACCGGCTCGCCCCGGTCCAGGAGGTCGAACAGGAACGACGGCTGCGATCGCTCGCCACGCAGGCGCCGCCACTGGTCCTCGAGGTCCGACGCAGCCGCGCCGTACCAGCCCTCCCCGTCCTCTTCATACAGCGCGATCTGACAGATCGACGCGCTGACCAGGCGCGCCAGGTTCTGGGCGACGAGGCGCAGGGTCTGGTCGAGGTCGATGGAGCTGGCGATCGCCTTGCTCACATCGGCCACGAGCTCGAGCTCGTCCGCGTGCCGCTGCGCCTCTTCGTAGAGCCGCGCGGTCTCGACCGCCACGGCCAGCTGCCCGGCGGCGGCCCGCAGGGCTTCGACCTGGCCCCAGTCAGGACGGCGCTGCGCAGACCGGTGGTAGCCGACCTCCAGCACCCCGCTCGCGCGGCGCGACTGGTCGGTGCCGAATGGAAGAAAGATCCGGATCAGGTCCTTGTGGCCGCCCCGGTCGAACACCTCGCCCGCCAGCGTGAACGGCGGTGCATCGGGGTTCGGCCGGTCCTTCTCCCCGATCAGGCAGGCGAGCACGTGTCCCAACACCATCCCGTTGCCGTACACGACGGGAACCTCGGTCCACATCGCCTGCACGGGGATCGCCCCGGTCACGACGTCGCTGTGCTCGGCGGCGGGCATCGGACCGACGATCACCGGCTGCCAGGTTCGCGCGACGTGGACCAGGACGTCGTCCTCCGCGAGCGGCCGGTCCTCCTCGAGGGCCCACCTGGGCACCCGCTTCTGCCCCGAGTGGGGGCCGGAGCCTGCGCGCGCGCTGTCGGCGGCCTCGATCTCCGCGGTCGCCGCGGCGCCCGCGGCCATGCGCACCACCGTGGTGCTGTCATCCCGCTCGTCCAGCAGGTACACCGTCGCAAAGTCGAAGTCGAACTCCGGGACCTCGGCGTCGGTGAGGTGGCCCACGACCGCATCGATGACGTCGTGCCTGGACGCGCCGGGGCGCAGCATCGCGCTGGTCATGTCGCCGATGGCGCTGAGCAGGCGGTTGCTGTTCTCGAGCTCTCCGATCAGGCGCTGCGACGCGAGGGCGCCGCCGATCAGCTCCGCGCCCGCCTTGAGCATCTCGTCGGTGGACGGGGCGCGGCGGGCCGTGGCGAGCCGGTCACGGCTGAGCACGACGAGGTAGCCGTGCGGCTCCTCCGGGTTGCCCAGGGCGTACGTGGCGACCGGGTGCAGGTCGGCCTCGCCCGTGACCGTGCCCACCGCTTTCGTCAGCGTCTCCACCCAGGTGGCCGACGCACCGGCACGGTCGATGCGCATCGGCGCGGCCACCCGCAGGTGGGCCGTGACCAGGTCGAGGTGCGTGCGCTGTGGGGCGAACTGGTAGATCGCCGCGCCGTCCAGGTTGCTGGCCATCAGCAGGTCGGCCAGCGCTATGGACAGGAGGCGGCGCAGCTCCTTCGAGTCGGTCCGCGAGTCGCCGACCGGCGCGGTCAGCAGGTTGGTCAGCCGAGCCAGGCCGTCCAGCGCGGTGCGGGCGGAGCCCTCGAGGAGCGACTGGACGACAGCCGCCGCCGCCGTCGCCCTGCGCTCGAGCTCGCGCAGCCGGGCGTCGTCGGGGGCGTGGTCGCGCAGCCGGTAATTGAGATAGACGAGGCCGAGCAGTCGATCGCCGGCCAGGAGGGGAAGCCCGATCGTGGACTGGACCTGATAGCGGCGGATGAACGTGCTGTCGATCTCGGACGGGGCGTCCCGCGCGACCAGTCGCTGGCGCGTCACCGTCAGCCAGACGGTCGAACCGTACTGGTGCACCCCGAGCTCGTCGGGCACCTTGCCCTGCTGCGCGTCCTCGAGGTAGCGTCCGAGCTGCTCGCGCATGTCGTTGAGCGAGTCGAGCAGGCTCTCCTGCGGCTGCCCCGCCGCGAACGGCGCGTAGTACGTGTGGGTGGCCTCTTCGTAGAGGAAGATCGACACGATGTCGGCGCCGGAGGCGTGCTGCATGTCCGCGACGACGCCCCGCAGCACGGCGGAAAGACCCGCGTTGCTCTCGATCGGCGGCCTCATATCCCTCCGCGATCATAGGTTCATGCGGCGGTGATGACGGACTTCGACCATCCAAGGCCCCTTTTCCGGCGTGAGCGGTGGGTCAGCCTGGATGGCGTCTGGGAGTTCGGCGCCGGAGCCCATGCCAAGTTCGACCGCCGGATCAGGGTTCCGTTCTGCCCGCAGTCAGCCCTGTCCGGCCTTGGGGATCCGGACCCCGGCGATGTGGTCTGGTACAGGCGGAGGTTCGATGCGCCGGCCTGCGCCCGGCTGCTGCTCCACTTCGGGGCGGTGGACTACCGGGCCACGGTCTGGGTCAACGGCGATGAGATGGCAGCGCACGAAGGCGGGCACACGCCGTTCACGCTCGACATCTCGCGCGTCGCGGGCCGCCCTGGCAATGAGCTGGTCGTCCGCGCGGAGGACCCACTCGCGGATCGGACGATCCCTCGCGGCAAGCAGCACTGGACCGCAAATCCCGAGCGCATCTTCTACACCGCGACGACCGGCATCTGGCAGACCGTCTGGCTCGAGCCGCTCCCGGAGCGCTTCATCGAATCCATCCGGGTCGTGCCCGACCTGGACGCGGCCTCGGTCGCGGTCGATTGCGCCGCCGACGGCGAGGTCGGCGTCCGGGTGACTTTTGACGGCCGCGAGGTTGGGCGCGGCCACGGGAGCGGCGTGATTCAGCTCTCGGAGGTTCACCCGTGGAGCCCTGAGCGACCCGACCTCTATGAGCTCCGCCTCGAGCTCGGCGAGCTCGATCGCGTCGGCAGCTACTTCGGGCTGCGCAAGGTCGAGGCGCGGCAGGGCCGCTTCTGGCTGAACGGCGAGCCCTACGTCCAGCGGCTCGTGCTCGACCAGGGCTACTTTCCGGGCGGTCTGATGACGGCTCCTTCCGATGCCGACCTCAAGCGTGACGTCGAGCTGGCGAAGCGGCTGGGGTTCAACGGGGCGCGCAAGCACCAGAAGATCGAGGACCCACGATGGCTCGGCTGGGCCGACCGTCTGGGCCTGCTGGTGTGGGCCGAGATGCCGAGCTTCCGCCAGGACTCGCTCGAGGCGCGCCGCCGGTACACCGCGGAGTGGACCGAGGCGGTCCGCGCCCAGCGGGATCATCCAAGCGTCGTGACGTGGGTCCCGATGAACGAGAGCGACGGCCTCGCACCCGGATTCGCGCCCTTTCTCGACTCGCTGCACGCCCTGACCAGGCAGCTCGACCCCTCGCGACCGATCGTCTCCAACGACGGCTGGGAGCACGCCACCACGGACGTGTGCACGCTCCACGACTACGACGGAGCCCGCGCGCTCGCGCGGCGCTATCGGGACCTCGACTCGACGCTCGACAGTGCGGTGAGGGCTCATCCGCCGTACCTGCCCGGTTACGGCTACCGCGACGAGCCGGTCATCGTCAGCGAGTTCGGCGGCGTCGCCCTCAAAGGCGATGGCGGGTGGGACTACTCCGAGGCGGATGGACCGGCGGGGCTGCTCGACGCCTACCGCGGCATGGTCGAGGCGCTCATGGATCCCGGTCCGGTGGAGGGCTTCTGCTACACGCAGCTCGCCGACGTGCAGCAGGAGCGCAACGGGCTGCTCACGGCGGAGCGCCGGCCCAAGGTCGATCCGGAGCGGGTGAGGCAGATCACGCGGACCCCCAAGCGGCGCTGACCGAGCGCGACGCTCCCCCGGTGCTCCAACTGTCTGCTTGACACGCTGACCGGCGGGGCATACGATCGCGGCTAAACCGCTTTAGTAAATCGGTTTTAGGGGAGTTGCCCGTGACGTTTCCGAGCAGGGGGCCGATCGATGTCTCGGGTCACGATCGCTGACGTGGCGAGCGCGGCAGGCGTCTCGAAGACGGCCGTCTCCTTCGCCTTCAACAACCCCGACAAGCT
This sequence comes from Candidatus Dormiibacterota bacterium, assembly GCA_036491815.1. Classification (GTDB taxonomy): domain Bacteria; phylum Chloroflexota; class Dormibacteria; order Dormibacterales; family Dormibacteraceae; genus DASXBE01. The sequence goes on along the minus strand of DASXBE010000024.1, from coordinate 11,390 downwards.
GGGCCAGGCCACCCTGGAGCGGGTCCTCGGCGTTGCGCACGACCTCGGCTACGCGCCGCACCCGGCGGCCCGCGCCCTCTCCATGCGACGCAGCGGCACGATCGGCCTTTTGGTCCCGCAGCCGCTGTCCATGGTCTTCGCCAACCCGTTCCTGAGCGAGCTGATCCAGGGCTTGGGCGAGCTGTGCGAGCAGCACGACCTGACGCTGCTCCTCGTGCCGCCCCTCGACGGCTCGCTCGAGGACGCCGTGCGACAGGCGCCCGTGGACGGCTTCATCAGCCTCGGGCTGACCCCGGACGACCGCGCCCTGGCGATCCTCGACCGCCTCGGCATCCCGACGGTGATCGTGGACTCCGAGGGATCGCCCAAGCATCCGGTGGTCAACGTCGACGACCGCGGCGGGGCGGAGGCGGCGGCCGGCCACCTCCTGGAGCTTGGCCACCGCCGGCTCGCGATCATCGTCCTTCCGCCCACGCGCGGGCACTCTGGGACCACGGCAACCGCCGCCCGGCGCATGGCCGGGTACCTGGCCGCCATCGAAAAGGCGGGGGCTCCGCCGCCGCAGACGGTGACCGCCGAGGTCTCGACAGCGGCCGGGGCGGGCGCGTTCCAGGCCATGGCGAATGGCCGGCAGCCGCCGACCGGAGTCCTGGCCATGAGCGACATGGCGGCGATCGGCGTCATGTCGGCGGCGCTGGCGGCCGGCCTAAGCGTGCCAGGCGATCTGTCGGTCGTCGGATACGACGACATCCCGATGGCCGCCTGGACGAACCCCGCGTTGACGACCGTGCACCAGCCGATCGTGGAAAAGGGGCGCCATGCCGCGCGCCTTCTCATCCGGCGCATGAAGGGCGAGAAGGTCGAGTCGCCTTCGCCGCTCTCCACCAGGCTCATCGTTCGCGGCTCCACGTCCGCGCCGTGGCGGAGCGCAAAGGAGGTGGTCGGCCCGCGAGCGTGACCGTTCTATGGTGGCAATTCACCAAATCGGGGAGGAACATAGAATTGGCAGTCAGGGGTAGGTTCGCCGTCAACCCGGCATCGATTGGGAGAATTTAGGATGCGCTCAATGTGGATCAGGCGCAGCGTCGCTGTGCCTTTGATTGCGCTGTTCACCGCCGTGGCGTGTGGCACAAGCTCAACTCAGAATGCGGGCACGGTCAAGTTCCTCGGCGTGTGGGCCGGCCAGGAGCTGGCCAACTGGCTTGCCGTGCTGAAGCCGTTCGAGGACTCGACCGGCATCAAAGTCAGCTATGAGGCGTCGCGTGACCAGGACGCGATCCTCACCTCGCGCGTCTCGGCCGGCAACCCGCCGGACGTGGCCGGAGCGCCGAGCCCGGCGCTGCTGACGACCTTCGCCAAGCAGGGCAAGGTGATCGCGCTCAACAACATCGTCGACATGAACGCGCTGCAGTCCACCACGTCGTCCAGCTGGATCAAGCTCGGCGAGCCGCTGAACGACGGCAAGCTTTACCAGATCTTCGCGTGGGCGGACGTCAAGGGCCTGATCTGGTACGACCCGAAGAACTTCCAGTCCAAGGGCTACGCCGTGCCCAGGACCTTCAGCGACCTGACGTCGCTGCAGGATCAGATCAAGAGCGGCGGGGCCACGCCCTGGTGCATCACCGTCAACAGCGGCGCCGCGACCGGCTGGCCGGCCAGCGACTGGCTCAAGGAGATCGTGCTCAGCCAGTCAGGTCCCGACGTCTACGACAAGTGGGTCGCCGGCACACAGAAATGGACCTCGCCTGAGATCAAGCAGGCGTTCCAGACCTTCGGCCAGATTCTCGGACCCGGCGACCGGAACGTCTATGGCGGCTCGCAGTACATCGTGGCCACGGACTTCGGCTCGGTCGGAACGCCGATGTTCCAGAGCCCGCCGAAGTGCTACATGCTCAACCAGGCTTCGTTCATCAGCAGCTTCTTCACCAGCGCCAACCCGGCGTTGAAGCCGCAGACCGACTTCAACTACTTCCCGCTGCCGGACATCAACACCCAGTACGCCGGAGCACACGTGGTCGCGGGAGACACGTTCTCGATGTTCAAGGACACCCCGCAGGCGCGCAAGCTCATGCAGTACCTGACCACTGCCGACGCGCAGTCGATCTGGGTCAAGAAGGGCGGCAAGATCGCAGTCAACAAGCAGGTTCCGACCAGCGACTACCCCGACCCGCTGGCGCAGGAAGAGGCCACCCTCGTGGCCAACACCGCGATCGCCAAGTACGACGCGACCGACCAGATGCCCGCAGCCATGAAGAACGCGGCCTGGGCGGATCTCGTCAAGTTCATCCAGAACCAAGGACAGCTCGATTCGCTGCTGACCCACCTGGACTCGGTCCAGGCGTCCGCCTACAAGTAAGTAAATAGGAGACGAAGACGGTGGACTTCAGCGTCCTGCTGCAAGACATCCCGACCCTTCTTCTGGTCATCCTCGGTGTACCGGCGGTGCTCGTCGGATACATCGTCGGGGCCGAGTTCTTGGTCCGCCGTCTTCCCGACAAGAATCGTCCGCAGGTCCGGCCCTGGATATGGGTCGGACCTGCTCTGCTCTTCGTGGCCGCCTTCCTTCTGATCCCGGCCATCGCCACGTTCATCCAGAGCTTCCAGGACAACCACGGCAGCTTTGTCGGCTTTCAGAACTATGCGGACCAGCTGGGCGGTTTCCCAACCGGAGGCGCGTGGATCGCCATCCGCAACAGCATCATCGTGTGGCTGCTCTTCTACATGCTCTTCGTGCTGGTCTTCGGCCTCGCCATGGCGGTGCTGTTCGACAGGGTCCGGTACGAGACGCTGGTCAAGTCCCTGATCTTCATGCCCATGGCCATCTCATCGGTGGCTTCGGGCGTGATCTGGAAGTTCATGTACTGGTACCAGCCCGCGGGCGCGCCCCAGACGGGCACCATGAACGCGCTGGTCACCTTCTTCCATCACGATCCGGTGGCCTGGCTGCAGGACCAGTGGCCGAACAACATCGCGATCCTGAACAACCTCTCGTTGGTCACGGTCGCCGTATGGGGCTTCACAGGGTTCTCGATGGTGATTCTCTCGGCGGCCCTCAAGGGCATCCCGGGTGACCTGCTGGAAGCGGCGCGGGTCGACGGGGCCGGCGAGATCACGATCTTCCGCCGCGTCATCTTCCCGCTGATGATGCCCACCGTGGTGGTCGTCGGGACGACCCTGGTGATCTTTGCGATCAAGGTGTTCGACGTTCCGTACGTGATGACCAACGGTCTCGACCAGACTGACGTGCTAGCGCTGCGCATGTACAACCTGCTCTACATCGAGCACAACAATGCGGCCGCCAGCGCTGTGGCGATCGTCCTGCTCGTCGCCGTGGTGCCGGTGCTGATCTTCAACCTGAGACAGTTCAGGGCGGTGGAGGCCAGGAGATGAGCGTCGCAACCGCGAGTCGAACCGAGTCGACGGCCGCGTCGTGGTCGGCCCAATGGATCATCCAGAAGCTACAGCGATCCCTGCTCCACATCGCCGTCATTCTTCTGACCCTGGTTTGGATCGTCCCGACCCTTGGGCTCCTCGTCAGCAGCGTTCGCCCGACGGCGGCGATCCTCACCACCGGCTGGTGGACGGCCCTCGCCCCGCCCTTCCAGTTCACCCTGCAGAACTACTCGGACATGCTCAGCCAGAGCAACATGGGCACCGCGGTCTTCAACAGCTTCATGGTGTCGATCCCGTCGACCGTGATCCCCGTCGCCATCGCAGCCTTCGCCGCCTACGCGTTCGCGTGGATGAAGTTTCCCGCTCGGGACTGGATCTTCCTTGCCTTCGTCGGGCTCCTCGCGGTGCCGCTGCAGCTGACCTTCGTGCCCGTGCTCTCGTTCTTCGTGGCCCACGGAATCCTGCCCGACAACCTGAGGAGCATCGGCCTGCCGCCGTGGGTCGGCCTGTGGCTCGCCCACTCCGGGTACGGCCTGCCGTTCTCGACCTACCTGCTCGCCAACTTCTTCCGCAACCTGCCCAGCGACCTCTTCGAATCGGCGGAGATCGATGGCGCCGGGACGCTCACGGTCTTCTTCCGGATCGTGCTGCCACTTTCGGTGCCGGCGCTCGCGTCTCTGATCATCTTCCAGTTCCTGTGGGTCTGGAACGACCTGCTGGTGGCCCTGATCTACGTCGGAGGATCTCCTGACGTGGCGCCCCTCACCGTGAGCCTGGCCGACCTGACCAACTCGCTGGGCCAGGGGTACCAGCTGCTGACCGCGGCGGCGTTCTTCTCGATGATCATTCCGCTCGTGGTGTTCCTGAGCCTTCAGCGCTACTTTGTCCGCGGCATCCTCGCCGGTTCAGTGAAGGGATAGAAGGAAAGATGGCATCTGTCACGTACGACCACGTTGTCAAGCGCTACACGGCAGACGTCACTGTCGTCAAAGACTTCAACGTCGAGATCAAGGACAAGGAGTTCATGGTCCTGGTGGGGCCGTCCGGCTGCGGCAAGTCGACGGCGCTGCGCATGCTGGCGGGCCTGGAGGCCATCAGCGAGGGCCAGATCCGAATCGGCGACCGAGTCGTCAACAACGTCGCCCCGAAGGACCGCGACATCGCGATGGTCTTCCAGTCCTACGCGCTCTACCCGCACATGAGCGTGTACGACAACATGGCGTTCCCGCTTCAGATGCAGCACATGAAGAAGCCGGAGATCGAAAAGCGCGTGCGCAATGCCTCGCGCATCCTGGGGCTGGATAACTTCCTCGCCCGCAAGCCCCGCGCCCTGTCAGGAGGCCAGCGCCAGCGCGTCGCACTTGGGCGCGCCATCGTGCGCAGCCCGAAGGTCTTCCTCCTCGACGAGCCTCTCTCCAACCTCGACGCCAAGCTTCGCGGCCAGACCCGCATCGAGCTGCAGAAGCTGCACCGCGACCTCCAGACCACTTTCATCTACGTGACGCACGACCAGGTCGAGGCGATGACGATGGGCGACCGGATCGCGATCATGAACGCCGGCATCCTCCAGCAGGTCGGTACGCCTGGAGAGATCTACGATCACCCCGCCAACCTCTTCGTGGCGGGCTTCATCGGGAGCCCCACCATGAACTTCGTCCCCGCCACGGTGCAGAACGGCACTGCGAAGGCGTCCGGCTTCGAGGTCAAGCTGCCGCAGGCGGTGAGTAGCGCGAAGGGGACGCTCGGATTCCGGCCCGAGGCGGTGACGGACCGGGTCACCGAGGGCGGAAACAGCCTGTCGATGAAGGTCGACGTCGTCGAGCGCCTCGGCTCGGACCAGTACCTCTACGGGCAGGTCGGCAGCGACCAGGTCACGGCTCGGGTCGACCCTCGCATGAGCGTGGCGCCGGGCGACCAGGTGAAGCTCGGCCTGGACACCCGGGGGTTGCATTTCTTCGACGCTGAGACCGAGAAGGCCCTCTTCTAGGGCGGCTCGCCCTCTGGCTTGGAGAGAGTTCGCGCCCTAGAGGACTTTGATGCGGCGCGCTTTCGGGCGTTCCGAAGAGCCATCAGCTCGGTGCTGACCGGCCGGGCGCGACGCCTCCAGTCGATCGAGCCCGTCCTGGCGGCGGCCGGCCTGGAGGGCCGCTCGTTCGGCGGGGTGAAGGAGATCCCGCTCTCCAAGATCGTCGGCTCTGCGGCGCCGTCCAAGACGAGCGACTTCGACCCGCTGTTCCTCCCGGTGAACCGCCGGCTGCGGGACCGGTGGACGCGGATCTACCAGGCGATGGTCGAGGGGGACGAACTGCCTCCCATCGACGTCTACAAGGTGGACGACAGCTACTACGTGATCGATGGGCACCACAGGGTTTCCGTGGCCCGGAGCCTCGGGCGCGACACCATCAACGCCCGCGTCATCGACGTGCGCACCCGGGCGCCGCTCGGCCCCCACGTGGATGCCGCCGCGCTGCTGCGGGCGGCCGAGTACGCGGCCTTTCTCGAGACGACGCAGCTTCACCGGACGCGGCCCGAAGCGCGCCTCGAGTGCAGCCGCCTCGGCCGCTACGACGAGATCCTTAAGCACATCCTCGGCCACGCCTACTTCCTGTCCAAAGAGGAGCACCGCGAGGTACCGCTCCGCGAGGCGGCGGCCAGCTGGTACGACCACGTCTACCGGCCGATCGCGGAGGCGATCCGTCGTTACAAGGTGCTCGAGCGGATTCCGGGCATGACCGAGGCGGACGTCTACGTCGAGATCACCCGCCGCTGGCTCGAGATGGGGGAAAAGGGCGCCAAAACGGGCCCGGACCCGGCCGTGGAGGCGCTGCTGCAGGAACACGCCCGCACCTGGCTGCGCCGGCGGCGCAGGATCCGGCTGCCGCCGCTGCCGCCCCCGCCGCCGGCGCCCGAGGATGCGGGAGCCCCATGATCGGCATCATCTTCGGCCCGCCCGGAAGCGGCAAGGGCACCCAGGCGTCGCGCATCGAACGTGGCCTGCATCTCGAGCACCTGTCGACCGGCGAGCTCTTGCGGGCCGAGGTCGCCGGTGGCACGCCGATCGGCGAACGGGTCAAGCAGATCATGGCCGCGGGGGACCTCGTGCCGGACGGCCTCATCGTCGACATGGTGCGGAGCCGGCTGCCGGCGGCGGAGCGGGGGGAGGGGGTGCTGCTGGACGGCTTTCCGCGCACCGTCGCCCAGGCCGAGGCGCTCGACGCGATGCTCGCGGAAGAGGGGCACGGCGTCGGCTTCGTGCTCGCCCTCACCGTTCCCGAGGACGTGCTGGTGGACCGGATCCTCCACCGGGCGGCCCAGGAGGGCCGGACCGACGACACCCGTCAGGCTGTCGCCGAGCGCATGCGCGAGTACCACCACCGGACCGAGCCGGTGCTCGAACGTTATCGACAGCAAGGCGTGCGGGTGCTGGAGGTCGACGGGCTGGGCACGCCCGATGAGGTCTTCCAGCGGATTCAGGGCGCCTTGACCCGTGGCAAGCCCGGCCCGTAGGGATATCCTGCAGGCAGCTGGGGAAATGGCCAGGAAAGCACGCGAGTCAGACCTGGGCGAGTCGATCCGCCCATCCGTGAACGGCGGCGGCGAGCTGCCGCGCGCGGCCGCGCCAAACGCGACCCAGCAGACCGCCGAGCCTCGTGTCGCGAGCCCGTTCCCGCCGATCGCGGACTATGCGTTCCTTTCCGACTGCGAGGTCAACTGCCTCGTCGCACCGAGCGGCCGCGTCGAGTGGATGTGCCTGCCCCGGCCTGACAGCCCGAGCGTGTTCGCGGCCATGCTCGACCGGGCAGCGGGCAGCTTCCGCTTCGGACCGTCAGGGGTGCAGGTGCCGGCCGGCCGGCGCTATCTGCCCGGCACGCTGGTCCTGGAGACGACGTGGCGCACCCGCACCGGGTGGCTGATCGTGCGCGATGCGCTGTGCATCGGGCCCTGGTATCACGGGCAGCGGCGCTCGGGCACGCACCGCCGGCCTCCGACCGACCAGGAGGCCGAGCACATCCTGCTGCGCACCGCCCGCTGCATCATCGGCGAGGTCGAGCTCAGCCTGGACTGCCAGCCCGTCTTCGACTACGGCCGCACGGCCGCGAAGTGGGAGTACGCGAGCGCGGGCTACGGGGAGGCGATGGCGAGCGGCGGCGAGAACGAGGTTCCGATCCGCCTCGTCACCGACCTCCGCGTCGGCTTCGAAGGGCCAGGAGCGCATGCCACCAAGACGCTCCGCCAGGGAGAGCGCGCCTTCGCGGCGATCGCCTGGCCGCGCTCGCGGCACTCCACGGCCAGGGAGTACTGGGCCGAGCATCCACCGCCCGCGTCGGCCGATGAGGCGTTCCTGCGGATCGAGCGGACAGCGGACTTCTGGCGCGGCTGGATCAACCGCGGCGAGTTTCCGGAGCACCCATGGCAGAGCTACCTGCAGCGCAGCGCCCTGACGCTGAAGGGCCTCACCTACAGCCCGACCGGTGCGCTATTGGCCGCGCCGACCACGTCGCTGCCCGAGACGATCGGGGGCGAGCGGAACTGGGACTACCGGTATACGTGGATTCGCGACGGAACCTTCATGCTCTGGGGCCTGTACACGCTGGGCTTCGACCGCGAGGCCAACGACTTCTTCTATTTCATCGCCGACGCCGCGGCGCGCAAGAAGGACCTCCAGATCATGTACGGCATCGGGGGCGAGCCGGAATTGGCCGAGAAGACGCTCGATCACCTCAACGGGTACGACGGTTCGAAGCCCGTTCGGATCGGCAACGCGGCCTATCAGCAGGTGCAGCACGACGTGTGGGGCGCCGTCCTGGATTCGGTGTACCTGCACACGAAGTCGCGCGACTACCTGCCCGAGGTCGTGTGGCCGATCCTCAGGCGAGCCGTCGAGTGCGCGATCGAGAACTGGAGAAAGCCCGATCGCGGGATCTGGGAGGTGCGAGGCGAGCCGCAGCACTTCACCTCGTCGAAGCTGATGTGCTGGGTTGCAGCGGACCGGGGCGCGCGCCTCGCGGAGATGCATGGAGACCTGGACCTCGCCCGCAGCTGGCAGTCTGTGGCCGATGAGATCAAGTCCGACATCTGCGAGCGCGGCGTGGACGGGCGCGGTGTGTTCGTGCAGCACTACGGTTCGACCGCGCTCGACGCTTCGGTCCTACTGATCCCGCTGGTCCGCTTCCTACCGCCCGAGGACCCTCGTGTCCGAGCGACCGTGCTGGCGATCGCCGACGAGCTGACGGTCGACGGGATGGTGCTGCGCTACCGGACCGCCGAGACCGACGACGGACTGCGCGGCGAAGAAGGCACGTTCACGATCTGCTCCTTCTGGCTCGTCTCCGCCCTGTGCGAGATCGGCGAGCTGGACCGCGCGCGGGAGCTCTGCGAAAAGCTGCTCTCCTACGCCAGCCCGCTGCAGCTCTATGCCGAGGAGATCGACCCGCGGAGCGGCCGCCACCTCGGCAACTTCCCGCAGGCGTTCTCCCACCTGGCGTTGATCAACGCGGTGATGCACGTGATCCATGCGGAGATGGGCGCGACCAACAAGTTCGGCGCCGCCTTGCCGTCGCCTCAACCCTGACCGACGGCGCAGGCGACCACGCCCGCGCACGCCACCTGCACGGGAATGCCGAGCGACAGCGCCTCCACGCCGTCCCCGACGAGCTTGGCCGACGCGACAGCGATCACCCTTCCGTGCGCGTCGACCACCGGCCCTCCGCTGTTGCCGGGGCTGATCGGCGCCGAGAACTGCAGGTAGTCGCTGCCCTCGAGGCTCCTGAAGCCTGATACGACGCCCACCGTGACGGTCCCACCCAGGCCGAGGGGTGATCCCACCGCCATCACGGTCGAGCCGAGAGGCGGCCGGATTTGCTGCGTCGCCAGCGCAGGAAGCCGTTCGTTCACGTGGACCAGGGCGAGGTCGTCCTGGCGGTCCACCCTTGCGATGGTCCCGGCGAAGGTGCGGTCTCCCTGCTTCACGTCGACGGTCGTCACGCCGGCGTTCCACGCCTCCGCGACGACGTGGAAGTTGGTCACCAGGTCAGATCCCGAGGCCTCGGACCGCGCCACCCAGCCGGAGCCGAGCCCGGTGCTGGTCTCAACTGTCACGACCGACCGCTCGACCCGGGCGGCGACAACAGCCCAGTCCGCCGGCGCTTGGGGACGCGCCTCGAGCGCGCTCACGTGTGAGGAGAGCTGGGCGATCGTCCGTTGCTCCGCCTGGAGCGCCGTGCGCTCGGAAGCATCATCCCTCCACAGGTAAAGGGCGGGTGCGGCGACGCCCACCACGAGCGCCGCCGCGAGCACCGCCCCGCGCAGTCTCTTCACGCCTCTCGCTCAGCGAAGCTCTGAGCCGAGCGAGACCTGGGCCTTGTCCATGTTCGACATGGCCACGTCGACCTTGTGGCCGCCGTCCTTGATCTTCGCGAGGTTGTCCTGGTCCATGCCGTTGATCAGCTCCTGGACCCCGGCGATACCGGCGCTGAGAGAGTCGCCCAGCGTGTTGTCGGAGCTTGCGAGGACAACCGGAACATTGGCCTTGAGGCGGTCTGACTGGAACGCCTCCAGGTCGGTCAGCATCTGCTGGGCGGCCGTCCGGCACGAGCTGTAGTCGCTGCAGAGGACATTCTCCGCGTAGTCGTTCTGGACGCTGGCGTTGTCCGCGACGTACATGCTCACGTAGTCGGCAGTCAGCTTCTTCGAAGCCGCGTCGGCTTGTGCCGCGGAAACCTGCTGCTGGGTCGACGCGAGGGTCGACTGGGTCGCGGCGAGCTGGTGCCGCGCCACATCACGCTGGTTGGTCGTCGCATAGAGGAAGTAGCCGAGCGTGCCCGCCACGATCAGCCCGAACGCCGCGATGGTCGCCGGCATGAGCCAGCGGGGACGCGGGGACCTGACCCTCGCCGCCTTGACCACGCTCGGTGCGGGTTCCGGCTGGGCCCCGGGCGCCGGGACGTCCAGCGCCGTGGCGGGGCTTTCGGTCTGATCCACCTCGGCCTGTGTGACCTCGGTGCGCGGAGCCTCGGCCAGCGCGGCTTCACTGGGCCACGTATGGCCGTTGGCCGGCTCCGGCGGGGCATCGATGGGCTGCACCGTCACGAGACCGTCGATTTCCGAGTTGATCGCCATGGGGATCTCCTTCCTGGAACAAGCGGTGGCCGAGAACACGGCCAAGGTTTTCCCATAGGCGGTTTCATCGTCAGTCTCAGAGGGGTCTCGAAATGGGTCTCAGAAAGGCGGGGCCTCGGCGCTATCTTTGGCCGGAGCTGGGAGGGTGTCGGTGAGGGCTCTATTCGTCCTCGGGGCGCGGGTCGGGTTTCAGGAACAGGGCCCCCAGAGGCGGCAGCGTCAGGGTGAGGCTGTGGCGGTGTCCGTGCATCGCGACCGGCCCGGCGTCGATCCCGCCGAGGTTGCCCTGCCCGCTCCCGCCGTAGAGCGGCGCGTCGCTGTTGACAAGCTCGCGCCAGTGGCCGCCCTCCGGGATGCCGATCTGGTAGTTGTACCGCGGCACGGGGGTGAAGTTGAAGACACCGACCAGCATGTCCGCCGGATTCCGCGCGCGGCGGACCAGGCTGACCACGCTGTTATCCGAATCGTTGGCGTCGATCCATGAGAAGCCGGCCGGCTCGAAGTCGAGCTCGTGCAGCGCCTTCTCTTCCCTCAGGATGCGATTGAGGTCGCCGACCCAGAGACGGAGGGCACCGTGCATCGGCTGGTCGAGCAGGTGCCAGTCGAGGCTCGCGTCGTGGTCCCATTCCCTCCACTGCCCGAACTCGCCACCCATGAAGATCAGCTTCTTGCCCGGCTGCGCGTACATCCAGCCGTAGAGGAGACGCAGGTTCGCGAACTTCTGCCACTCGTCGCCCGGCATCTTGGAGATGAGCGAGCCCTTGCCGTGCACGACCTCGTCGTGCGAGAGCGGAAGCATGAAGTTCTCGCCGAAGGCGTAGAGCATCCTGAACGTCAGGTTCTGCTGGTGGAACTTGCGGTGGACCGGCTCGCGCTCC
>DASXBE010000023.1:0-2049 GCA_036491815.1 Candidatus Dormiibacterota bacterium | reverse complement strand
GCGTCGAGAGCACCCTTGCGGATCGCCATCGACCCCGCGATCTGGAAGGCCATGTCGTTGGAGTCGACCGCGTGGAACTTGCCGTCCACCAGCGTCACCCTCACGTCGACCATCGGGTAGCCGGCGACCACGCCCTTCGCCATGTTGTCGACGATTCCCTTCTGCACGGAGGCTCGGAAGTTCTGCGGGATGGCGCCTCCGAAGATCTTGTCCTCCCACACGAAACCTTCTCCACGCTTGGTCGGGGCCACCTCGATCACGCAAACGCCGTACTGGCCGTGGCCGCCCGACTGCTTCACGTGGCGGCCCTCCGCCCGGCTGTGGCTGGAGACCGTCTCACGGTAGGCGACACGCGGAACCTGGGTGCTCGCCTCCACGCCGTATTTGCGCTTTAGCTTCTCGAGCGTCACGTCCAGGTGCACGTCGCCGAGGCCGGCGATGACGAGCTGCTTTGTCTCCTCGACGCGCTCGACGTGCAGCGTCGGGTCCTCCTCGCGCAGCCGGGTCAGGCCGCTCGAGATCTTCTCCTCGTCACCGTGCGTTTTCGGCGTGATGGCGACGCTGTACGCGGGTCCCGGCAGGATCAAGGCGGGCAGGGGCTCGCCGTCCTTCAGCCCGATGGTGTCGCCCGTCAGCGTGTGCGTCAGCTTGGTGGCCGCTCCTATGTCCCCGGCTCGCACCTCGGTGGTGGCGATGTGCTCCTTGCCGCGGGGAAAGAAGATCTGCGCGAGCCGCTCCTCGCCTCCACGACTCAGGTTGACCAGGTGCGCATCCGCCTTCACCGTGCCGCCGATGACCTTGAAGTAGCTGACGCGGCCGAACTGGTCGCCGCCGGTGCTGAAAACAAGGGCTTTGACCGGACTGTCCGGCTCCGCCTCGGGCGGGGGCATGAGCTCGGTGATCGTCGACATGAGGGTGCGGACGCCGAGCAGCTTGGTCGCGGAGCAGCAGATCACCGGCGCGACTTTGCCTTCGAGGATGCCCTCGCGGAGCCCGCGCTGGATCTCCTCCTCGCTGAGCGTGCCCGAGTCGAGATATTTCTCCAGGAGCGCGTCGTCGCTCTCGGCGGCGGCCTCGATGAGCTGACCGCGGTACTGGTCGACGCGGCCCCGCATGTCGTCGGGGATGGGGACCTCGCCGCCCTTGCCGTCGGGGGTGGTGACAAAGGCCTTCAGGTGGAGCAGGTCGACGATGCCGCGAAAGTCCTGCTCCTCGCCGATCGGGAGGTGGAGCGGGAAGGGTCGGGGCGACAGGTGGTCGCGCATGGCCGCCACCGCGCCGTAGAAGTCGGAGTTCTCCTTGTCCAGCTTGTTGACCACGACGATCCGCGGCTTGTTGGTCCGGTTGCACTGCTCCCACGCGACCTCCGTCCCGACGGCGAGCTGGCCGGTCGGGCCGACCACCACGACCGCGCTCTCGGCGGCCCGCAGCCCGCTGAAGACCTGCCCGGCGAAATCGAAAAAGCCCGGGGCATCGAGGACGTTGAGCTTGAACCCGTTGTGCTCGGTGAACCCGACCCCCAGGTTGATCGAGATCTTCCGCTTGTGCTCCTCCGGCTCGAAGTCCATCGTCGCCGTCGCCTGGTCGGTCGAACCCTGCCTGGCGACGGCGCCCGATGCGAAGAGCATGGCTTCCGCGAGGGTCGTCTTTCCGTCGTGAGAGTGGCCCAGGAGGACCACGTTTCTGATCTTGTCGGGAGTGTATTCGGTCGGCAAATCAAGCTTCCCCCCACTCGAGCCCGGCGGCGTGAACCACAAGTTTAGAGCCCGGTGAAATGTCGGTTTGAGATCGGGGCGGTAGAATCAAATCCTGTGAAGAAAAAGACGGCGACGATCGAGGAGGTCCTCGCAGCCGTCGAGGCCGCCCGCGACAAGGTGATGGCCGACGAGGTCAAGTCGCTGACCAAGCTCGGCATCCCCAAGGCGATGGCCTACCAGATGATCGCCAGCCGCTTCCACCAGAAGGTGGGCACCCAGGAGGAGTCCGAGCCGGACCCCTTCGAGGGCAACGCCACGTCCTGGGAAGAGATCGGCTAGCGAGCCGCCGACC
>DASXBE010000022.1:0-7875 GCA_036491815.1 Candidatus Dormiibacterota bacterium | reverse complement strand
GCGCCGCTGGAGAAAGCCATGCGCCGCATGCACCCCGAGGCGGCCCGGTTCCTGATCAAGATCATCTCGGGCGAGCTGCGCATCGGCCTGAGCGAGGGGCTGGTCGAGGCGGCGATCGCCCAGGCTTTCGACGTGCCGATCACGCAGGTCAAGCGCATCCACCTCATCACTGGCGACATCGGCGAGACGGCCGTGCGCTGCCGTCACGGGCAGTTCGACACCAGCACTCTGACCCCCTTTCAACCCGTTCGGTTCATGCTGGCCAGCCCCGTCGAGACCGCGGGCGAGGCGTTCGAGCGGATGGGCGCTGACTCCGTGTGGACGGAGGAGAAGTACGACGGCGTGCGCTGCCAGCTCCACCGCCAGGGCGACAGGGTGGAGCTTTTCTCTCGCGACCTCAGGGAGACCACCGGCGCCTTTCCGGAGCTGATCGAGGGAGCGCCGGCGATCCGCCACGACGTCGTCTTCGACGGAGAGGTGCTGGCCCACCGCGACGGCCGCGTGCTGCGCTTTTTCGAGCTGCAGCGCCGGCTCGGGCGCAAGAAGGTGGACGGGGAGCTGCGCCGCGACGTGCCGGTGGCCCTGGTCATCTTCGACCTGCTGTGGCTGGACGGCCGCACGCTCCTCGACGAGCCCCTGACCTCGCGGCGCAAGCTGCTCGAGGAGCTCGGCCTCGCGCATCCCTTTCTCCTGGCGCGGGTCGAAGAGTCGACAGGTCCCGACGACCTCGACCGGATCTTCGCCGAGACCAGGGCGCGCGGCAACGAGGGGCTGATGGTCAAGGACCCGCTGAGCCCGTACACGCCGGGCCGGCGCGGCCTCGCCTGGCTGAAGCTGAAGCGGCCGCTGGCCACCCTGGACGTCGTGGTGACCGCCGTCGAGTGGGGCCACGGCAAGCGCAAGGGCGTGCTGTCCGACTACACGTTCGCGGTCAAGGACACCGCGGCCGGCCGCCTGGTCAACGTGGGCAAGGCGTACACGGGCCTCACCGATGCCGAGATCGCCACCATGACGAAACGGTTCCTGGAGATGACCATCGAGGACCTGGGGCATGTGAGGATGGTGCGACCCGAGGTCGTCCTCGAGGTGGCGTTTGACTCCATCCAGCATTCGAGCCGGCACAGGAGCGGATTCGCACTGCGTTTTCCGCGCATCGTGCGCATCCGAGACGACAAGCCCGTCGAGGAGATCGACACCGTGGATCGCGTTAGCGAGCTGTACGAGCGCTACTTCGGCGAGCAATCCGAGGTGGCGCTGAGCGAGGTCGCCGAGACGTGAAGCTCACATTCATGGGCACGGCGGGCGCGAGGTTCATGGTGGCCAAGCAGCTGGCGGCGTCCGGGGGCCTGTTCCTCGAGGACGGCGAGACCCGGATCAGCCTGGACCCAGGGCCCGGCGCGATCGTGCAGTACGCCAAGCGGAAGGTGGACCTCACGAAGCTCGACGCGATCGTGCTCAGCCACCGTCATCTCGACCATTCGGGCGACGTCAACGTGATGGTGGAGGCGATGACGGAGGGCGGGTTCTCGAAACGCGGCCGCCTGTTCTGCCCCCCCGACGCACTCGATGAAGACCCCGTGGTCCTCAACTACCTGCGGCGCTTCCCCCAGGAGATCGTCCGCCTCGAGCCGGAGATGACCTACACGGTCAAGACGATCTCATTCACGACCAGCCCGCTCCACATCCATCAGTCCCAGACGTTCGGATTTCGGTTCGGAGACAGGCTCGGCTGGATCACGGACAGCAAGTACTACGACGGGATCGCCGAGCAGCACAAGGCGGACGTGATGGTCATCCACGTGGTGCTCATGCAGTGCCGCGACGAGCTGCCGCACCTGTGCCTCGAAGACGCGGAGCGCATCATCCGCGAGGCTCGGCCGCGCCTGGCGATCCTCACTCATTACGGGATGACGGTCTGGCGAGCGCACCCGTGGGAGCTCGCTGCCGACCTGACCCAGCGCCTCGGCATCGAGGTCAAGGCCGCGCGCGATGGCATGGCCGTCGACCTCTAGATGAACCCGCAGCAGCGATTCCTGCTGCTCCTCATCCTCGTCGGAGCGCTGGCCACGGTGCTCGGGTTGGTGTCCAGGAGGGCGCGCCTGCTGCCGTACCCGGTCATCCTGGCGGCGGCGGGCATCGTGGTCGGGATCCTGCCCGGCGGACAGTTTCCAAGGATCGGCGCGAACGTCATCCTGCTGGCCTTCGTGCCGGGCCTGATCTTCGAGGCGGCGCTCACGCTGGACCTGCCCGAGCTGACGCGACGCGCGATCCCGGTGGGACTGCTGGCGACTGCCGGGGTCGGACTGACGGTCCTGCTGATCGGCGTGCTCACCCACCTCGGCCTCGGCCTGGCGTGGGCCAGCGCGATGCTGCTCGGATCGATCCTCGCGGCCACCGACCCGATCGCCGTCGTGACGATCCTTCGCCGCGTCCGCGCGCCCGCCGGCCTGGCGGCCATCCTCGAAGGCGAGAGCCTTTTCAACGACGGCACCGGCGTCGCCGTGTTCTCCGCCGTGCTCGCCACCATAGTCGCGGGAGCCCCGTCGTTTGGCGACGCGACGGTGAGGTTCCTCGAGCTCACCGTCGGCGGCACGGCCGTGGGCCTGGGCGTCGGCTTTCTGGGCCTCGCGCTGCTGCGCTTTGCCGACGACGCGTCGCTGGAGATCCTCGCGACGCTCGTCATCGCGTACGGCAGCTACCTGGCCGCGGACATCCTCCACGTCTCGGGCATCGTCGCGGTGGTCGTGGCCGGGATCGTGGTGGCACGGTACGGCGCGCACATCGGGCGACTTCACGGTCCGCAGCTGCTCGGCTTCTGGAACCTCCTCGCGTTCGTGCTCAACGCGATGCTGTTCATCCTGGTCGGCGCCGCGCTTCCCGCGTGGACGCTGCTGCCGGTCCTGGGCATGATCGTGATCGCCTTCGTGATCATGCTGGTCACGCGAGCGGTGCCCGTCTATGGTCTGCTGTGGCTCGCCGGGCTCCGTTCGAACATCCCCTGGACCTGGCGCCACGTGACCTTCTGGGCGGGCCTGCGCGGAGCGCTCTCGGTCGCCCTGGCCCTGTCGGTGGCGGGCGTGAGCGGCGTGGACAGCAGGGTTTCGGTGGTCGCGTACGGCGTGGTGCTGCTGTCTTTGCTGGTGCAGGGTGCGCTGATCATCCCGGTGATGCGCGCGGCCGGAATGCAGAGCGCGCAGGCGTGAAAACCGCCTCGAGCTGGAGGTGGCGCGGCTCCGTCGCGATGCTGGCGGTGGCGCTGGGATTCGTCGTGTACCCGCTGGTCGAGAGCGGCGACAGCGTGATCAACTCGGACTGGCCGGCCTTCGCGACGGGCGGCCGCCTGGTCGTCGACGATCCTGGCCACCTCTACGACCTGGGCGTTCAGCGCGCTGTGGAGCGGGACGTCACGGGTGGCAAGACACTGGTCACGCTCGGCATCCAGGGCATCCTCCCGTTCCTCGCGCCGGCCTGGGTGGCCCTCGTCGCGGCCCCCTTCGAGGCGCTCGGCACGACTGCCGGCGGGCGGCTCTGGATCCTGTTCGGCCTCGCCTGCTTGGGGCTGGGCCTCTACCTCGCCGCGAGGCCGCGCGCGCCCGCGGCGATCCTGCCGGCTTTCGCCTCGGTGCCCACGGCGCTGCTCCTGCTCAACGCCCAGCTGGACGGCATGGTCGCACTCGGCATCGGCGCGGCGATCGCGCTCTGGTCGAGGCCCTACCTGGCCGGCCTGGCGCTGGGTCTCACGCTCATGAAGCCGCAGCTTGTGCTGCCGGCCGGCGCGGCCCTTTTGCTCGCGCGGCGGTGGAAGGTCTTGGCGGGATGGGCCGCCGTCGGGGTCGCGCTCTGCGCGGTGACCCTTGCCCTCAACCCGCGATGGATCCTCCAATGGCTCGGCGCCGCCGGGACGACGGTGCAACCCGGAGCCCGAGAGGTGGACCTGGGACACCTGGGCACCCTGATGCCGCTGGGCGCTCGAGCTGTGACCGCGGCCGCCCTCACCGCGCTCGCGCTGGCCGCGGTCGTTTACCTGGCCTGGCGAGTCCGCGATGACTTGAGGTCGGCCGCCGCGGTGCTCGTCGCGGGCGGCGTCCTCGCCTCACCGCACTCGCTGCCCACCGACATGGTCATGGTCGCGGTGGCCCTCATGGTCTATCCGCACCCGCGTTGGTACGACTGGCTCGTGCTGTCCATCGGTACCGCCGCCGCGGCCGTGACTCCGGCGCCGGTGCCCGCTCTGGTCGGCCTTTTGGTGATCGGCTGGGTCTGCCTGAGGGCCGCCGGCCTGCTTACTTCGCGGCAGCCAGCGCCGGCAGTTTCGACTGCTCGATGATCCCGTCGATCAGCCCGTATTCGACCGCCTCCTGGGCGGTCAGGAAATAGTCCCGATCGGTGTCCCGCTCGACGCGTTCCAGGGACTGTCCGGTGTGCTTGGCGATCAGCTCGTTGAGGACGGTCCTGATTCGGATGATCTCGCGGGCGTGGATGTCCAGGTCGCTGGCCTGGCCCTGCAGGCCCTGACCTCCGATGAGCGGCTGGTGCATGTGGATCGTCGAGCTGGGGAGCGAGAAACGCCTGCCCTTGGCGCCCGCCATCAGCACGACGGTGCCGAAGCTCGCCGCGCGGCCGATGCAGACGGTGGAGATCGGCGCCTGCACGTACTGCATCGTGTCGTAGATCGCGAATCCCGCCGTCACCGCGCCGCCCGGCGAGTTGACGTAGATCTGGATCTCCTTCTCGGGATCGTCGGCCGCCAGGTACATGAGCTGCGCGACGACCAGGTTCGAGACCACGTCGTCGATCGGGCGCCCGATCAGGATGATCCGGTCCTTCAGCAGCCTCGAGTAGATGTCGAAGCTCCGCTCGCGGTTGCCCCCCTCGTTCTCCGTGACCGTCGGTATGTGGATCGACACTGCTCGCAGAATACGGGATATGTTGGCCAGGGGCATCGTCCTCTCCCCGCGTGACTTCTTCGCCGGGGTGCGCAAGAAGTTGAAGGCCGGCCTGCCTCCTGAGCTCCGCGCGTTCAACAGCGGGCGCGGAAGGGGACGGCTCATGAAGGTGCACTACGAAAACCCCGAGTTCCACTTCGAGGTCTGGCACCACGCGGGGGCCGGCCGCCTCGAGGTCGGCCTGCACTTCGAGGGGAGCGGCCCTGACAACGTGCGCGCTTTCGACCACTTTCGGACGAGGATGGTCGAGGTCAAGGCGAGCCTGCCTCACGCTGAGCTCGAGCCGTGGGACCGGGGGTGGATGCGGCTCTACGAGACGATCCCCGCGACCCAGCTCGACGACGTCGTGCTCGAGCGTGCGGCCGACCTCGCCCGGGCCTACATCGCCACCCTCCAACCGATGCTGGAGCAGCTCTAGGCTTGAATCAGATGGACGTGCTGAAAGCACGCGACCTCTTTCCGATCGCCGAGCGCTACATCCACATGAACCACGCCGGCGTCGCGCCGATGTCGCGTCGGGTCCAGGCTGCGATCGAGCAGGTGGTCGCGGCGTCCGTGAACCGGCCCTACCCCGACCATTGGGCCCAGGACCAGGCCGACCGCGTGCGTGGACTGGTGGGCCAGCTGATCAACGCCGTGCCCGATTCGATCGCGCTCACGCGGAGCACCGCGCACGGGATGTCGCTCTTGGCGAGCGGCCTCGACTGGAGGGCGGGGGACAACGTCGTGAGCGCCACGGGCGAGTACCCCGCCAACGTGTATCCGTGGATGGCACTGTCGCCGCGGGGAGTGGAGCTCAGGCAAGCCAAGCCCGTCGATGGTCGCATCCCGGTCGAGTCGGTGCTCGCGCTGATGGATGAGCGGACACGGGTCGTCGCGCTCTCCCATGTCGAGTTCTGGAACGGGTTCAGGATCGACCTTGACGCGATCGGAGCCGAGTGCCGCTCGCGTGGCATCATCTTCGCGGTCGACGTGATGCAGAGCGTCGGAGCGCTGCGCGTGGACACGGAGCGGATGCCCATCGACTTCTGCTCCGCAGGCGCGGGAAAGTGGCTCATGGGCCCCCCGGGAATCGGATTCTGCTTCTGCAAGCCGGAGCTCCTCGAGCGGATCACGCCGATGGTGGTGGGGGTGGGCTCGGTCGTCGGGTTCGACCGCTACTTCGAATACGACCTCACCCTCGCGCCCACCGCGCGCCGGTTCGAAGAGTCGGTCGTCTCGCTGCTGGACACGGCCGCGTTCGGCGCGGCCCTGGAGCTGCTGCTCGAGGTCGGCCCGGAGCTCATCGAGCAGCGCGTGCTCGGGCTGGCACGCAGGCTTGGCGAGGGCCTGGCGGCCGGCGGCCTCGAGATGATCGAGCCCTGGCCCCGAATACCGCAGGAATCGTCAGGCATAGTCTCGGTTCGCAAGCGGGGCGTCGACGCCCAGGCGCTGCTGCGCGACCTCGCGGCGTCGCGCGTCATCGCACGCACACACCGTGACTTCGTGCGGCTGTCGCCGCACTTCTACAACACCGACGAGGAGGTGGACCGAGTGCTGGACATACTGGCTCCCGAGAGGGTGGGCACGATATGAGGCGGGTCGAGTCGACCGACGAGCTTCAGGAGTACATGACAGGCCTGCTGCCGGCCCGCGACGCCGTTCTGGCGCGACTCGAGGAGGAGGCGCATCGCGAGCACATACCCATCGTCGACGCGCACGAGGGCGCGCTGCTCCACCTGCTGGTCAGGATCGCCGGCGCCAAGCGGCTGCTCGAGCTCGGCACGGCGACCGGGTACAGCGGGATCTGGATGCTCAGCGCCACCGCCGGCGGAACGCTGACGACCTATGAGATGGACCACGCGCGGGCCGAACGGGCCCGGGCCAACTTCGCCGAAGCCGGGTTCGGCAAGCAGGCGCTGGTGCTGGAGGAGGACGCTGTCTCGGGGCTCGAAAAGCTGGAGGGGCGTTTCGACGCCTGTTTCATCGACCTGATCAACTCGTTCCGGTCGGAGGAGATCACGCGCCGCGTGCTCGAGCTCTGCCTGGAGCGTCTGGAACCGGGAGCCCTCCTCATGACCGACAACGCGCTGCAGCAGGGACAGGTGGTCCGGCCGGCGGCGCAGAACATCCGCAACGCGGCCTTCTACAACGAGCTCGTCTCGAAGCACCCTCGCCTGGAGAGCGTGGTGATCCCGATCCGCGACGGCCTGTCGGTGGCGAGGGTCCGCGACTGATGGTCAGATGCAGCCGTTCGGCATGTCGACCCTCAGGTGGTCGCCCGGGTTGAGCGTGATCGCCGTGCTGATCCACGGACCCGGTGTGGCCAGCACATACCGGCCGGGGTCGAGGATGAACGTGTAGCCGTTATCAGCCGAGACGCTCTGCCTCGCCACCACCTCGGTCGGAAGCGCCTCGACCACGGCATTGTCTTTGTCGCTGTACGCCAATCTGATCTCGCCCCTGAGCACGCTCACCATCCCATCGGCGTAGGCAGGGTGGGTGAGGCCAAGGGCATCGCAGGCGATGAGATGTCCCGTCACGACACCACGAGTCGCGGGTGCGATCGTGGCGGCGGTCAGTGACACCGCGACGATTGAAGCGAGCACCCCGTCGAGAAGCCGCCTCCAACGCCGCATGGAGGAACCCTACGCGGCGTCAGGCCTTCCCGGCGATGCTCTCCCCGCCTTCGATCCAGAACGTGCCGTCGGCTGCGTGCTCCTTCTTCCAGATCGGCACCGACTCCTTCAGCCGGTCGATGCCCCACTTGCACGCCGCGATCGCTTCCTCCCGATGAGGGGCTGAGACCGCCACGACGACCGAGACCTCGCCGATCTCCAGGTGTCCCGTCCGGTGCACCATCGCCACTTTGGCCTCGGGCCACCGCTCCTTGATCTCCTCTCCGATCCGGCGCATCTGCGGCACGGCCATCTCCGCATAGGCCTCGTAC
>DASXBE010000021.1:0-15968 GCA_036491815.1 Candidatus Dormiibacterota bacterium | reverse complement strand
GGGGTCGCGTCCTGAAGGTGCGTGCGGCCTGTCTTGACGAGCGGCCAGAACTCCTTGCTCTTCGCCTCGAGGGCGCGCCTCAGCCGGTCCAGCGAGGGGATGAGCTCCTCGCGGATCGACATCGCGGCGGCCAGCTGAATCGCCGTCGGGATGACGTCGTTGGATGACTGGCACAGGTTCACGTGGTCGTTCGGATGCACCAGCTTCGAGCCGCGCTCACCGCCGAGGATCTCGGTCGCCCGGTTCGCGATCACCTCGTTGGCGTTGGTGTTGGTCGAGGTGCCCGATCCGGTCTGGTAGATGTCGATGGGGAACTGCTCGTCATGGGCCCCGTCGACGACCTCCTGCGCCGCGGCCGTGATCGCCCGGGCGCGGCGGCGGGCCAGCAATCCGAGCTCGAGGTTCGTCTGCGCGGCCGCCTTCTTGACCATGCCGAGGGCGCGGATGAACTGGCGCGGAAACCTCTGGCCGGAGATGGGGAAGTTGAGCACCGCCCGCTGCGTCGAGGCGCCGTAGTACGCGTCCGCCGGAACCTCCATCTCGCCCATGGAATCCTTCTCGATCCGCGTTCTCTTCGCCACGGCCAGATTCTAGAGTGACACCAGATGCGCCTTGCCGCCGTCGATATCGGAAGCAACACGGTGCACGTCCTCGTCGCGGACGTGGTCAGGGGCAAGCTCGTGGATGTCGCCCACCATGTCGAGATGCCGGAGCTCGGTCCGCAGGTCGCGCGGACCGGGATGATCGGCAAGCGCTCGCGCACCGCGCTGCGGGCGCTGCGCAAGGTCGTCCAGCAGGCGCAGGCCTACGGCTACGACCGCCTGATCGCCGCGGCGACCGAGGCGGTGAGGCAGGCCTCCGACCGCGAGGCGTTCGTCCGCCAGGCGGGCGAGCTCATAGGGACGCCGGTGAGGATCGTCTCGGCCGAGCGGGAGGCGCAGCTCAGCTTCCTCGGGGTGGCGAGCCGGCACGCCGTGCGTCGGGACTGGGCGATGGTCGACCTCGGGGGCGCGTCGACCGAGGTGGTGGTGGCCCGCGGACACGATGTGATCGAGTCGGCCTCGCTGCGTATGGGTTCGGGAGTGCTCGCCCGGACCTACCTGTCGGATCCGCCGACGCCACAGGAACGGGCCAGGCTGCGCAGGGCGGCGCTCCGGGAGGTCGCCCGCGCGCCGGACGGCGAGGTGGAGAGGCTGGTGGCGACCGGGGGCACGGCCTCGAACCTGCCTTTCCTGCTCGCCCGCCGCAACCCGCCCCTGGTGCTGACCACCGAGGACCTCCTCAGGTGCGAGTCACGACTGGATCGAGACCGGTCGTCCGAGGTCGGCCGGGCGGTGGCGCTACCGCCGAACAGGGTCCGGGCGATGCGGGCGGGGATCGAGGCGATGCTGCTTTTTCTGGACTGGTACGGGCTGTCGCTGCTTCACATCAGCCACGAAGGCTTGCGCCACGGCATGCTGCTCGCGTTCCTCGCCGGTAAGGAGGATTGGTGGCGCGACGGACGGGTAGATTAGAGCTGTGGTACGGGTGACCCAGACGGGTTCGAGGCTCAAGCGGGCGCTCCTGCTGACCGTCCTCGTCCTGCTGATCGAGCTGACCGCCGGCCTCGCCTCCCACTCGTTGGCGCTCCTTGCCGACGCCGGTCACGTCCTCACCGACGTCTTCGCGCTCGGCCTGGCGTGGTTCGCTGTCGAGCAGTCGAGGCGGCCCGCCGACCGGCGCCGCAGCTACGGCTACCAGAGGGTGAGCATCCTGGCCGCCCTGTTCAACTCGGTGACCCTCGTGGTGATCGTGCTGGCGATCGGCTTCGAGGCGGTGCGCCGGCTGTCCTCGCCCCAGCCGGTGGCGGGCGGCGTGGTCGTCGCGGGCGCGCTGGCCGCCATCGCCATCAACGCTTTCGTGATCGTGGGCCTTCGCGGCCACGGCCACAACCTGAACCTCCGGGCGGCTCTGCTGCATGTGACCGGTGACGTGGCCGCCTCGGCCGGGGTGGTGCTTGCCGGGATCGTCATCCTGGTCACCGGGTGGCTCTACATCGACCCGCTCCTGTCGCTCGCCATCGCGGCCCTGATCGCGTGGGGCGCGTGGGGAATCATTCGCGAGACTGTGAACCTCCTCATGGAGGGCACGCCGCCTGACATCGACGTCGCCGCGGTCACGGCCGAGATCACCAACACCGAGCTCGTGACCAGCGTTCACGACCTGCACGTCTGGGCGCTGTCCTCGGAAGAGATGGCGCTGAGCTGCCACGTGGTCGTCGGCGAGTGTCCGCTCGAGGACGCGGAGCACGTGGTGCGCGATCTCGAGGTTCGCCTGTGCGCGCGCTTTGACATCGGCCACACCACGATCCAGGTCGAGAGCTGCCACCCGTGCGGGGAGATCCACCACGGCGCCGGCGAGCACAACCACCCGCACCAAGTGGTGGTCAGCTCTGTTCGGGGAGGAGCGCCTCCTCGCGCCGCAGGATCCGCCGCGCCACCGCGATAGCGGACGCGTAGGTGGAATCCATCCCGCGATAGCTGAGGCCGCGCGCGCCGAGCGTGCGCGCCTGCGTGTAGGGAGTGTCAGACGCGTAGTGCACGATGCCCAGGTCGAAGTTGACCTGCGCCATGTTGACGCTCTCACCGAGCGGATACCGGTCGGGCTGAACGATCTCGTAGCAGGCGTCGAGATATGGACCGGCCTCCATCTCCACCACGGTGTAGCGCCCGTGATAGTAGAAGTCGAGGTAGTCCCGGTTCTGCAGGAACGTCCCTCGCACGGCGACGGCGCGCTGATTGTCGAGCGCCGAGCCGTAGACCAGGTTGGGCTGTACGTCGGCGGCGGTGAAGCAGTTGTCCAGCCAGTACGTGTTGCCCGAATGCTCGTTGTGCACGACGTTTGGGATCATCACGTCCCCGACGTCTGCGTTCAACGTCGCCGCCTTGCCGAGGATGTAGACGCCTCTCACCCATGAGGCCTGCTCGGCGACCTGGCGGAGGATGTGATAGGCGGCCTGGCCGAGCGGGTAGTCGACGTTCAGGATGCAGGCGTCCGAGCTTTTCAGCTTGCGCTCGTCGACGGCGCCGACTCGAGGGTCGATGGCCGAGGCGTCGAGCTTCGACAGCATGAAGATCTGCGCCGCGGAGTCGACCCCGGTTCCCTTGGCCGGGATGTGGCGGACGCCGTTGGCTGCTTCCATCTCGGCCCGGCTCCGGCGCAGGCGCTCGCGATCCGGGTGCGCATCGAAAACCTGGCGCGCGCCGTAATAGAGCCAGTTGTGTCGCGACGCGCGGCTGTGGCCGGCTTCGAGCTTGCGCCGCTCCACGTCCAGGTCGCGGTTGTTGCGCCCGATCCAGTCCACGATCTCGGGCTCGAACTGCCGCGCGACGCCGGTCAGCACGTTGACCAGGCTGTGCGCGTTAGAGGACACGAAATAGATCGGCGCGTCCCGCGCTCCCATCTGTTCCATGGCCGCAGCGATCGGGAGCCACCACCGGCTCGCGTTGCGGTCGTACCCGAGGTGACTCCCGCCGATCAGCCGGAGCGTGATGCGGCACTCCTCGCGCTTGATCGCCGCGAGGTTGGCGTCGAAGCTGTCGCCCCACGACTCCCTCAGCCGGCGCCAGTCGTCCGCCGTGGCGCCCGCCGCCTGTCGCGCCCGCTCGTCCGAGAGCTCGACCTCCTGCATCGCGCGATGCAGCTTGTTCCACTCGATCTGGTACGCGACCAGGGTTGGCACGAGGTCGTCGATGTCGGAGGCTGAGGCGATGAGGACCGCCAGGGTGTTCTTGCCGTCGTGATACCAGCGGCGGCGCCGGGCGGGGGCCTTGACCGCTTCCCACGACAGAATCTCGGCGTGCAGCACGGCGCGGAACCCCTGGGGGCTCTGGCCCATCACGACCTGGCGGCAGCGGCTGATCGCCTCGGGCAGGCGCCGCACGGCGTAGATCAAGGCTCCCATGTCGATCTGGGGCTCGGCGGCCAGGGGGTGCAGCACCGAACCCATGCCGAGGTGGGCTTGGACGAGAGATTCGACCTTGATGTCGCCGGAGCTCTGCAGCATCGTGGTGTAGGTCCGGACGTACAGCTCGACGGCGTGCTTCCCGGTCCAGCCCGAGCTTGGCGGCGACTCCATCACGCGAATATAAGACCGGGCCCCGTGCGGGGGCTTACAAGCGCTTACAAAAGCTTGACGCTCTTCAGAGGTAGGCGCTTCCCCAGCCGTCGTCTACTTATAGCTGTGATGACCAGATTCGCCAACCTCCGCCACCTCCGCGTCGCCGGCCTCGCCCTGGCCGCGGTGGCCGTCGCCGGGGCAGCCGTGCTGATCACGGCCTCGGCTTCAGGCCTGACTGTCGGATTCCGCCCGTCGAGCTCGAACCCGCCCGCGTCAACCGGCGCAACCTCCCTCGACCAGGCGAACGCCGCCTCCACAGTGTGCAACGACTTCATCTCCCACCTCTCGAACGACCTCGGCAAGAGCCAGAGCCAGGTCAACGCGGCGGTCTCCAAGGCGGTCGGCGAGACCCTCGCGGACGAGGTCAAGGCCAAGCAGCTGACCCAGGCCGCCGCAGACAAGCTGAAGCAGAAGCTTGCCGCCCAGCCACCCTGCAACCTGGCCGCGGGCCTGGGCAAGGCGCCGAAGCCCGCCACCGGAGCGCCGCTTGGCGCCTACACCCAGCAGATCCTCGCGGCGGCGGCTGCGGCGCTGGGGGTCACGCCCGCGCAGCTCAAGACCGACCTGGGCGGCGGCATGTCGCTGTCGCAGGTGGCGGCCTCCAAGAACCTCACCGAGGCGCAGTTCCGAACCAACCTAATCGCCCAGGTGACGCCCCTGCTGGACGCCGCGGTCAAGTCGGGAAAGCTCACCACGACCCAGGAGCACGCGGTGCTGCAGCGGCTCAAGACGGGCCCGATCCCGTTCTGGAGCACTGGGATGAAGCACAAGCCCGCCGCGGCGAGCCCGACGCCGGCCGTGTAACTCTGGGCCGCCCTGCTCCGGGGCCGGCTAGCTTTGGCCGCGGTTTGGTGGCTCGGTACCGGCGCAGGTTGGATACAGGGTGCGGCCGGCGCGGAGGACAGCCCTTCGCAGACGCTCTCCAAACCTAGCCCTGGAGCTCCCCCGGCGGCTGGCCCAGGCGGCGCATGAGCTCCTCGAGGAGCTGGCGGGTTTCGGGGTCGGCCATCAAGCGCTCCTGCATCTGTTCGGCGGAGCGGCGGATCTCCGGGTCGGCCATCAGGCGTTCCGACATGGCCTCGAAGCGGCTGGTCATGTCTTTCATGGCGGACTCCTGCGCCACCTGGAGCAGGATCGGTTGGCTGGCGGCGGCGACCACGGCCTCGGCCTGCGCGCGCACCATCTCGATTCCCTTACAGCCCAGGCACTCGCCCTTCAGCCCGCAGTGGCACAGCTGGGGACGCAGCCGGTCGAGCGCGCTGTGCAGGTCGGACATGTCGATCGGCCCCGCCACGCCACGAGATTACGAGGACCGCGATTTGTCCGTGTACATGGCGTCGATCTCCGGCGCGTACTTGGAGGCGACCGCCTGGCGCTTGATGTCCAGCTTGAGGGACAGCTCGCCCGATTCCTCGGTGAAGTCGTTCGGGAGCAAGGTGAAGTATTTGATCGTCTCCCAGCGGCCGAGCTTCGCGTTCAGGTCGTCGACGGTGCTCTGGATGGAGGCTTTTAAGGCGGGCTCGTCGAGACCTTGCTTTTGAGCGGCCGCCCGGTCCGGCACGATCAGGGCTGTGACGTAAGGCCGGCTCTCACCGACGATCACGCCACGAAGCACGAGAGGATTGGCCAGTAGGGCGTGCTCGAGCGGAAGGGGCGCGATGTACTTGCCTCCCGCCGTCTTGAAGAGCGACTTCTTGCGGTCGGTGATCTTCAGGAACCCGTCGCTGTCGATCTCGCCGACGTCCCCGCTGAAGATCCAACCTTCCTTGAGGACCTCGGCCGTCGCCTCCGGCTTGCCGCGATAGCCGAGCATGTTGCCGGGGCCTTTGACGAGAATCTCGCCGTCGCCTGCGATCTTGATCTCGACGCCCGGGAAGGGCTTTCCCACCGTCAGAAATCGATGCTCGTGGAGTGTGTTGGAGCACACGCCCGATGACGTTTCGGTCATGCCCCACCCGTTCAGGATCGGCACGCCGATCGCCCAGAAAAATTCCTCGACATCCTTCGACAGGGCCGCGCCGCCGCTGATGAAGAACCGGAGGCGGCCTCCGGTCAGCCGCCTGCGGAGAGGCCCGAGGACCAGGCGGTCCGCCAGCCGGTGCTGCGCCGCCAGCACGGGGCCAGGGCGCTCCGAATGGCAGCGCCGCCTGCCGACTCCCAGGGCCCACGAGAACACCGCGCGCCGGGGCGCGCTGGACTCGCGGAAGCGGGCCATCACGACCGAGTGCATCTTTTCGTACATGCGCGGCACGCTGCACATGACGGTCGGCTGCACCTCGCCGAGCTCCTGCGCGAGGTGATCGGCGCCGCGTGAGATCCAGGTCTGGCCGCCGTACACGAGGCCGACAAAGATGTCGTTGATCCGTTCGAAGACGTGTGCATAAGGCAGGAATGAGAGCGACGAGTCGGCATCCGTGATGGGATGAACCTTCACGGCGGCCCGGCTGATGTCGACCAGGTTCCGGTGGGCCAGCTCGACACCCTTAGGGTCGCCGGTCGTGCCCGACGTGTACACGATGGTGCACAGGTCGTCCGGCTTGATGCGCTGCAACCTGGCGGAGACCTCGGAGGTGCGGCTTGGTCCGCCCGCGACCCAATCGTGAACCACCGCGTCGATCAGCACGATCGTCTTGAGGGCGTCCCCGACCTCGAGCTTGCCCTCGCTCGCGGCCTTCGAGGCGATCGCGAGAACCGCACCTGAGTCGAGGGCGATCTTCTGGGCCATCTCGGCGGTGGAGTTGGGATAGACGGGGACGGTGACCCCGCCCACGGCCTGGATGGCGAAATCGCAATAGATCCACTCGAGGCGGTTCTCGGACAGCAGGATCACTCGGTCGCCCGGCTTGATCCCGAGGTTCAGGAGGTTTGAGGCGACGGCCAGAATGTCGCGGCGCATGTCGTTCCACGACCGCGCCTGCCACGTGTCACCGACGAGGTGGTGGACCAGCGGGCGATCGCCGTACCTCGCCGCCTGGCGGCAGAACACGCCCATCGTGGTGCGCTCGTCGATCGATTCGGGATCGATCTCCTGGACCGGCGCAGGCGAGGTCGTCAGCGACGTGGGCTACTTGACCGCCTTGATGGTCAGGGTCAACGTGCCCGACGGGACGCTGACTGTGATCTTGTCGCCCTTCTTGCGACCGACCAGGGCGCGCCCCACCGGCGAGTCCACCGAGATGCGCCCGGCCGACGGGTCGCTCTCGACCGCGCCGACGAGGTGGTACGTCTCGCTGTCGCCCTCGGTGTCGACAACCTCGATCGTGGAGCCGGGCCCGGCGACGCTCGAGTGCGTGTCCCTGATGATCTGCGCGCGGCCGATCATCTCCTGGAGCTCGTAGATCCTGCCATCCAGTAGGCCGACCTCCTCTTTCGCCTGCTCGTACTCGGGGTTGTCTTCGATGTCCCCGGGCTGAAACGCCTCCTTCAGGCGCTCGCCTGCCTCGGTGCGCCGCTTCAACGCGACGTCGAGGTCGCGCTTGAGCTTCTCCAGCCCTTCCGGTGTCAGCAAGACAGGTTCGGTTAGATCCATCTCCCAGCCATCCTGAATAATAACCCGGCGCATGGACCCCACCGATCTCAGGACCGGGCTGGCGGAGCGGCTCGCGGGTGACGAGCCGATCGACGCGCAGACGTTCAACGCGGCGTGTTTCATGCTGTCGCGCGCGCTCGAAACGATGGAGCTCAGCGTCGAGGATGCGGCGCCCCTGGTGAGGCGCCTATTGCGCGTGGCGGGAAGGATCGTGATCGACACTGGGGTTCCCGGCGCATCGCCTGACGTGTGGGCCAACACGAAAGACATGGCGGTTCAGTGGATCGACGAGGCGCTGCGCGCGCTGGGCTACGAGGCGCGCGCGAGCGGGTCTTAGTTGATCAGCCGGGCCGCGGGTGGCGCGGGCGAGAAGTTCGGGTTGAAGTCGATGCCCGCGTTGGCGCTGCCGGTGACCTTCGCGGCGTAGCAGATCACCTGGCCCGCCAGAGGCGAGGTGTCCGAGCCCAGGATGTCCCAGCTCGCGGTGGGCGAGTAGATCGTTCCGATGTACTGGGTGAGCGCGCTGCCGTTCAGCTTCTGGTAGGAGCAGGTGTTGCCCGGCACCTCGTAGATGACGATCCAGTTGTACTGCTCGCCGCTGAAGACATGCGTGGAGCCGTTGCCGTTCTGGTCGAGGCAGTCTGCGGCCCCAGGGAAGTAGAACTGCACTGCGCCCGGGGTGACCTTGGCCGTCGCGCACGGGGAGATCGGGTTACCCGGGTTGGGCGACACCACGCAGTAGTTCTCGTTGGCGACGTCGCCGCCCGTGTAGGGCGGGTACTCGAGCGCCATGGGGGAGTTGTCCTGCGGCACACCCGCCGGCGCCGGGCAGGTGGCGAAGCACTGCGGGGCGACCTCGTCGTCCGGAGCCTGGCAGAGCTGGGCGCGTGCTTGCGCGAAGCACAGGTTGTTGGGGGACAGGTTGTTGTAGGCGATCGCGCAGATCGTGACGCCGGCGACAGGGCAGTTCCATCCGCCCGTCCCGCTCTTCAGCGTTCCTGTCCAGGGCGCACCGGTCGCGGTGGCCGGAGGGGCGCCGCCGTCGGTCCACCCGGGCGCCAGGTACCGGCCCACGAACGAGAAGTTGTTGGGGTTGCCGTCACAGCCGTTGGGGTTGATGTAGACGAGGTAGTACTGCGCCCCAGGCGAGTTCTGCGTGATGTTGACGTCGATGCCCTGGTTGCTCGTGTCGATGGTGCTCGCCAGCGAGCAGGCGGAGGGTGCGCTCTCGCGCCGGCACCCGGGGGAGCCGAAGCACGGGTTCGGGGTCACCGTCGGGTCGAGGAACTGATCGAAGCGGGCGGAGGTGACCTCGATGCCCCACTGGCCGCTGCCTCCCTGGTGCTTGATTCCGTTGGGCGAAGCCGCCGGCACGACCGAGACGTTGAAGGTGCCCGCGCAGCTGCCCCAGAACGGGGATGGGGACTGCGAGGTGGTGCCGGGCGCGGAGTAGAGCTCCTCGTTGGGGGCCTTGAGCTCGTTCGAGACCAGGCCGCCGTGCGAGGAGTAGCCGCCATTCCATGTGTAGACACCTGGGTCCAGCCAATCGCAGGCGCTCGAGCTGATCGAGAAGCTGTTCCACACGCCAGGCGTCATCTCGTTGTAGCCGCCGCGGTTGAACGACAGGCCCGCACCTGGGTAGTACGGCACCGACGGGGCCAGGTAGCCCGGGTCAGGCAGGGTGGGCGCGGGCACTACGGAGGTGCCGAGCGTGTCACCGGCGTTGCAGTTCGGGGCTGGCGGGTAGGGGATGAACCCAGGGGTCGAGTTGTAGCAGTAATAGGTTGCCGCGCTGCAGTTGGAGCCTGTCTGCCCGTAGCAGTTGCCAGCGAGGTGCAGGTTGGAGTCGACGCAGGCGGTGCCGTTGGAGTAGACGTCCCCCAGCACGGTCAGGGTGCCGGAGCCTTGCAGCTCCGTCGCGCAGGCATTGGGACTCAGGGTCAGCAGGGCTGGGGTCTGCCTCTGGTTGCCAACGATGGAAGTTGCCGTCGCCGAGACCGTCACAGCTGTCGGGCCGCCGAAGATCTGCATGAAGGCCAGGGGCAGCTGGTGGGTGGTCGAAAAGTCGAACTCATACCCGTTGAACTGGGTGTTGGTCGCGACCACAGTGAGGATGTAGCTGTTGGGGATGTTGTACGTCCAGGTGTCCTGGGGCAGCGCGCCGGTCGGTCCGACCAGCGCGAACGAGTGGTTGGAGCTCGTCCAGCCCGAATAGAGGTGCAGGTTGTTCTCGTAAACCTGGACCGACTGCGGGATGGTCGAACCGGTGAGGTCCTGGAAGTTCTCGTACCAGTCGCCCGCGGAAAGGGCCGCGGCGTCCACGGCGGCCTGCTGGTCGCGGCGGTCCACGTACCCGCGGCCGGAGTCGATGGCCAGGCCGAGCATGGCAAACAGGACCAGGATCAAGAGCCCGATCAGGACGATGGCCTGACCCTGCTGCAGCTGGCGCTGGCGTGTCTTAGTTGGAGTATTCGGCACGGTAGACCGCATAGGCGGTGATAACGATCTGATTGCCAACTGCTTGCTGAATTAAAGGAGTCAGAGGCTGGAAGTTGAACCAGAGCGTCACTTTGATCGGCTCGTTGCCCACGGCGGGGGTGATGGCATTGCATCCAGGACCGGGCGCCGGAAGCACGCCGAGGCCGCCGCGCGGGCCGTTGGGCACGCCGTTGCCGGCCTGGCTCGGGTCCGTGATGAAGATCCAGCCGCTGTTGGAGGGCGGCAGCGAAGCGGAGCCCTGCGGGACGCCGTTGTTCGGGATCGGCCCGTTCGGGCACGGGTTGGCGAGGACCTCGGTCACGGCGTGAGCCTGGACCGCCGCGGCCACGTCGGCGTCGGTCGGCCAGGTGTGCGTCGATCCGTTGGGGTCGATGAAGTACGACGCGCGGACCGCCACGCGCGCACCTTCGTTGGCTGCCTGCTGAAGCGTGATGTAGAAGTACAGACCTCGGCCGAAGTCGATGATCCCGAACGTCAGCAGCAGGATGACCGGCGCGATGAGCGCGAACTCGGTCATTCCCTGCGAGCGCTGGCTGCGGAACCAGGACGCGATGCGTCCTCTCATGGTTTGCCCTGGATCGTGAAGTGCTCGTTGAAGCTGAGGTTGATCCCATTGCCGAAGATGTTCTGGATGAACGGCGTGATCAGCTGGAAGTTCATCAGCAGCGACACGTTGATGTCACCGAGCCGCCAGGAGTTGTCGTTTGGATGGGTGGGCAGCGTTCCCACGCCCGGCCCTCCGGAGGGTGGTGTGTAGCAGATGAAGACGTTCACTGCCTGGGGCGTCGCCGGGTAATCGATGGCGGGGTAGGGCCTGTTGTTGACGCCGTTGCTGTCGGTCGGGCTCAGGCAGCCCGCCTGCGGGACGAACGTACCGACCACCCCTGAACCCGACAGCGCGCTGTTGACCGCGGTCATGACGTCCGCGTCGTCGAGGTAGAGGTTGGCGCGCGACGCGGTGTTGAACCACGCCCCGTGGCGCGCGCCCTCGCGGGCCGCGCCCTGGAGGTTGACCGCGAAGTAGAAGGCCCGCGAAAGATCGAGCAGGCCCATCGCCAGCAGGAGCAGCACGATCGACGAAATCGCGAATTCGACCAGGGACTGCCCGCGCTGCCGCCTGTCGCGAACCCGTGTTCGGTTTTCAGTCAGCATGGTCGGGATCATTGAATCGGGCACAAGGATGCATCATCTGCACGCCGTCTAACGCGCCATAAGTGCTTTTCGTTCGCCAAAATCGCGAGTATCTTGTCGGGGCGGATTTCCTTCCGCCGGGGCGGGCTAGCTGCGCTCCGGCAGCATCGCCTCGAGCTGCACCTGCCGCCCCCGCCCCTCCACCCGCGGGTGCCGCTTGGCGACCCGGGCCGACTCGACCTTGCGGCGCAGCCGCGCGGTCCGGTGCTCGAGACTCGGCGCGATGTCGGGCATGCGGCGGGCCGCGTCCTCGACCACGCGGAGCGCCTGGTGCGGGTCCTTGCGCCGCCACTCGAGGAGCCGGGCTCGGGCCACCGATATCCGCAGGTCATCCTCGCCGGTCGAGTCGAGCCAGGCCAGGAGCCGGTCGGCAGCGGCGACCGCGCCGCGCCGGACCAGCCGGCGGCTGATCAGGAGGCCCGCCGTGGCGGCAGCGTCGCCGCCGCCGAAGGAGGTCGCGTTGCGCAGCGCCCGCCATCCGTCGGCCCGGGCTCCTCGCCGGAACCTGTGGCGGCCCAGAGCGAGCCAGTCCGCCGCGTCCATGCCTGTCTCTCCGCCCTGGAGCCGCCGGAGCAGGCGCGAGTGGAGGTGGACCAGGCTGATCACGTCTAGGCGGTTGTGCTCAAGGGCGGCCTCCAGGAGCTCCGAGGTTCCGGATCTGAGGTGCTCGAAGTAGGCGTCAGGCACCAGGGAGCTCGGCAGCGGGTCGTCGCGCTCGTAGCCGAGCACACGCTCCTCGACGCTGCGCAGCGTGCAGCTCTCCAGGCGGTGACGGTACAGGGCCCGCACGAGAGTGAGCAGGTCGACGTGGGGTGCGTGCGTGAGCTCGCCCGGCATGCGCGCCATCACCCAACGGGTCTTCAGCACCGGAAGGTCGAAGGATCCACCATTGAACGTCGAGATCGCCGCGGCCGGTTCCATCTCATCCTGCAAGGCGTGCAGGAAGGCGGCCTCCATGCCGGGCTGGGGCAGGAAGAGCTGCGCGACCCGAAGCCCGCAGTCGATCGGCCGGGCCACGGCCGCGGCGAAGACGTACGTGCCGGCGCCACCTCCGAGCCCGGTCGTCTCGGTGTCCACGTACGCGACGTTGCCCGGGTCGGGGTCGAGCGGCGGCAGTGGGATCACGTCCTGGCGCATCGCGGCCATCCCGTGCGGCGTGGGGACCGGCTCGAAGCCTCGCGGCAGCTCTCCCGAAGGCTGGGCGCGAGGTCTCGGCGGCGCCCCTAGACGGGTAAGGCGCTCGCGCAGAGAAGCCGGAGACATGCTTCCTTGGCTCCTTCCACGAGGTGCAGGGGGCCGACGCAGGATGGGCACCCGGCGGCGCAGGGGCACTCGCGCACAAGCGACGCCGCGTCGTCGAGCAGCTCGCGATGGAGCTCGTAGAGCCGGGACGAGAATCCGACGCCGCCGGGGTACACCTCGTACACGGTCACGGTCGGAAGCCGCGTCGTCACGGATCGAACCTCGGCGACCGAGCCAAGGTCGCGCGGGTCGCACATCAGGCGAAGGCTCGCCACGTGTCGGAGGGAATGGGCCATGCCCTGCAGCCCGGCTTCCAGGCCCGGGGTCCCCGCGAAATCGCCAGATTTCGTGGGGTGGTCCAGTGTTTCCCTGCCGAGCGAGAGCCATAGGCCTTCATCCACGGTGACCCAGTACCCGGTCGTGTGCAGCGTCTGCTCGGGCAGGTGGATCGGACCGGCGCCGATGTTTTCGTGGGTGTGAAATCGGATCTTCTTGAACATGCTGGCGAGGCTCGTGATCTTGACCTCACCATGGGCGCGCGTGATGCCCTCGCGGTCGGGGCCGGCGAACGTGTCGAGGACCTGAACCGTGACCGAAGCAAGCGCGTCCGTGTAGTAGTCGACCTCGACGGGGCGGACGTAGGCCTTCTTCTCGTCCCAGTCGAGCCGGTCGACGTGGTACTGCGCCCCCTCGTGCAGGTAGACGGCCTCCTCGTGGAGCAGCACCGGCGCGGTGAACTGGTCCATCTCACCGATGACCTGCGGTCGCGGCTGGGACGTGTCGATGATCACGACGTTGTCGGCGAGGATGCGACGGAGGTGAACCTCCTCGGCGGGAAACGCCTGGCGGCTCCAGAACCAACGGCCGGCTGACAGCGTGGCCGAGCCGTCCTCCTCGAAGAGCCGCAAGAGCTCGCTCACGTCGGCCCGGCCAAGCCGCTCCTCGGGTTCGAACGGCAGCTCGAAGAGCCCCGCCTGGAGGTGGCCGGCGAGCAGCAGGAGGTTGTCGGGATCGATCAGCCCTTGCTCCGGGTCAGTGCCCAAGAAGTATTCGGGATGGCGGACGATGAACTGGTCCAGGGGCGAGCTCGACGCCACGAAGACGCCGACCGAGCCCGAGCGCCGGCCGGCGCGGCCCAGCTGCTGCCAGGTCGAGGCGATCGTTCCCGGATAGCCGACCAGCACCGCGCACTGGAGGCTCCCGATGTCGATGCCGAGCTCCAGGGCGTTGGTGCTGACGACGCCCGTGATGTCGCCCGCCCGCAACCCGGCCTCGATCTCCCTGCGGTGCAGCGGCAGGTAGCCGGCCCGGTAGCCGCGCACCCTCTGGTTGACATCGAGGCGGGGCGCCAGCTCCTGCCTCAGGTAGCTGAGCATGACCTCGACCTGGAGGCGGCTCCTGCAGAAGACGATGGTCTGCACCCCGGACTTGATCCACGGCGCCGCGATGCGCCTCGCCTCGAGCATCGAGCTGCGGCGCACCCCCAGCTCGCGGTTGACAAGCGGGGGGTTGTAGAAGATGAGGCGTCGCATGCCGCGCGGCGCGCCGCTGCGGTCGACGAGCGCGATGTCGTCCTCCTCGAGCAGGCGCCTGGCGAGCTCGAGCGGGTTGCCGATCGTCGCTGAGGCGCAGATGAATGTGGGATGCGAGCCGTAGAAGGCGCAGATGCGCTTCAACCGGCGGATCACGTTGGCGACCTGGCTTCCGAAAAGGCCGCGGTAGGTGTGAAGCTCGTCGATGACGACGAACTCGAGGCTCGAAAAAAGACGCCGCCACCGGGTGTGATGGGGCAGGAGCCCCGTGTGCAGCATGTCCGGGTTGGTCATCACGACGTGCCCGCCCTCGCGAATCGCCGTGCGCCGCCCGGGCGGGGTGTCGCCGTCGTAGGTGTCGGCCCGGATGTCGATCGGAAGGCCGTGCTTCAGGGCGCTGAGCTCGGCTAATTGGTCCTGCGCAAGGGCCTTGGTGGGATATACATAGAGGGCGCGTTTTTCAGGGTTTTCGAGCAACCGTTGAAGAACCGGTAGGTTGTAGCAGAGCGTCTTGCCGCTCGCCGTG
Organism: Candidatus Dormiibacterota bacterium; assembly: GCA_036491815.1. GTDB lineage: Bacteria > Chloroflexota > Dormibacteria > Dormibacterales > Dormibacteraceae > DASXBE01. The sequence goes on along the minus strand of DASXBE010000021.1, from coordinate 1,290 downwards.
GGCGTGACCACGACCAGGTGGCGGCCTTTGCGAACCGCGTCGTACGCCTCGGCCTGGTGGGAGTAGAGCCGGTCGACACCGCGCCTGAAAAGCGCGCTGACGAGGTCGGGCTTGAGATCGGAGGGAAGCGGGACGAATTCAGCCGGTGACTCGGAAATGACGTGATCCAGCGTTACTTCACCTTCGTAGGCGGCCGTATCGAAGCGTGGGGTGCCGGCCATTCCGTTGGAGGTTAGACGAACATCCGTTTGGAGTCAAGCGAACAGGCGATGGCGTTCGAGGGCGCGGGGCGCGCCGAGGAGGTGCGGCCCCGCGCCTCATATCAGCCCGGGTCGGAATCCGATTTCGATCGCCTGTACCAGAACTCGTACCGGCAGATCCTGGGCACCCTGATCACGCTTCTGGGCGATCCGGCGGCCGCCGAGGATTGCGCCCAGGATACTTTCGAGCGCGCCTACCGCGGCTGGAAGGCGTGGCGGCCGGAGGCGCCGGCCGAGGCCTGGCTCCACCGGATCGCCATCAACGTCGCCATCTCCTCCCGGCGCCGGGAACGGCTCCGGCAGGTGGGCGAGGTCATCAAGCGGATCGGCAGGCCCGCCTCGGCCCCCGACCCCGCTTCGGTGGCCGAGCTCTCAGACGTGCTCCAGGCCCTCCGCAAGCTGCCGCCGAAGCAGGCGGTCGCCCTCGTCCTGCGGCACCACCACGGCTATACGAATCGCGAGATCGGCGCCGCCCTCGGCGTCCACGAGCAGACGGTGGCCTCGCGTCTTGCCGCCGCCCGCAAGCAGCTGCAGGTCACCCTGGCTCACCTCGGGAACACCAAAAATGGTTGATTCCCGGGAGCTGGGCGTTGGTTCTTCCCGTAATGAGTGACTTCGACCGCGAGCTTGAGCGTGAGCTGCACCGGATCCTCGATCCGATCATGGCCGCGCCCGTCCCGCCGCGGAGGTCGCTCGGATCAGGAGGGATCATGAAGAAGAAGCTTTTGGGAGGCGCGGGCGCCGCGCTCGGCCTCAAGGTGCTGACCGGCATCGCCGCGGCGGCCGCGGCGATCACAGTCGCCGGCGCAGCCACCGAGATCGCGACCACGGGCAGCGTCAATCCCCAGGACTGGGGCAACCAGGTCAGCCAGCAGGTCCAGGCATGCAAGGACACGCTGCGCGCCTCGGGCACGCGCGGCATCGGGCAGTGCGTGAGCCAGTTCGCGAAGCAGCACGGCGCGGCGGTGCGCGCCTCGCACGCCAGCGGCCCGCGCGACAACGGCAACGGAAAGGCCAAGGGCAGCTCCAA
>DASXBE010000020.1:0-3462 GCA_036491815.1 Candidatus Dormiibacterota bacterium | reverse complement strand
ACCTCCGGGACGCCGCCCTTCAGCTTGGCGAAGCTGCGGAGCGCCTCCAGGCGCACCCGGCCCTCGACGTCTCCCAGCGCCGCCACCACGGTGGCGTTGCCGGCCGTGAATGCTGCCGCCCAGACCGCGGCCGACCTGTCGCCCCGATCTGATGACCGCCACAGCCCCTCGAGGAGCTCCTCGGATCGCCCCCACCTCGCACGGCGTGCGACTCCGGCGACCGCGGTCGCCGCGCGCACCCAGGGGTCGGCGTCCAAAGAGCCCGCCTCCAGCTGCTCCTCGGTGACGGAGTCCGGCGGCGCCATCTGGAAGGCCAGCCGGCGTATCTCCGGGTCACCCGAGCCCACCAGCTCGGGCAGCATCGCCACGAAGCCGTCGGGGGCGGCTTTGCCCAGCGCGGCCACCGCGAACTGCCGCGTCTTCTCGTCCCCGGTCCGTATGTATCCCTGGAGCTCGGATACCTGCTCCAGGTTGGGGCGGCCGAGGGCCTGGGTGAAGTCCGCGAGGCTCAGGGCATGCGTGCGAAGCCGCGCGTAGATCGCGTCGAGGTAGAGGCTGCGGACCCGGAGCCCGGCGAGGATGAAGCCAGCCGCGACCAGCATGCCGATCAGCGCGAGCACCTCCACGCTCGCGACGATGGCGCGCTGCGTGACCAGCAGCAGCACGCCGCTCAGCACGGCCGCGCCCGGCAGCACCGCGTTGTCGAGCAGGAACTTCAGCTTCGGACCGACCTGGGCCGGCACCGCGCTGGCCAGCACATTCTCGACCGGGTCGTCCAGACCGGTCTGGAGACCGTTGCGCACGATGAAGAGAAAGAGAGCCGTGCCCAGGACGGGGTTGAAGGCGACGGCGGCGAACCCGATCAGCGTGAAGATCGGCAGGACTGTGATCGCGTTCTTCACGCCGAGCTTCGAGAGGATCCACGGCGTGACGAAGAGGCTGACCACGAGCTGCACGACGTAGCTCGCAAGCCATGCGTTGCCGATCAAGATCGTCAGGGCCTGGAGGTTGTTATGCGTCGCGCCGACGAACAGGACCGCCACCAGGTAGTCGCCGACGCGGCTCGCGATCTGGAGCACGAGCGACAGGAGAATCAGCGCCAGCACCAAGCGGCTGCCCGTGACGTACTCGAGCGCATTCCTGAGCGTCGGGACGAAGCCGTGCCTCTTCTTCTCGGCCTCGTGCTCGGCCAGGAACTCGTCGGCCTCATCGACGAAGGCCGGCCGGAACAGCGTGCGCTCGAGACGGAGCGACAGGAAAGCGGCGACGGCCGACCCGAAGCACCAGATGAAGATGAGCGGCTCGGTCGCATAGACGGCGACGACCGTCGTGGTGACGCCGGCCAGGATGTAGCCGACGCTCGAGCCCGCGGCGATCACGGGAAAGATCCGTTTGCCCTCGAGGACGTTGAAGTGCTGGGTCGCAAAGCTCCAGAAATGGAGCATCACGAGCTCGAAGGCGACCGAGTACACGACGTAGGCCGCAAACGCGACGGTGGCGTCCTCTCGCACCACGTAGGCGATGTAGACCCCCACGGCGACGACCGCGTTCGCGATGAGGTTGATCCGGAACGCGCGGCCGACGCCGTAGCGGCGCGTGACCACGCCCTGCAGGGCGACCATGGGCCAAACGCTCAGCGCGAGGATCACGAAGAACAGCGGGTAGGCCTGCGGGCCGGCCTTGTTCAGAAAGATCGACTGTGCGGCGCTGAAGGCCGTGTACATCGCCCACCCGAGGACGATCGCGAACCCGGCGACCTGGAGAGTCCGGTCGAGCTCCGTGCGCCGGACGTGGAGGATCTTGGCGAGAAGGGGCGAGACCGCCTCCCTTCGCGATACAGACCTGACCGTTTGTGCTCTGGCCAACTGGCGCCCCGGCTACGTCTGCTGGACGCTCGCGATCTTCTCCAGCGCGGCGATCCGCTCTTCGATCGGCGGGTGCGTGTCGAACAGGTGGTTGAAGAAGCTGCCGTGGTGCTCGGTGGGGTTGTCGATCATCATCGCCGCCACCGCATGGTTGAACTTCTCCGGCGGCTTGTCGTTCTGGGCGATCTTTTTGAGCGCGCTGATCAGGCCGGTCGGGTTGCGCGTGAGCTCCACGCCGCTGACGTCCGCGAGAGACTCCCGCTGGCGGGAAAGGGCAAGCTGCATCAGCGGCCCGACCAGAAATGCGATCACTGTGAAGATGATCCCGATCGCGAAGACCACCAGCACGGCGCGGTCGTCGCGGCTCCGGATTCGCCAGGCGCCGTTCCAGTACATGCTCGCGATCAAGGCGGCAAGGCCGATCATCGTCGTGACCACGAGCAGCAGGCGGACGTCGAAGTTCTTGATGTGGCTCATCTCGTGCGCCAGCACGCCCTCCAGCTCCTCCCGGTTCATCATCTGCAGCAAGCCCGTCGTCACGGTGACCGCGGCGTGCTTGGGGTCGCGTCCGGTGGCGAACGCATTCGGGCTTGGATCGTCCATCACGTAGACCTTCGGCATCGGTAGGCCGTCGCCAATCGCGAGCGTCTGGACGATGTTGTACAGCTGCTGGAACTGGCGAGGATCCGCCTCGCGCGCGCCGACGGCGGCGAGCACGGTGGAGGAACCGAAGTAGTAGGCATAGAGCGCGGCGGCGACGCCCAGCAAAGCGAGAATGATCGCGCCCGCGATCGCCCCCCCGCTGCCGTACCCGATCAAACCCACGACGTAACCCGCGAGCAGCCACACCAGCAGGAATCCCGCAATCACTATCGCGCTCTTTCTTTTGTTGCGGGAGATCTGGTGGTACATCTAGCCCGCCTTGAGCTTCGGCGGCTTGATGGTGTCGCCGATTCGCCCCGCGACGTAGCGCCCCCAGATCTGCGCCCAGACCAAGCCGTTCCCGAAGGCGGACACGTCCTCCGAGTGGTGCTTGTAGTGATAGGTCCACATCGCGCGAGACCGTTCGTACGCCTCCCGACTGCGCTCGTGGCCTGGCTCGGCATTCTCGTGGTGGGTCGCGGAGGCGGCGGGCAGATAAAAGATCTTCCAGCCGCCCAGCTTGAGCCGATAGCACAGGTCGAGATCCTCTCCGAAGTTGAAGTAGCGCGGGTCGAAAAAGCCGACGCGGTCCAGGGCGGCCGAGCGCACCATCAGGCACGCCCCGGTGCCGGCGTCGATCTCGTGCACCTCGTCCTCGGGCACATGTCCCATGTTGTGGCGACCGAAGCGCTTGCTCCTCGGAAAGAGCTTGCTCAGCCCGACGGTCTGGTAGAAGAGCGTGCGGGGGCTTGGAAATGAGCGGCGGGCGGCTGGGTCCAGCTTGCCATTGGGGAGCAGCACGCGCGCGCCGACGGCCCCGACGTCGGGGCGCGTCAGCAGGAAATCAGCGAGTCGGCCGACGCACTGGGGCTCGACCACCACGTCCGTGGCCAGCAGCAATATGAACCGCCCCTGGCAGCGTTCCAGACCAAGGTTGGCCGCGCGGCCGTAGCCG
>DASXBE010000019.1:0-12547 GCA_036491815.1 Candidatus Dormiibacterota bacterium | reverse complement strand
CTGGACCACGCAGCGCAGATCCCGAACCAGTCCTACGAGCTCTGGGACCGGGACGTACGGGTCAACCTCACCGGCGCGTTCAACTGCACCAAGGAGGTGTGGCCCCACCTGGTCGAGAACCGGTGGGGGCGACTCATCTTCATGTCGTCCGTCGCCGGCACGCTCGGTGGCTTCGGCCAGGCGAGCTACTCGGCGACCAAGGCGGCCCTGATCGGCCTGGCCAAGACGGCGGCCCTCGAAGGCGGCCGCCACAACATCACCGCCAACGCGATCGCACCCGGGATCATCGAATCGGAGGCCGGCAAGGCGGCCGCGGCGAACAACCCGATGTATGACCGCTTCCGGGCCCGGACGGTGTTCAAGCGCTTCGGCCAGCCCGAGGACATCGCGAACACCATCGCCTTCCTCTGCTCCGAGGAGGCGGGTTACATCACGGGCGCGGTGATCGAGGTCGCCGGCGGCATTCCCCTCTTCACCGCTTGATGGGCGAGTGCGTCGACGTCAAACGGGAGGGCGGCATCGCCCGGGTGGTCATGCACCGAAAGGGCAACAACTCGATCGCCGAGGACCTGATGAGCGAGCTCGCGAGCGCCTTTCGCGAGCTGGGAACGGATCCGTCGGTCCGCGTCATCGTGCTGACGTCCGAGTATGAGAAGTACTTCAGCGTCGGCGCAGATCTCACAGCCCTCGGCAGCATCGACCGCGGTTCCCCGGATGCCGAGCACCAGATCAGAGCCTTCATGGGGCGGATGAACGCGGACTTCTCGGTCATCGAACGCTGCCCGAAGCCGGTGATCGCGGCGATCAACGGCCACGCCCTGGGCGGGGGCAGCGAGCTCACCCTGTGCTGCGACTACAGGGTCATGGTCGAGGACGGGAGGTCGAGGATCGGGCAGACCGAGTCCTCGCTCGGCATCATCCCTGGCGCCGGCGGCACCCAGCGGCTCCCGCGCCTGATCGGCAAGGCGAAAGCCCTGCGCTACCTGGTCGAGTCGACGCGGCTGTCAGCGCGCGAGGCCGAGGCGGTCGGATGGGTGGACCGGGCGGTCGGTCCGGACGAGTTTCAGGCCGCTGTCGACGAGCTGGCCGGAAGGCTCGCGAAGGCCGCCACCTTCGCCATCGCCATGATCAAGGACGCGGTCCTGCGCGGCCAGGACCTCCCGCTCGATGAGGCCCTGGCGGTCGAGACCGAGAATTTCGCGCGAGCGACGCTCACCACGGACGCCGCGATCGGGATCATGTCCTTTCTCAGCAAGCAGGAGCCTGAGTTCACGGGCTCGTGAGGGTGTCGATTTCGGCGGCTTCCGTTCGTCGTACCGGTGAAGCGGCGCCCAAGACCGCATGGAATGGAGGATTGGCATGAAGTACGTCCTGATGTTCGCCGGCACGACCGAGGAACAGGACCAGTGGGAGAAGCTCTCGAAGGACCAGCTCGCCACCGCATACCAGAACGTCAACAGGTGGTTTGAGGAGAACGGGCGGGCGGGCCGCATCGTCGGCGGCGCGGAGCTGCAGGGACCGAGCACGGCGACCACGGTCCATCACAAGAGCGGCAAGGTCACGCTGACCGACGGTCCCTTCATCGAGGCCAAAGAGGTCATCGGTGGGTTTGCGGTCGTGGAGGTCAAAGACCTAGATGAAGCGCTCGAGATGGCAAAGTCCTGGCCGGGCGGAAGCATGGTCGAGGTGCGGCCCGTCGTCGACCACGGCGACATGCAACCCTGAGGGGCTTTTCCGCAGCCACGGATGCTGCGATCGCGGCGGTCTTCCGCGAGGAAGCCGGCCGGCTGACCGGCGCCCTGGTCCGCCTGCTCGGCGAGTTCGACCTCGCCGAAGAGGTCGTGCAGGACAGCATCGTGGCCGCGCTCGAGAAATGGCCCATACAGGGCGTCCCCGACAACCCCGGCGCGTGGCTGATGACGGCGGCCAAGCGCCGGGCCATCGACATCCTGCGACGGGACAAGAAGCACCTGGAGAAGATCGCGCTGCTGGAGCGCTCGAGCGTGCCTGCTGAGCCCGCCGAGGCCGACGACCGGCTGAAGCTCATCTTCACGTGCTGCCACCCCGCGCTCGCCCAGGAGGCGCAGGTCGCCCTGACGCTGCGCGCGGTCGCCGGCTTCACGACGCCCGAGATCGCGGCGGCCTTCCTGGTCTCGGAAGCGACCATGGCACAGCGGATCGTCAGGGCGAAGAGGAAGATCGTCGCCGCCAACATCCCATATCGCGTCCCCGGCGGCGAGGAGGTCGCGGGTCGCCTGGACGCGGTGCTGGCGGTCCTCTATCTGATGTTCAACGAGGGCTACCTGAGTCGCGGGCCGCTTGGGGGCATGCGCCGAGACATCGCCGAGGACGCCCTCTGGCTCACCACGCTCGTCGCGCAGCTCATGCCCGATCAGCCGGAGGCGCTCGGGCTTCACGCGCTGATGATGCTGAACCTCGCGAGGTCACGCGCTCGCTTCGATGGCCGGGGCGACATGGTCCTTCTGGCGGATCAGGACCGGACTCTTTGGGACCATGACGCGATCGCCGACGGCGTCGCAGCGCTCGAGCGCGCCGGCCTGCTGAGGCGGTCCGGCCCCTACCAGCTGCAGGCCGCGATCGCGGCCCTCCACTCGGAGGCGCGGTCCTGGGGCGAGACGGACTGGCACCAGATCGTGCTCCTGTACGACGCCCTGCTCCGCTTCGGCGACACGGCGGTCGTGCGCCTCAACCGAGCCGTGGCGCTGAGCCACTTCGCCGGGGCGGAGGTGGCGCTGGGAGAGGTCAACGACCTCGCGCTTGCCCTCGGGGGCTATCACCTCTTCCATGCGACGCGGGCTGAGCTCCTCGACGAGCTGGGCGAGGCGGTGCTCGCGCGGGAAGCGCGTCAGCGCGCGCTCGAGCTGTGCCAGAACCCCGCCGAGCGGGCCCTCCTGGATAAAAAGCTCAAGGGCTAGCTAGCCGGGGCCGCTGACCGCCACCTTCCCAGGGCTCCTCACCCGCGGGGCACGCCTCTCGACGGCTCGCGCCACACCGCCTTGGGTACAGATCAGCTTGGCCCCCGGCGCGCCTCTCACCGGGGCTCACCGGTCATCCCCAGCGCCGCGGAGCGCTGGCGGACGATCTCGATCACCGCCTCGACCTCCCTGGGGTCCGAGCCGAGGCACCGGATGATCAGCTCCTTGGTCTCGAAGTTCGGATATGAGCCGACCGAAACGTCCGGGTAGCGCTCCTCGAGCTCCCGCATGAGCGGATAGAAGCGAGCCTCGATCGCGAACGTGAACCGAAGCTCTCGCACCGTCGCCGCGGAACCGCTCGAAAGGAACTGCGGCTCGAGCTCCTCGGTGAAGATGCCCTTCATCTCCAGGGGGACGCCGGGAAGCACGAAGATCTTTTTGCCCCGAGCCTCGTAGACGACGCCCGGCGCCATGCCGCGCCGGTTCCTGAACACCGTGGCCGGCTCCGCCGGGATGCGGGCCATCCGCAGGTTTCCCTCGGTGACATCCGGCGAGTCGAGGAGTCCGGCCTCGTGCATCCGCCTCACCCGGCGCTCGATCCGCGCCCGGGTGTCCTCCCAGATCACGAGCTCCCGTCCGAGGGCCTCTCCGAGCGCCGCGAACGTCCTGTCATCCGGCGTGGGACCGAGGCCGCCGCTCAGGAAGACGTGGGTGACCTCCGGGTCGCCCAGCTCCCGGCCGACCTGCTCCACGATCTCCTTTGGCCGGTCGCGGATCTGCGTGATGCGCTTGACGGGGTGGCCCAGCAGGCGCAGGCGCTCGGCGAGCCAGTGGGAGTTGCTATCGAGCGTGAACCCGCCGACCAGCTCGTCCCCGATCGCGATGATGCTCGAGGTCGGCATGTGCCGACGATATAACCTCGAGGCATGGAGCGTCTGCATGCGGTCGTCCACGGCGCGGTCCAGGGTGTCGGCTTCCGGTACTTCCTGCTTCGCCGGGCCGAAGAGCTCGGGTTGCAAGGATGGGTGCAGAACCAGGACGACGGTACCGTGGAGCTGGTGGCCGAGGGCAGCCGGCGGGAGCTGGAGGAATTGAAGCGCGCAGCCGAAAAGGGGCCGCGCCTGGCCACTGTCACGCGCCTGGACTGCGAATGGTCGCCGGCCACCGGCCGCCTCGAGGGCTTCGACCTCACCGCGTGACCCGGTTCAGATAACCTAACGCTCCGCGTCGTTGGAATCGCAGCCGCGTCAAGAGGGGAGGTAGGTCGGTCCGTGGATCCCAATACAGCGTTGTTCGGCGTGGCCGGGGGCGTCGCCGCCGTCCTATTCGCCGTGGTCTTGATCCTCCTGGTCCTTCGCATGCCCACGGGCAACGACCGCATGCGGGAGATCGCGGCGGCCATCCAGGAGGGCGCGGCGGCCTACCTGAACCGCCAGTACACCGTGATCGCGATCATCGGGGTCGTCATCGCGGTGGTGATCGGGTTGTTCATCAACTGGAAGACAGCGGCTCTCTACGTGGTCGGCGCCGTCCTGTCGGCCTCGGCCGGCTACGTCGGCATGAACATCGCCGTGAGGTCCAACCTGCGCACCGCAGAGGCCGCGCGCGGCGGCCTGAACAAGGCGCTCCAGGTGGCCTTCCGCGGGGGCGCGGTCACCGGGTTCATGGTCGTCGGCCTTGGCCTCCTCGGCGTGTCTGCCGCGTACCTGATCTTCAAGGACCCCGACGCCCTGGTCGGCCTTGCGTTCGGCGCGAGCCTCGTCTCGGTTTTCGCCCGGCTGGGCGGCGGCATCTACACGAAAGCGGCTGACGTGGGGGCCGACCTGGTGGGCAAGGTCGAGGCGGGCATTCCCGAGGACGACCCGCGCAATCCCGCCGTGATCGCGGACAACGTCGGCGACAACGTGGGCGACTGCGCCGGCATGGCGGCCGACCTGTTCGAGACCTACGCGGTGACGATGATCGCGGCCATGCTGCTCGGCTCGCTGCTCTTCAAGAATCAGATCGCCTGGGTGATCTATCCGCTGTTGCTCGGCGCGGCCAGCGTGGTCGGCTCGATCGTCGGCAGCTTCTTCGTCCGCATCTTCAACCCGCGCTGGATCATGGGCGCGCTCTACGCCGGGCTCCTCATCGCCGTGCTGATCGCCGTCGTCGGCTTCTACCTCGTGACTCAGTACATGACGGGCAACGGCTACCTGAAGGCGGGCGGTGGTGTCGGCGACCCGAGCAACCTGTTCTTCGCGGGTCTCGTCGGGGTGGTCATCACCGTCCTGATCGTGGCCATCACGGAGTACTTCACCGAGACGCGCTACTGGCCGGTCCACCTCATCGCGAAAGCGTCGGTGACGGGGCACGCGACCAACATCATCGCCGGCCAGGCGATCGGCATGATGGCGACCGCGCTCCCGGTCATCGTGATCGGCGTTGGCATCCTGATCAGCTACGGGCTGGGCGGCCTGTACGGCATCGCGATCGCGGCGACGGCCATGCTCTCGATGACGGGCATCATCGTCGCGATCGACTCGTATGGGCCGATCACGGACAACGCGGGCGGCATCGCCGAGATGGCGAACCTGCCGGAAGAGGTCCGCACCATCACCGACAAGCTGGACGCGGTCGGCAACACGACCAAGGCCGTGACCAAGGGTTACGCGATCGGCTCGGCGGGCCTCGCCGCCCTGGTCCTGTTCGCCTCGTACACGCAGGAGCTGGCGCGGGCGGGCCACGCCACCACCTTCGAGCTGTCCGACCCCCGGGTCATCGTCGGCCTGTTCCTCGGCGGAATCCTCCCGTTTCTCTTCGGCTCCCTGGCCATGCTCGCGGTCGGACGTGCGGGCGGCCTCGTCGTGGAGGAGGTCCGGCGGCAGTTCCGGGAGATCCCCGGCATCATGGCCGGCACCGCGAAACCCGAGTACGGAACCGCGGTGCGGATCGTGACCGCGGCGGCGCAGCGCGAGATGATCCTGCCCGGCGTGATCCCGGTGATCGCGCCGATCGCCGTCGGCTTCCTCCTCGGGCCCCGGGCCCTGGGCGGAATGCTCCTTGGCGCGATCGTCACGGGCCTCTTCCTGGCCCTTCAGATGACGAGCGGCGGGGCCGCGTGGGACAACGCCAAGAAGTTCATCGAGGAGGGCAACCTCGGCGGCAAGGGGTCTGAGGCGCACAAGGCGTCTGTCACGGGCGACACGGTCGGCGACCCCAACAAGGACACCGCGGGCCCGGCCATCAACCCGATGATCAAGGTGGTCAACATCATCGCCATCCTGATCGCGGCCTCCGTCGCCTCGAACTACCTGATCCACTAAGACCGGCGGGTCCCGCCGCCTTAGACTCGACCCTGGGGTGGACGACTACTCAAAGGAGATCGCCGACCTCGAGGTCCAGGTCGAGCGCCTGGTCGAGGAGGAGGGGGATGCCCGAACGATCGCCGAGCTCAGCATGCAGCTCGAGATCCTCAAAGCGATCTACGGGCGCGCGTCAGACCTTCTCCAGCGCGGGTTGCGGGATGAGGGCCTGAGGTTTGGGCTCCGCATCCAGGGCTACGGCGATTGGACGCTGGACAACGTCTACGCGTTCGTCTATGAACGCTCCGTGGAGCTCGAGACCAAGGCGCACAGCGCGTTCGTGGGCGGCATCAAGGACGCCGACTTCGCGCTGATGCTCAACTCATAAGAGGAATGAGATGGAAACACCGCTGACGCCGCTTGAGTTCGCGCGCAGGGCCCGCAAGCTGTACGGAGACCGTGAGGGGGTGGTCGACGGAGACCTGCGTCTCACCTACGAGCAGTTCTTCGAGCGCTGCGACCGATGGTCTACGGCGCTCCAGGGGATGGGGGTCAAGAAGGGTGACCGGGTCGCGTACATCGCCCCGAACACGCACGAGCTGCTGGAGTCCTTTTACGCCGTGCCGCAGATCGGCGCGGTGCTTGTGCCGATCAATTACCGCCTGACCGCGGAGGACTTCGTCTACATCACCACGCACTCCGGGGCGACTGTGCTCTGCGTGCATCCCGACTACGTGGGGGCGGTCGACGCCGTCCGCGACCGGCTGACCGGCGTCCAGCATTTTGTGGTCATCGGGCGGGCCGAAGGCCGCCAGGGTTGGGTCGAGTACGAGGTGGAGATCTCCAGGTCCAAACCTGGCTTTGACCGGCCGGAGATCGCCGAGGGCGACCTCCTGGCACTGAACTACACCAGTGGCACGACCGCGAAGCCCAAGGGCGTGATGATCACGCATCGCAACGCGTGGGCCAACGTGGTCGGCACCCTGGTTCATTTCCATATCACCGTCGGGGATCGATACCTGTGGACCCTGCCGATGTTCCACGCCAACGGCTGGACGTTCGTCTGGATCATCACGGCCGTGGGCGGCACCCACGTGTGCCTCTCCAAGGTGGAACCGGCGCGGGTCTTCGAGCTGGTGCGCACGGAGAAGGTGGGCTGGATGTGCGCCGCGCCGACCGTGCTGATCGCTCTGGCGAACACGGCGCCGGAGATTCGCGATGACGTGCCCAAGGGCGTGCATGTCATCACGGCGGGTGCCGCGCCGGCCGCGGCGACCATCGAACGCATGGAGGGCGACCTCGGGTGGGAGGTCACACAGGTCTACGGGCTGACCGAGACCGCCCCCTTCATCACGATCTGCGAGCCGCGCCCGGAACACGGCAAGCTTGGACCGGCCGAACGCGGAGTCGTCAAGGCCCTGACCGGCGTCGAGCTGATCACGTCGGGCGAGCTGCGCGTGGTGGACGCAGACGGCAAGGACGTGCCGGCCGATGGCGCGACCCTCGGGGAGATTGTCGCGCGCGGCAACGTGATCATGAAGGGGTACTACAACGACCCCGAGGCGACGGAGAAGGTGATGGGCGACGGGTGGTTCCATACCGGCGACGCCGCGGTGATGCATCCCGACGGCTACGCGGAGATCCGAGACAGGATTAAAGACGTGATCATCAGTGGCGGGGAGAACATCTCGAGCCTGGAGGTCGAGGGTGTCCTGCTCCGGCATCCGAGCGTTCAGGAGGCGGCCATCGTCGGCCTGCCGCATGAGAGGTGGGGCGAAGCTCCGCATGCCTATGTGGTGCTGAAGCCCGGAGCCAGCGCGACGGAGCCGGAGCTGATCGCGTTCACGCGCGACCGCCTCGCCCATTTCAAGGCCCCGCACAGCGTCACATTCGTGGCGGACCTGCCCAAGACGGCGACGGGAAAGATCCAGAAGTACGTGCTCAGGAAGGGGGCCGCGGCGGTCGCACGCCAGTAGGTCTGGCGCTCTCAGGCTTGGCGCTGCGCTCCGTCGGCCGGCGCGGCCAGGCGCAGGGTGAAGGTGCTCCCCTCGCCTGGGGCGGATCGTTCCAGCACGAGCTCGCCGCCGCTGCGCGCGGCGAGTCTCCGGCTGATGAACAGTCCAAGCCCCGTGCCGGACGGGTAACCGAACAGGGTGTTGTCCACGCGGTAGAACTGCTCGAAGATCCGTTCGTGCTGATCCGCGGCGATCCCGATCCCGCGGTCCATGACCCGCACGAGGGGCCGATCCTCGGCCGCGACCTGGACCCTGACCTCGGAGGGCGGGTTGCTGTACGTCATCGCGTTGTTGAGCAGGTTGTCGATGATGATCGCGACGTTTCGCACATCGGCGCTCGCTCGGACCGGTGAGGAGGGCAGGTCGACGACTACTGTCGCGCCGACGAGCGAGGCGCGACCGGCGTGGCGATCGACAGCCTCGCGCACGATATCGCGCAGGTCCACCACCGACGGCGTTCCGGCCGGGTCGCCATCTTCCATGGCCGACTCGAGCCGGGCGGCGATCAACAGGTGTTCGACCTGCTCGTTCAGCTCCCGCGCCTTGTTTCTGACCACGTCGAGCGTCTTCTGCTGCGGCTCGGAAACCGCGCCGAAGCTACCGTCCGCGAGGAGGTTGACGTAGCCGTTGATCACCGACAGCGGCGTGCGAAGCTCGTGCGCCGCGAGGTTCATGAAGTTGCTCTTCGCGATGCTCGCCGACTCGGCCGCCGTGAGCAGGCGGGCGTTTCGGATCAGCAGCGCGGCGATGGCGCCCAGATCCCGGAGCTGGTCGACGTCGGCGTCGGTGAACGCGTCGCGATGCCTGCGGCCGAGGATCATCACCGCGTCGACCTCGCCCCCACGCATCAACGGCATGACCATGCTGTGCCGGATGTCGGCGTGGTCTTCGATCTCGGTGTCGAGGCTGATCACTCGGTAGGGGCCGGCCAGCTGGGCCCGCTTGGTGGAGACGGCCAGCTCCACCACCTTGGAGGCGCCTGCGACCACCGAATCCAGGGAGAAGATCCGCCCGATCTGGGCCGAGCGCCCCTCCTTGTCGATGCTGTGCTCGACGACGAAGCCTCCCGGCACGAGGCGGAGCATGGTTCCGCGGTCGGCGTCCACCGCCTCGATCGCGCCCGCGAGCAAGCGCTCAACCACGGGGTCGACCTCGACCTGAACGGCCATCGCATGCGCGATTTCGAGCCCGATCCGGCGCCTCTCAGCGGCTGAAGCAGCGGCGCCGGCCGAGCGGCGCTCAGCGCCGACCGAGCCGGCGTAGAGCATCAGCTGGCCGGCCAGGAGGGCCAGGAACGCCAGCAGCGCCAGGACGTGGTCCGCGTACCACATCGGCGTGTAGCGGCCGACGAGCAGAAGGAGCGTCACGGAGTTGAGCACCATGAAGGTCAAGGCGGCGAGCACGCCGCCGGCGATCCGGACGTCCCCCCTCCGCCCGGCGAGGAATACGAAAATGCCGAGCAAGGCCGGGACCAGGCCGGCCACGCCGACCACCCTGTCTGCGTCGAAGAAGGTCCCGTTGCTCGACACGCTTTGCAGGCTGGTGCCGATCGCGAGCGCCAGGGCCACGGCCGCGCCTCCAATCAGGGCTCCAGCCAGCGTCGTGAGGATGACCGCGCGGGTGACGTGGGACAGGGGGCTTCCGCCCTGCAGGAGGGCGATGCTGAGCATGATCGGAGTCAGCAGGTTGATGCCGAGGAACAGGTTCGCCGTGGCCTGGTTGAGGGTGGACCCGCCGAGTCCCGGCACATCGCCCGGAAAGATGATGAAATGGCCGGCCCACATGATTGCCGTGGCCACGGCGATCGCGGCGATCGGCAGGGAACGGCGGTCACCGCGCAGCGCGGCGTCCAGCACGCCCAGTGTGAAGGTGACGAGCATGCAGCCGATGGCGAGGCCGTCGCAGAGGGGTATAAACCAGAGGAGCTGGGGCGCCGACTGGGCGACCAGGCCGCTCGCGAGGATGGGCAGGCCGATCGCGAGCGCGACCGCAGGCGCGGCCCACAGCGAGAATCCGCCTCTCGACGCTCCCGGCGCCTCCACCCGAGCTAATTGTGACCGGGGGCAATCGCGCCGACGCAAGTCGGACTCCGACCCCTGGCCGCCGTGAGCGAGCAATGCGGGCCCCGGACGCTCCATTCGATCGCCCTGCAGGACTGAAAGTACACTCTCGAATGGATGGACCTGCCGGACCGCTACAACGTCGGCGCCGACCTCGTCGAGCGCAACCTCGAGGCCGGGCGCGAGCGCAAGGTCGCGATCCACTCTGCGCGCCCCGACGTCACATACGGGGAGCTCTTCAGCCTGTCATGCGGGGCCGCCCGAAGGCTGCAGGACCTCGGCGTCCGGCGCGAGGAGCGCGTCCTGATCGCGGCCTACGACTCGCCAAGCTGGGTCGCGGCCTTCCTCGGCGCCATCCGGCTCGGCGCGGTGCCCGTCCCGGTCATCCCGGTGCTCCAGCGAAGCGAGGACTACGACCACTTCATCGAAGACTCGCTGGCGCGCGTGGTCGTGGTCGACGCGGCGACCGAGGAGAGGCTCGCCTCCGCCGCGGCCCGGGCGGAGGTGCCGCCGCGCCTGCTGCGGGCCGAGGAAATCGAACCCGGCGACGAGCTTCCACCCGCCCCGACCCGGCGTGACGACATGGCGTTCTGGCTCTACAGCTCAGGATCGACGGGCAGGCCGAAGGGCGTCGTGCACCTGCAGCACGACATCCCGTACACCTGCTCGACCTACGCCGAGCAGGTCCTGGGCATCACGGAGCGCGACACCACGTTCTCGACCACCGGCCTCTTCCACGCGTACGGGTTCGGCAACAACCTGACCTTTCCCTACTGGGTGGGGGCCTCCACCGTCCTCCACGCGGGCCGCCACACCCCCGCCACGGTGCTCGAGACCATTGAGCAGCGACGCCCGACCCTCTTCTTCTCCGCCCCGACGCTGTACAACGCGATCCTCAACTTCGAGGGCGCGGAGGGCCGCGACCTGTCCAGCATCCGGCACTGCGTCGCGGCTGCCGAGGCGCTCCCGGCAGAGGTGTGGCGGAGGTGGAAGGAAACCTTCGGCCTGACGATCCTCGACGGCGTCGGGTCGACGGAGATGCTTCACATCTACTGCTCGAACCGCCTCGACGACGTGAGGCCCGGCTCGAGCGGCAAGCCCGTGCCGGGCTACGAGCTGAAGATCCTGGATCCCGAAGGGCACGCTGCAGAGCCGGGCGAGGCCGGAGACCTCTTCGTGAAGGGCGACAGCGCGCTCGCCTTGTACTGGGCCCAGCACGAGCGCTCCAAGCGCTCGATCGTCGGTGAGTGGTTCTTCACCGGCGACCGGTACCGCGTCGACCGCGAGGGCTTCTACTGGTACGAAGGCCGTTCGGACGACATGATCAAGGTCAGCGGCTTATGGGTCTCGCCGGTCGAGGTCGAGTCCGCCCTGCTGGAGCATCCCGCCGTGGCGGAGAGCGCGGTGGTCGGCGTCACCGTAGACGGGTTCACGCGCATCAAGGCGTTCGTGGTCACCAGGCGAGAGGCCAGCGAGGGTCATGATCTTGTGGTGGCGCTTCAGGAGCACTGCCGCTCGAAGCTGCAGAGGTACCAGTACCCTCACGTCATCGAGTTCGTCACCGAGCTTCCGAAGACCGTGACCGGCAAGATCCAGCGCTACAAGCTCCGCGAGCAGCCGGGCCGCGAGCCCGCCACCAGCGCATGAAGAAGATCGCGGTACTGCCCTGCGACGGAGCCGGCAAGGAGGTCGTGCCCGAGGCGATCAAGGTCCTGCGCGCCGCCGGCGCCGACTTCCAGTTCGAGGAGTTCGACGTCAGCGCCGATCAGTTCATGCGCACCGGTGAGCCCATCCCGGCGGCGACCTGGGCGGAGCTCGAAAAGGTCGACTCGATACTTTTCGGCGCGGTCGGCGACCCGCGTGTGGATGACGCGAGCTACCTCGCCGGCGTGCTGCTCCGCCTGCGCTTCGAGCTCGACCTGTACGTCAACCTGCGTCCGGCGCGCCTGTACGACGACCGGCTGTCGCCGATCCGGCGTGAAGATCGGCGCCAGGTCGACCTGCTCGTCGTGCGCGAGAACACCGAGGGCCTGTACGTCGGGCTGGGCGGTCGGTTCAAGAAGGGCACGCAACAAGAGGTGGCGATCCAGGAAGACCTGAACACCTATGAAGGCGTCACCCGCATCATCGAGTACGCATTCGGGGCCGCGCGACGCGAGGTCGTGATGGTCGACAAGTCCAACGCGATGGCCTACGCGGGGGCGCTCTGGCAGGAGCGCTGGAAGGCCGTGGCGGGGCGCCATCCCGAGGTC
>DASXBE010000018.1:0-1883 GCA_036491815.1 Candidatus Dormiibacterota bacterium | reverse complement strand
CTGGACGAGGTGCTTGCCGCCGTCGACGCCATGGGCGCCCATGACGTCTTCGTGATCGCGGGGGATGCCCGCGAGGCAGCGGGCGAATTCCCAGATTCCGTTTCCCTGCTCGCCGCGATGGCGGGGCGTCCGCACGGCCTGCGCGACATCGGGGTCACCGGTTATCCCGAGAGCCACAGCTTCATCGACGACGACACGACCATCCAGGCGATGTGGGACAAGCGCCGCATCGCGACCTACATCGTCAGCAACCTCTGCTTCGACCCGGCGGTCGTCAAGCGTTGGGTGGCACGCGTGCGCAAGCGCAAGGTCGAGCTTCCCATCCACGTCGGCATGGCCGGTGTGGTCGACCCGGCCAAGCTCCTGCGCGTTTCGACGCGGATCGGGATCGCTGACTCGGCCCGGTTCCTGCGCGGACATTCGAACTGGTTCCTTCGCATGCTGCAGCCCGGGGGCTACGAGCCAGGGCGATTCGTCAGGGCGCTGCTGCCCGAGCTCGGCGCCGCCGACCGCAAGGTCGCGGGCCTGCACGTCTTCACTTTCAACGAGATCGAGCCGACCGAACGGTGGCGCCGGCAGATGCTGGCGCGCCTTGACCAATACGAGGAGAGGGTGCGATGAAGGTTGAATTTCCAAGCGACCTGGAGATCGCGCGCCGGGCGCGCCTCATGCCGATGGCCGACATTGCGCGGCGCATGGGCATCGAGCAGGAGCTGCTGGAGCCGTATGGCTACGACGTGGCGAAGATCAAGCTCGAGGCCATCGAGGCGCTGCGCGACCGGCCGAAGGCGAAGTATGTCGTCGTCTCGGCGATCACCCCGACACCGCTCGGCGAGGGCAAGACGACGACGACGGTCGGGCTAGGCGACGCGCTCGGGAAGATCGGCAAGCGCGCGACGGTGGCGATCCGGCAGCCGTCGATGGGCCCGACGTTCGGCATCAAGGGCGGCGCGGCGGGGGGCGGATACAGCCAGGTGGTTCCAATGGAGCGCCTGAACCTGCACCTCACGGGCGATTTCCACGCTGTGACAGCGGCGCACAACCTGCTGGCCGCGATGATCGACAACTACATCCACCACAGCCTGCGCGACTTCCCGATCGACCTCCACAGCATCACGTGGCGGCGCGTGCTGGACGTGAGCGACCGCGTGCTGCGCAGCGTCGTCGTGGGGCTCGGGGCGCCGGAGGATGGTGTGACGCGGCAGACGGGCTTCGACATCACGGCGGCCTCCGAGGTCATGGCCGTGCTGGCGCTCTCGACCTCGCTCAGGGACATGCGCGAGCGGCTGGGCAGGATGGTCATCGGGCTCGCCCGGGATGGCAAGCCCATCACGGCCGACTTCCTCCACGCTGGAGGCGCCATGACCGTGATCATGCGCGACGCGATCAAGCCGAACCTGCTCCAGACCCTCGAGAACACGCCGGTGCTCGTCCACGCCGGGCCTTTTGGGAACATCGCCAACGGGGCCTCGTCGGTGCTCGCCGACCTGATCGGCATCCACGCGGGCGACTTCCTCGTCACCGAGGCGGGCTTCGGCGCGGATATGGGCGCCGAGCGCTTCTTCGACATCAAGTGCCGGACCTCCGGTCTCGAGCCGGACGCCGCGGTCGTCGTCGCCACCGTGCGAGCCCTCAAGGTGCACTCCGGCAAGTACAGGGTCGTGGCCGGCAGACCGCTCCCGCCGGAGCTGCTCGCGGAGAACCCGGACGACGTGATGGCGGGCGCGGCCAACCTGCGCAAACAGGTCGAGAACATCCAGATCTTCGGCGTCACCCCGGTGGTGGCGATCAACGCGTTTCCCGGGGATCATGCGTCCGAGCACAGGGCGATCCGGGAGCTGGCGGAGCACATGGGTGTGCGGGCGGCGGTGTGCAGCAACTTC
>DASXBE010000017.1:0-47204 GCA_036491815.1 Candidatus Dormiibacterota bacterium | reverse complement strand
CCCGACCAACGTCGAGCGGTCGTCGCCCCAGTCGTACTACTCGGTCGCCGACCGCCTCGCCAAGGAGGTGCCCGGCGCCTTTCAGCCCAACCAGTATTTCAACCCTCGCAACCCCGAGGCCCACTACCGGACGACCGGTCCGGAGATCTGGGAGCAGACTGACGGGCGCGTCGACGTCTTCGTCGCCGGCATGGGCACCGGCGGCACGATCAGCGGCGTCGCGAAGTACCTGAAGGAGCAGAAGCCTACGGTCCACGTGGTCGGGGCCGATCCCGAAGGCTCGCTGTACTCGGGGCCGATCGCCCCCTACAAGGTCGAGGGCGTGGGCGAGGATTTCATGCCCGGCACGATGGAGATCGGCCTCGTCGACCAGGTCGTACAGGTCACCGACAAGCAGTCCTTCGTCGCGGCGCGGCGCCTCGCTCGCGAGGAGGGCATCCTGGTCGGCGGTTCCTCCGGCCTGGCGGTGCACGCCGCCCTCGAGGTCGCGCGCGACCGGGGTCCCGAGGAGGTCATCGTCGTGCTCTTCCCGGACACCGGGCGCAACTACCTCAGCAAGTTCTTCAACGACGAGTGGATGCGCCAGAACGGCTACCTCGCGCGGCTCGGCGCGGTGCGGATCCGTGAGGTGCTGCTCTCGCATCCCAAGGGCCTGCCCCGGCTCGTCACCGTGGAGTCGGGGAAGTTGGTGGGCGAGGCCATCGACCTGATGCAGCAGTACGGAATCTCGCAGCTCCCGGTGGTCGACGACTCCGACGGCCAGGGCGTCGTCGGCACCCTGCAGGAGCGCTCGCTGCTCGACCGCGTCTACCGCGACCCGGCCGTGGTGACGACCGCGGTTTCGTCGGCGATGGACGCGCCGCTGAGCCAGGTCGGTGTCGACTCCTCCCTGGACGACGCGTTCGAGCCGTTGCTCCGAGGCGAGCAGGCGGTGCTCGTCGTCGAGGCCGGGAAGCCGGTCGCGGTGATCACGCGCGCCGACCTCCTCGAGTTTGTCGCACACCGCGGACAGGGCTGAACGCTTGAACGAAAGCAAGGACGCGGGGCCGGCCGCCGGCTGGGGGTTTTCGACGCGTGCGCTGCACATCGGGCAGGGGCCCGACCCCGCGACCGGCGCGGTGGTCCAGCCGATTCACCTTGCCACCACGTACGCGCAGCAGGGGGTGGGCGGGCACCGCGGGTTCGAGTATTCGCGCTCGGGCAACCCGACCCGCCAGGCCCTCGAGCAGTGCCTGGCCGGGCTCGAGGACGCCAAGCATGCGCTCGCCTTCGCGTCCGGGCTCGGCGCCGAGACGACCATGCTTCTGCTCCTCAACCCGGGCGACCACGTCGTCTACATGGAGGACGTGTACGGCGGCACCTACCGGCTCTTCGACAAGGTCCTCAAGCGCTTCGGCATCACGTTCACCGCGGTCGACGCCTCCAGGATCGACGCCGTCGAGGACGCGATGTCGCCCGCCACGCGGCTGGTGTGGCTCGAGTCGCCGACCAATCCGCTGCTGCGCGTCGTCGACATCGACGCCGTGAGCGAGGTCGCGCACAGCCGCGGGGCGATGGTCTGCGTCGACAACACCTTCGCCACTCCCTACCTGCAGCAGCCACTGCACCTCGGCGCGGACCTCGTGGTCCACAGCTCGACCAAGTACATCGGGGGCCACAGCGACGTGGTCGGGGGCGCGATCATGACGAACAACGACGAGCTGGAGGCGCAGCTTCGCTTCCACCAGAACGCCGTCGGTGCCGTGCCATCGCCCTTCGACTGCTGGCTCCTGCTGCGCGGGATCAAGACGCTGGCGCTGCGGGTCGAGCGCCAGAGCGAGAACGCCATGCAGGTGGCCGAAGCGCTGCGGGCGAACCCGACCGTGACGCGCGTGCACTACCCGGGCCTCGAGACGCATCCGAACCGCTCCGTGGCCGCGCGCCAGATGCGCATGTTCGGGGGCATGGTGAGCTTCGAGGTGGCCGACGAGGCGACGGCGCTGCGCACGCTGGAGCGGCTGGAGCTGTTCACGCTTGCCGAATCGCTCGGCGCGGTGGAGTCGCTGGCCGAGCACCCGGCGAGGATGACCCACGCTTCGATGCCGCTGTCGGAGCGGCAGAGGGCGGGGGTGGGGGACGGGCTGATCCGCCTCTCGATCGGCGTGGAGGAGGCGGCCGACCTGATCGCCGACCTCGAATCGGCGCTGCGCGTCTAAGTCATTTGTCCCTGTCCGTCACGGTCGTCGTGGCTGCACGCAATGAGGAGCGCTTCATCGAGGCCTGCGTTCGCTCCCTCCTGGCCCAGTCTGAACCGGCCGGAGGCTTTGAGGTCATCGTCGCCGAGGGTTTGAGCGACGATCGGACGCGCGAGATCCTGGACCGGATCGCCGCCGAAGACGGCCGGCTCCGGGTCGTGGAGAACCCGCGCCAGATCACCCCGGTCGCCTGGAACGTCGCGATCCGGCAGGCCCGCGGCCGCTACATCGCGATCATGGGCGCCCACGCGCGTTATCCCGAGGACTACATCGCTCGCTGCTTCGAGCTGGCTGAACGGCTGCACGTGGACAACGTCGGCGGCCCCGCGATCGCCGAGGGCGTCACCTACCTGCAGCGCTCGAACGCCGCCTCACATCACAGCCCGTTCTCAGTGGGGGGCGCCAGCTGGCACTCTCTCGAGTTCGAAGGGCCGGCCCGGACCGTGTTCGGCGGTTTTTACAGGCGCGATGTGTTCGATCGCGTTGGGATGTTCGACGAGGAGATGGTCCGGGACTCCGACGCGGAGTTCAACTTCCGGCTCGAGCGGGCCGGCGGCACGATCTGGCAGTCGCCGCTCGTTCGGTCGTGGTATCAGCCACGATCGACCATCGGGGGTCTTTACCGCCAGTACAGGCAGTACGGGTACTGGAAGGTGCGCATCATCCAGAAGCACGGCCGCACACCGGCGGTCCGTCAGCTTGCACCGGTGATGTTCCTGGTGGGTCTCGCGGTGCTCGTCGTGGGTGCGATCGCGCTCAGCCTCGGAGAGGAGAGGTGGCCATTCCTCGGCTTCCCGGCGCTTCTCCTGCGCATCCTGCTGGCCCTCTGCCTCGCGGGCTACGCATGGATGCTCGTGATCGCTTCAGCCACCACCGCGGCGCGAGCCGGCTGGGACCTGCTGCCCGTGCTGCCCGTCACCTTCGCGGCCTATCACTTCGGATACGGGATCGGCTTCCTGAACGGGATCGTTGACTTCGTCCTGCGCCGGCGCACCGAGCCGCGACCGAGCATGGCGCGCCTGACGCGATAGTCCTAAGTTTCGGCTCCGGGCTCCGGCACTCCCACCGCCAGGTAGGCGGCGCCCGCCTCGCGAACCTGGGCAGGATCCGCGGCGCCGCGGCCGTCCAGCACCGCGCGCAGCTGCTTGAAGGAGCGCCAGCTCAGGTCTCGGAAGTCTTTGTGCCAGGCCTGAATCACAACCGCCTCCGCCGAGCGGGCGGCATCCGAGTCCAGCTCGACCACCTCCGCCTCGAGGCCACTGAGCTCGACCGGCCCGAACAGCGGGTCCACGATCATCACCCTGGCACCCGCACGGTGCAGGCCGTCGACCACAGGAAACGCGGTCGAGAAGGCCAGCTCCTTGACATCCTCGCGGTACGAGGCGCCGAGGACCAGGACGCGGCGGCCCTCGAGACCGCCGAGGTGATGCTCCAGCTGATGGACGCCGACCTGGGCCATCTGGTCGTTGGTGGCCCGGCCGTTCCTGACCATGCTCAGCTCGCCTTCGGTCGCGTCGGTCAGCAGGAAGTGCGGGTAGACCGGTATGCAGTGACCGCCCACCCCGAGGCTCGGGCGGTGGATGTGCGAGTAGGGCTGCGAGTTGGCGGCCTTGAAAGCGTCGAGCGCGTTCACGCCGCGCTCCCCCGCGTAAAGCGCCAGCTGGTTGGCGAGCGCGATGTTGACGTCGCGATAGGTGGTCTCGGCCAGCTTGGTGAATTCCGCCGTTTCCGTGTTCTCGACCGGCCAGACCTCGGCATCCAGCACTGAGCGATAGAACTCGACCGCTTTCTGCGTGCTTTTCTGGTCGATGCCGCCAACAATCTTCGGGTACCTGCGGAGGTCGTCGAAGATCCGGCCCGCATACAGGCGCTCGGGGCTGAAGGCGAGGTGGAAATCGGTGCCCGCCTTCAGCCCCGACTCCTGCTCGAGCATCGGGCCCAGGCGCCGCCGCGTCGTCCCGACGGGAAGTGTCGTCTCGTAGACGACCAGCGCTCCGCGGCGCAGGCCCCGTCCGATGGCGCGGGTCGCCGAATCGATGTTCCCGAAGTCGATGGTGTGATCCGCCCGGACCAGGAGCGGGACGATGACCACCACGACGTCGGCCTGTGCCACCGCCGCGGAAGTGTCCGTGGTCGCCTTGAGCTTGCCCTGCTTGACGGTCTGGGCAACGGCGTCTTCGAGCCCGGGCTCCTCATGGATGTGCGACCGGCCGCCGTTGATGGCGTCGACGACCTGGGGCAGCACGTCACACCCGATGACGTCCACTCCCTTGCCCGCGAACTGAACGGCCAGTGGAAGACCGATCTTGCCCAGCCCGACGACGGCCGCGGTGGTCATGCGCCCAGGTGGATCGCGCGGGTCGGGCTCTCGAGTGCTCTCGCGGCGAAGAAGAGCCCGATGGCGAGCCAGAGGTACGGCTCTTCGATGAAACGGCCTTCGAACTGGCTGTAGGCGACGATCGGAACGATCAGCACGGCGGGCATCACAACCCACAGCCGCTCGGGCGCGCGACGCCGGATCGACCCGAGCATCTCCCAGAACAGCAGGACGAGGAATGCGGAGAAGATCCCGGCGCCGATCAGGCCCTGCTCGGAAAGCATCGTGATCGCCGAGGTATGCGAAAGGGTGGCTGGAGGATTCGCGGGCACATACCGCTCGTAGGTCGTCACCAGGGCGTGCTGGAACCCGCCGAATCCGACCCCGGTCAGGGGATGGTCCCGGAACATTTGCCAGCCTGCACTGATCAGGTAGCTGCGGACGGGGTCGATCGTCCCGCCGGCGAGCGATGGGGTCGACCCTGTCGAGCTCTGGGCGCTGGGCGCTGCTGGAGCGAATGAATGGATGACGATGCTTGCCCGGTCCCGTGTGTCGGTATTGATCGCTATGGCGACTGCAAAAACGACCAGGGCCACGCCGGCCATCGCCGCGGCGCGCCGGCGATCGATCGCCAGCGGGACGACCAGAAGTACGGTGATGATGAAAATCGCATAGCCCGACTTCGAGAAGGTGAGGGGAAAGATCGCCGACGCCACGACGATGGTCGCGATCGAGAGCCATGCGGGTGACTGTCTCGCGGCATTCATGAGGATCGCGGCGCAGATCGCGAGATTGAAGAATCGCGCGCTGATGTTGGGATCGCCAAAAGTCACGTTCAGCCGCCCGAGGTGATCTGGGTCTGCCCTCCAGATCGAGAGGCCCGCGTAGTAGAGGAACGCACCCAGCACGGCGATCAGCAACGCGGACACGAGGAACGCCGTCCATGCGCCTCGGTGCTGTTCGTCGCTCTGCACGAGGTTGATCGCGAGCACGGCCATCAGGGAATATGCGACCAGGTCACCAACCAGCTTCGTGGAGCCCGGCGCACGCGTGAAGATCCAGCTAGCGATGGACACGACGCCGTAAAGCGCCAGCAATGCGGCGCTGGCGCTGAGTGGAAGCACCAGCGTTCGCCGGCGCGTCAGAAGCAGGTAACCGAACGCGATGCCGACGACCAGGAGCACGATCCGCGCGACCTGCAGGGGCAGAAACTGCGACGTGAACTCGAGAGGGAGGCACAGGATGAACGCAGGCAGCCCGAACCTCGTGACGGATTCAGCGGCCCGTGTGAGGACGTCCGGCGAGTCGTTGCGGGGTCTTGCGACGACCGCCGGGGCAGAGCTCGCTAGGCGAGGGCCCGGCTGGGGGGCGGTCACGCGCTAAATGGTATGGGAACCCACCCTGAGCAGGCGCCGCCCCTGGATCGCGCCATAGAACAGCGCGAGGCATACCCAGAGATACGGCTCCTCGAGCAATCTCGCTTCGAACTGGCTGTAGAGCACGATCGGGACAATCACTGTCGCGGCGACGATGGCCAGCACGTTGCGACGACTTCGCAGGGCCTCCCACGCCAGCGCCACCAAGAACGCGAGCATGAGGAGAATCCCGATCACGCCCTGCTCGGCCGCAATCGTGACGAAGGCTGTGTGCGAGACCGTGTCGGGCTTCGGGTTGTTGGTGGGAATGAACCGCCGGTAGTTGGTCACGAGCTGGTGTTGGTAGCCCCCGAACCCAACGCCGACGATGGGGTGATCGAGGAACATCTTCGTCGCGGCTGCGATCAGATAGCGGCGATTGTCCTGCAGCGCGAACGTGTCCTGGTTGTCGCCAACCTTCGAGGCCGCCGGTGTTGACACGTTGTGTGCCGTCCCCGTCACCGCTGTGATCAGGGTCTGGCCGGCACTGATTGCGCGCCCGCGCGTGTCGGGATTGATCGTGGTCGACGCGACGAAGATCAGGAGGGAGCACGCGATGAGCGCCGCCGCGCGGCGGCGGTTGGCGGACACCACGAATGCCACGACCAGCGCGACCATGAAAAGCGCAAGCCCTGACCTCGACCACGTCATCGGCACAACCAGCGCGCAGGTGCTCGCGGTGGCGGCACACAGCCACGCGGGACTCTGGCGAGCGGCGTAGAGCATCACCGCGGCCACCGCGCATAGCGTCAGAAAGCGCGCTGTGATATTGGGGTCCGCGAAGGTGATGTTGAGCCGGTGGACGACCGCCGGATTCGGCGCCCAGATGGTGAGGTGCGTCGCGTAGAGGACGATGCCGATGAGCGCGACGGCAAGGCCCGAGACCAGAAATGCCGTCCACGCCCGGCGCTGTTGCTGGGCTGTGAGAAGGAGGTTCATGAGCACCAGCGCGATCACGGGGTAGGTCGCAATGTCGACTGCGACCTTGTATGAGCCCGGGGCTCGGGTCAAGAGCCAGCTCCCGATGGCGGACAGAACAAAGACGCCGAGCACCAGCGCGCTCATCCGACGAGGCCAGACGAGGGTTCTACGGCGCGTCAAGAGGAGGTAAGCGAAAGCCAGGCTGACCAGCGCGGTCAGCCAACGCGACAGCGGTTGGCCGAAAAGACGGCTCGTGAACTCGAGCGGCAGGGCGAGGATGATCGCGGCCGGCCCGTAGGCCACCACCATCTCGGTGGCTTGCGTCAGGCGCGACGGTGGCCTCTCTACAGGCCGCTCTCGGGTGCCGGCGAGACTGGGTACAGCCATCGGCTCAGTCCTTCAAACGAGAGGCGTCAAAGCCGGCTTGGCAGGGCCGCCGTGATGGCGTTCTGGCCTCCGCCTCACCGCCGCCCGGGACTCGACTGATGGCCTTCATCTGCTCGGGTAAGCAGGACACGTGGGTGGGCGCGGTCGCAGTGATGTTCCCAGCCACGGTCTCCCTCCTTGCCCGAGCTTGGTCTAAGGCCCCTGACGTCGATCACCTCAGCGAACCAGGTCGAACCTGACGATGTGATCGGTCACGCGAGGCCTTGGCTCTTCTACTGGGAAACGTCCTGCCTTCTACTTCTCCTTGGCCTCCCGGCCCAGCCAGAAGCTCGCGGCGGCTCAGCCTAGCGGCCCCTCCAGCGCATCACTGTGCCGAACGTCCCGGCCAGGATCTGCATGTCGAGCGTGAAGGAACGGTTCCTGATGTAGTAGAGGTCGTACTCGAGCTTCCGCGTGATCTCCGGGAGGCTGCTCGCGTAACCGCCTTTGATCTGCGCCCAACCCGTGAGCCCTGGCTTGATGAGGAGCCGCGATCGGAAGTGGGGGATCTTCGACTCGAGGTCGCGCTCGAACTCCGGGCGCTCCGGGCGCGGGCCGATGAAGCTCATCTCGGCCCGCAGGATGTTGAGGAGCTGAGGGAACTCGTCGAGGCGCGTCGCGCGCAGCAAGCGTCCCACCCGGGTGACCCGAGGGTCGCGGGCGGAGGCGAACTGGGCCCCCGCCGCCTCGGCGTCGGCCGCCATGGTGCGGAGCTTCAACAGGCCGAACTCGCGGCCGCTCTCGCCGACACGCCGCTGAACGAGCATCACCGGCCCGGGCGAGTCGAGCTTGATCAGCAGCGCGAGCACTGGCAGAACCACGATGAACGGTAGACCGACCATCAGAGACAGGATCAAATCGAAGATTCGCCGAGCGGCCGCGTAGGGCCGCTTCCAAACGTCGTTGTCGGGCAGCTCCAGATACCAGTGAACGTCGATCGAGTCGATCGGCACCCGGCCCATATAGGTCTCAACCAGCCGGGCAGCCGGCACCAGGCGCACGCCGCGGGTCAGGCACTCCTCGATCAGTCCGGGCACCAGCCGCAGCTCGTTGTTGGAGACCAGCACCTCCTGGGCGCCCGTGCGGCTCAGGGCGTCCCTGGCCTGGTCGACGATCCAGGCAGCGTCGTGCGGGTCGCTTTCGCCGCGAATCACGGTCCCGACCACCTTGTACTCGAACCGGGCGGCGTGCAGCGCTGCGATCAGCTCGAGGTTCGGGTCCTCGTCCGCAATCACCACGACCTGGGTGGCCAGCGCCTCGTGAAGGAGCGCTCGGGCCAGCGTGGTCCTGATCGCGATCATGAGGGCCGCGCCCAATCCGAGGGCCCCGATCAGGATGGGCCGGGTCAGCACATACGGGTGGATGAAAAAGACGAGAACGGTGAACAGGGCGGTGATGGGCAGGGCCTTCACGACCGCGACTCCGCTCTCCAACCGGCTGCTTGGAATCTGGTACGCGTAACCGTCGGTGACGATGAGAGAGACGACCCAGATGGCCCCGATCAGTGCCGGCTCGAAACCCTCGAGCCGATGCGCGTGCGCGCGGTGGAGAAGCGCATAGGCGATCAACGTGGCGATCGCCGCGATGACGAAGTCGGCCGCCGCGAGCACCACGCGCCTCTCGCGAATGCTGAGAGCAAAGCGCCGGGCGGTCGGAGCGGGGACGGTCGCCAGGCCGGACAGCGCGTCGGGCGGCTGCACCTCGAGCGCAGTCATCGTCGTTTTGCCGGGCGAGTAAAAGTCGCCTTTGGATGGTTCACTTCGTTAGGGGTGGCCGCGCCGGGCACGCGAAGTGCGCATCCCCGGGCGGGCGCGCTGAACATGTTCATTCCTAGCTTACAGCCCAATCCGGCGTCCCTTGACTTAGGCTGAAAGCCCTGTGATCTCACGCGGCTTGACCGACCGAGTTTTGAAATTGGGGCGTGGCGCCCTCAGGCACGGCCCCTTTTTCGTCGCCGAGGTATGCGTTTTCTGGCTCGTGATCGTGGCGGTGAACTCGAGCGGCTACGGGTCACCGTCTTCGAGCGAGTCGGCGTGGTGGCCAATCTCGTCCCTCGGCCTGGTCGCGTTCGCCATGGCGGCGGGCGAAGCCCGCTTCCACCTTTACCGCCGCGTGTGGTCGATGGCCGGCTTGAACGACGCGTTTGCCGTCGGGCTCGCAGTGATCGAGGCGTCGCTGATCATCACGATCGTCAACCTCCTGATCCCCGACGGCTACCGGCCGCTGCGGCTCCTCGCACCTGTCTTCGCCGCACCGGCCGTCGTGATCGGGGTGGGCCTGCTTCGACTCCTGCCCCGGCTCCTCGTTTCGCGGCGGCCCACTGGCAACCGGTTGCTGGTCGTGATTCCCGGCTTGAGCGGGTACGGAACGGTGAAGACGCTCCTCCAGCAGCACAGCCCTGACTGGACGCCGGTCGGAATCGTCACGACCGGCGCGGCCGACGTGGGTCAGACGCTGATGGGCGTGCCGGTGCTCGGCAACGCCAGCCAGCTGCGGCGCTGGATCAAAGAGACGGAGGCCCAGGGCGTGGCCTTTGTGCAGGGGCTGGCTTCTGACCGCGGGCCGATGCGCGGCCTGTACGCCGACGCGCTCGCCGCCGAGCTGCCTGTGTTCATCGTCCCGGCCGCGGACGAGTGGTTTCCGAGTGCCAGGGGCGCCAGGCTCCGGCAGCTCTCGGCCGATGACCTCGTTGGGCGCGACGAACGCCAGATCGACCTCGAGCTGGCGGCCGGCGAGGTGAAGGGGCGGGTGGTTCTCGTCACAGGTGCGGCGGGCTCCATCGGATCTGAGCTGTGCCGGTTGCTCGCCGGCATGTCGCCGGCGCGCCTCGTCCTTCTCGATGTCAACGAGAGCGGGCTCTTCGACCTCGCCGAGGAGCTGCGCGTCTCGACGGCGCTCGACCTCAGGGAGGCCCTGGTTTCGATCACCGACCATGACCAGCTCCTCACCGTGTTCGCAGACGAGAGGCCGGAGATCGTCTTTCACGCGGCCGCCTACAAGCACGTGCCGATGCTGGAATCGCATCCGATCCAGGCCGTGCTCACGAATGTCATCGGCACCCGCAATGTGCTGCGGTGCGCTGACGCCGCCGGCACCAAGCGACTGATCCTGATCTCGACCGACAAGGCGGCCACGATTCACTCGGTGATGGGATGCACCAAGCGCCTGTGCGAGCAGCTCGTGCTCGTCTATCGCGGTTCGATGAGCTGCTGGGCGGTCCGCTTCGGAAACGTGGTGGGCAGCAGGGGAAGCGTCGTGCCCTTGTTCGAGCGGCAGATCGAGCACGGCGGCCCGGTCACGATCACCCACCAAGACGTATCGCGATACATGATGACGATCCGCGAAGCGGCTTCCCTCGTGCTCAGCTCGATCACGATGAGCAAGCCAAGCCACCTCTACATGCTCGACATGGGAGAGCCGATCAGGATCTATGACCTGGCCAATGACCTCATCCGCTCTCGGGGGATGCGACCGGACATCGACATCAAGGTCGTCTTCACGGGGCTTCGCCCCGGTGAGCGGATGACTGAGGACCTGCTGGCCGCGGATGAGGGCTGGCGACCAACCGTCCACCCGGCCATCCGCGAGGTCATCTCGCCCGTCGTCAACAAGGCCCAGGACCTTGCTTGGACAGTCGAACGCCTCGAGCGGCTCGCGCGGGAGGGCAAACCCGACGAGCTGGCACGAGTCTTGAAGATGGCCGTCAAGGCTCCGGCCGAGGCGACCGAGGAGCCGGATGTCCGTGGAAGCCGTGTCGTGGACGCCCGTTCCCCCGAACAGGAGAACGCCTGAAGCCAGGCTCGCAAGTGGTCCGCTGCCGCATGCCAAGATAGGTCGGGTGCCGGACAAGTCCGTTTACATCCATCCCACAGCCGATGTCTCAGACCAGGCCCAGGTCGGCCAGGGGACCAGGATCTGGCACCAGGTGCAGATCCGCGAAGGCGCTGTGATCGGGAAGGGCTGCATCCTCGGCAAGGGCGCGTATGTCGACAAGGACGTGCACATTGGGGACCACTGCAAGCTCCAGAACGGAGTCTTCGTGTTCCACGGCTTCAACCTGGAGGGCGGGGTCTTCCTGGGACCCGGAGCGATGCTGCTCAATGACAAGCACCCCCGGGCTGTCAATCCCGACGGGTCCCTCAAGGGCGATGTCGACTGGGTGGCCAGCATGGGAATCGTCCGGTACGGCGCGTCGGTGGGCGGGGGCGCTGTGGTGCTGCCCGGCGTGAGCATCGGGCGGATGGCGCTGGTCGGCTCGGGAGCTGTGGTCACGCGCGATGTACCGGAGCGCGCCATCGTGGTTGGCAACCCGGCACGGCTGAGAGGATTTGCATGCGACTGCGGCCATCCCCTGAGCAGTCGCGGGTCTGAGCCGACGGACTTCGGCTGCTCCGATTGCGGCCGAGTGTTCACGATTGCCGCCGATCTGGTGCAGGAGCTGGAGAGCGCCCCGCGTCGGTGAGCGAAGAAGAGAGGATCGCCCTGGCGTATCGGGATCTCGAGGCCCGCGCCGGCTCGCGTTGGAGCCTGGCCAACCGGGGCAATCGATCGATCCTTGCGGAACGCACAGAGATGACGAGGACGCTTCTCACGCGCGCCGGGATGTTGCCTCTGGGCGATCGGCGCGTGCTCGAGGTCGGATCGGGTGGAGGCGGGGAGCTGGCCAGGATGCTCGAGCTGGGGGCGAAGCCCACGCGCCTGGTCGGGGTCGACCTGCTGCCCGACCGCGTGGCGGCCGCGCGCAAGCGGTACCCGGACCTCGAGTTCCATGCCGGCAACGCGGAGCAGCTCGAATTCCCAGATGGCAGCTTCGATCTCGTGCTGGCGCTGACCCTCTTCAGCTCGATCCTGGACCGGCAGATGGCCGCCAACGTCGCCGCCGAGATGGTGCGTGTGCTCCGCCCAGGCGGCGCGTTGCTCTGGTACGACGTGCGTTACGACAGCGCCTCCAACCAAAACGTGCGCGCCGTCACGGAAAGCCGCCTGCACCAGCTCTTCCCGGGTTTGACGGGCGAGGTGCGAAGCGTCACGGTCGCGCCGCCCGTGGCGCGGCGGCTCGGCCGGCTCACCCCACTGGCCTACCCAATCCTTGCGCGAGTTGACCCGCTGCGCAGCCACCTGATCGCGTTGCTCCGCAAGCCGCAGGCATGAGCTGATGCGGTCGGAATTTCTGCATTTCGCCCCCCCGATGATCGGCGACGAGGAGATCGAGGAGGTGGTCCAGACCCTGCGCGGCGGGTGGATCACGACGGGTCAGCGTGCCCACCAGCTCGAGGAGGACTTTCGCGACTACGTCGGCGCCCCCGCGGCGCTCGCTGTCAACTCCGCGACCTCGGCGATGCATATCGCGCTCGCCGTGCTCGGGATCGGTGAGGGGGACGCGGTCATCAGCTCCACCATGACCTTCTCCTCGACCATCACCGTGATCGAGCACCAACGCGCGCAGCCGGTGCTGGTCGACGTCGAGCGTGACACGCTGAACCTCGACCCCGCGAAGGTCGAGCTGGCGATCAAGCGAACCCCCGGCGTCAAAGCGATCATGCCCGTCCACCTCTACGGCCACCCCGCGGAGATGGACGCGATCTACGACATCGCGCACCGCCACGGCCTTGCCGTTATCGAGGACGCGGCTCACTCATTCCCCGCCGCCTATCGCGGCCGCATGATCGGCGCCGCGCCAGAGGGCTTCGACCAGCCGAACCTGGTCGCGTTCTCCTTTTACGCAACCAAGAACCTGACGACCGGCGAAGGCGGGATGTTGACGGGGCCCCAGGACCTGATCGACTCGGCCCGCATCTGGAGCCTCCACGGAATGAGCCGAGACGCTTTCAAGCGATACACCGCCGAGGGATCGTGGCGATACGACGTGGTGCTCCCAGGGTTCAAATACAACATGCCTGACATCCAGGCGGCGATCGGGCTCCACCAGCTCAAGCG
The DNA here is from genome assembly GCA_036491815.1 of Candidatus Dormiibacterota bacterium. GTDB lineage: Bacteria > Chloroflexota > Dormibacteria > Dormibacterales > Dormibacteraceae > DASXBE01. The sequence goes on along the minus strand of DASXBE010000017.1, from coordinate 33,954 downwards.
CATCGATGCTATGCAGGCCAGGCGCAGGTCGATCGTCACCCAGTACGACGAGGCCTTGGGCCTCCTGCCCGAGCTGGAGACTCCTGTCACCCGGCCCGAGGTTCAGAGCGCCAACCACATCTACCTGCTTCGCCTGCGCCTCGACCGGCTGTCGATCGGCCGCGATGGTTTCATCGAGCAGCTGCGCCAGCTCAACATCGGCGCGAGCGTTCACTTCATCCCGATCCATGAGCACTCCTATTTCCGCAAGCGCTACGGGCTCGCCGCGGATCAGTTCCCCGTCGCCCAGGGGGAGTTCGAGCGCATGCTGTCGCTCCCTTTGAGTCCCGCCCACTCAGACCAGGACGTCGCCGATGTGATCGAGGCCGTGACCGAGGTCGTGGAGAGGAACCGGGCCTAGAACGTGGCCCTGAACGGCCGGCGAATCACCAGTGCGATCGTCCGGAGGAGGATCTTCAGGTAGTTGGTGGGGCTGGCCTCGGGCACGTAGCTCAGCTCGATGTCCAGCTTCTTCGGCAGCACATCGTTCAGGTATGTCTCCTCGGGCGCGCCGCCCTTGAGCTCATCCTCTTCGTCGATGTAGTCAAGTGTCGCGGGACCGGTCAGACCCGGCCGGAAGCGCAGCAACCGCCGCTGCTCGTCGGTGTAGTGCTCGACGTAGTCAGGGTGTTCGGGCCGCGGCCCCACCAGGCTCATCTCGCCTTTCAGCACGTTGACCAGCTGTGGAAGCTCATCGAGCTTCGTCCGGCGCAGGATCCGGCCAACCCTGGTCACGCGGGCGTCGTCCGCGCCCGTCACCGCGGGGCCGTCGTGGTCGGCGCCGTTGCGCATCGACCGCAGCTTGTGGATGGTGAAGACCTCTCCGTTCCTACCGACGCGGGGCCCGTTGTAAATCACCGGCCCCTGCGACTCCAGCTTGATCGCGACGGCGGCGGCGAGCATTACGGGCGAGCTCACCACGAGCCCGACCAGGCTTGCCGTGATGTCAAACGCGCGTTCGATGCGCCTGCGCCGGCTCCAGGCGAGCCGGGCCTCCCGCGATCGTTTGACCCAGGGCCGACCCCTGTGCTGAATCTCCATGGTCCCAACCAGAGAACGTTTCCCCGGCGGCGCTCACCTAGAGCCGGCGGGCCCTCATCGGGCTCATGCGGCCACCGTGGTCCGGAGCAGCTCGCGAAGCTGGGCGACGATGGCGCGGCGGTCAAAGTGCTCGACCGCGTGCTCGCGGCCCCTCAAGCCCATCTCGCGAGCGCGGTCGGGGTCCGACGCGAGCGCTTCGACCGCGTTGCGGAACGCCACAGGGTCACCTGGCTCGGTCACCAGCCCGCAACCCGCAGCCAGCACGACATCGGCCGCTTCGCCCGAGACGGACGCGATGATCGGGCGGCCGGCGGCCATGGCCTCGAACATTTTGGTCGGCAGCGCCGACCTGAAAACGTCGAGTGGCTTCAACGTGATCAGCGCGGCGTAGGCCAGGTTCAAAAGCCCCGGCATGGACGCCTTCGGCTGGTTGGGCAGGAAGACGACGTTGTCGATGCGCTGCTCGCGTGCCTTGCGCATGAGCGCGTCTTTGTCCGCACCCTCACCGACGAGGACGTAGAGCACCTCCGGATTGCGAGTCGCCCTCGCCGCCTCGAGGATGACGTCAAGGCCCTGGGCGAGGCCATGCGTGCCGGCGTAGACGAACAGCTTGCGGCCGCTCGCACCGAATTCGCTCCCCAGGCTCTCGGCGAGGGCGGAATCCCTGGCCCCCGGCTGGTAGATGTCCACGTCGACACCGTTCGTCAGGTGGAAGACCTTCCGGCGCGGCAACCCGCGCGCCACCAGCCCTTCGAGGATCCCAGCTGTCGGCACGGTGACGCGCGCCGCCCGTTCATAGAGGTGCCACTCCAGCGCCTCAGCGATCCGGATCGCGGTGGGCTGCCGCAGCATCCCCAGCTCGACCGCCGACTGGGGCCACACGTCACTGACGTTGAATATGAACGGAGCCCTCTTCAGGCGCGACAAGGCAAGCGCGGCCAGGCCGGTGAAGAGTGGCGGTGACTCGACGATGAGCACATCCACCGGTCCGAGCGCGCGCCAGGCCGTCAGGCTCGAGAGTGCGAATGACAGGTGGTTGAGGATGCGTTTCGCGAATCCTGCATTGGGCGTCGCGAAGATCCACCGCCTGATCACTCGCACACCGTCCATGTTCTCTTCCATCGCGAAGCGCCCTCGATAGCCTTCGTGGACGACTCCGGTCGGGTAGTTCGGAAAACCTGTCAGGACCGTGACGTCGTCACCGCCCCTGCTCAGCCGGCGCGCCAGCTCGAAGATGCGCGCCTGCGGAGCTCCGATCTCGGGGGGAAAGTAGTGAGTGAGGAAGGCGACCCGCAGCGGCCCCCTGACCGACGACATCGTCGTGTTCGTCGCGGTGTGCGTGGGGGATGGCGCCGCAAGGCGGCTTGGTAGACTCCATCGGGCGGATGCTCGGCGCATGAGGGTGATGACCGTCCTGGGCGCCCGGCCCCAGTTCATCAAGGCAGCGCCCGTGTCTCGCATGCTTCGACAAGGAAACGATCAGTTCCTCGTCCATACCGGACAGCACTACGACGACGCCATGTCGGACCTCTTCTTTCGCCAGCTCGAGCTGCCGGCGCCCGACGTCAACCTTGGGGTGGGCTCAGGTTCCCACGGGGCTCAGACAGGCGCCATGCTCCAGGGGATCGAAGCGGCCGCCGTGGAGTATGGGCCGGACTGGCTGCTCGTCTACGGCGACACGAACTCCACGCTCGCCGGGGCCCTGGTGGGCGCCAAGCTCCACATTCCGGTCGCCCACGTCGAAGCCGGGCTGCGCAGCTATGACCGGCGCATGCCGGAGGAGGTCAATCGGGTCGTGGCCGACCACGTGAGCGCCCTGCTGCTGTGCCCGACCGAGACGGCCGTGGCCAATCTCGAGCGAGAGGGGATCACCCAGGGTGTGGTGCTGGTGGGAGACGTCATGCTCGACGCCTTCCAGCAGAACCTCGCGCTGGCGCGGGAGCAGACCACGATCCTGGCCGACCTCGGCCTGGAAAGAGGGAGGTATCAGCTCCTGACCGTCCACCGGGCGGAAAACGTTGACGGGAGCGAGCACCTCGAGCGCATCCTCGAGGGCGTCGCCGCCTCGGAAAGACGCGTCGTGTTTCCGGTCCACCCGCGAACCCGTGCCGCGCTCACGGGGAGGGGACTGGAGGCCGCCGCGAACGTGATGATCGTCGAGCCCGTGGGTTACCTCGAGATGCTGGTGCTCGAGGAGAACGCCGACGCCATCGTCACCGACTCCGGGGGGGTGCAGAAGGAGGCCTACTTCGCGGGCCGGCCGTGCATCACGCTGCGGGACCGGACGGAGTGGACCGAGACGGTGGACGCCGGCTGGAACGTGCTGGTTGGGATTGACCCGCGCGCGATCGCGGAGGCCATGCGCTCCTTCCGACCTGAAGGCCCGCGGCCCGACCTGTTCGGAAGTGGCGATGCCGCGCCACGGATCGTGGAATCGCTCCGTGCGGCGACCCGCACGACATAACATGGATTTACCGTGGACACGCTGAAATCGATCTCGGTCGCCGCCCCTCAGATCGGCGACGAGGAGAAGCAGGCGGTCATGGCGGTGCTCGCAAGTGGCCAGCTGGCGCAGGGGCCGGTGGTCGAGGCGTTCGAGCGCGAGTTCGCAGGCTGGTGCGGAGTGAAGCGCGCCGTCGCCGTCAACTCCGGCACCGCCGCACTGCACCTGCTGATGCTGGCCCACGGGATCAAGCCCGGTGACGAGCTCATCACCAGCCCGTTCACGTTCATCGCCTCGCCGAATGCCGCGCTCTTCGTGGGAGCGAAGCCCGTGTTCGCCGACATCGACAAGGACACCTACTGCCTGGATCCGACGAAGGTGGAGGCGGCCATCACGCCGAGGACTCGCGCGATCATGCCGGTCGACCTGTATGGCCACCCGGCGGCGATGGATGACCTGAGGGAGATCGCAACGAGTCATCAGCTCGTGTTGATCGAGGACGCGTGCCAGGCGCATGGCGCCGCCATCGCGGGCAGGAAAGCGGGGGCCCTGGGGGCGCCGGCCTCCTTCTCGTTCTACCCGACCAAGAACATGACCACCGGCGAGGGCGGAATGGTGACGACCGATGACGATCGGATCGCCGACGAGGTGACGATGCTGCGTCAGCATGGTGCGAGCGAGCGGTATCACCATGACCTTCTCGGCTACAACTTTCGGATGACCGACCTGGCGGCCGCGATCGGTCGCGCACAGCTAGCGAAGCTGGACCGCTTCAACCAGGCGCGGCGGCGCAACGCCACGGTGCTTGACGAGGGCCTCGCCGGCGTCCCGGGCGTGGTCACGCCCGTCGAGCGTCCCGGCTGCACTCATGTGTATCACCAGTACACGGTGCGCGTCGAGGGCGACCGCGACCGGTTTCAAGCCCGCCTGCGCGAGCTCGGCGTCGGCACGGCGATTCACTACGCGGTGCCCGTGCACCGCCAGCCGCTGTACCGGGAGCTCGGGTACGGCGGCGTCTCGATGCCAGTCTCCGAAGAGGCGGCTGACCATGTCCTTTCGTTGCCGGTCCACCCGGCGCTCAGCGACGCGGACCTCGACCGGATCGTCGACTCGGTGCGAAAGGTCGCGTCGACCGCGTGACGCGCGTCGCGCTCAACGGACTCGGAGCGATGGGCCGGAACCACCTGCGGGTGTTGACGGACCTCGAGGGCGCGGAGCTCGTGGCAGTCTGCGACCAGGACCAGGGCGTGGTCGACTCGGTGAGCCACCGGCATTCCGTCCCCGGCTACACGTCGTGGACCGAGCTGCTGGAAGCCCAGCAGCCGGATGCCGCGGTCATCGCCGTGCCGACGCGCTTCCACCTGGAAGCGGGGGTGGCCGCGCTGAACCATGGTGTGCACACACTGGTCGAGAAGCCCATCGCCACCAACCTCGAGCAGGGGCGGGAGCTGATCGCGGCCGCGCGCGATGCGGATCGCATCTTCTCGGTCGGTCACATCGAGAGATTCAATCCCGCGGTCCGGGAGCTTCAGCTTCGTGTTTCAGCCGGGGAGATCGGAAGGATCTTCCAGGTCCAGGCTCGCCGCCTCGGACCCTTTCCGGCTCGGATTCGGGATGTCGGCGTCGTGATCGACCTCGCGACTCATGACCTCGATGTGATGCACCGCATCGCGGGCTCTGAGGTGGAGCGGCTGTACGCGGAAACCGAGCAGCGGATCCACACGGACCATGAGGACATCCTCAACGCGCTGCTCAAGTTCGAGAGCGGGGTGCTCGGCGTGCTGCAGGTCAACTGGCTGACGCCGACCAAGATCCGCGAGCTGAGCGTGCTGGGCGAGCGCGGAATGTTCGTGTGCAACTACCTGACGCAGGAGCTGACTCACTACAAGAACGCCGACATGCCCCTTTCGGGCGCGACCGGCAAACCCCGCGCGGTCACCGAGGGCGAGGCGGTCACGTTCCCGATCAAACAGGCGGAGCCTCTTCGGTTGGAGCTCGAGTCGTTCCTTCAGGCGGTCAGGGGGCAGCACCCGGTCGAGGTGGACGGTGAGGCCGGCCTGCGCGCCCTGCACCTGGCGCTGGCGCTCGTCACGTCCGCCACGGGATCCCGAGTCATCGCCAAGCCGGAGCTCGACGCGCTATGGGGCAGCGGCGGGACCCTTGGAGGTGTCGGCCACCCGAAGCCTGGTCGCGCGCACCGCGACGACCTGTAGGGCCGCCAGCAGCCAGAACTCGACGCTCAGGTCGTTCTTCCAGTAGGGCGAGTCAAAGAGGCCGTGGACCGTGTAGAGGATCAGGGCGCCGATCGCACCCCACAGGAGCGGCCGGTAGATGTCGGTCGCGAAGGGGAGAGTTTTGACAGCGCGCCAGAGCAGGCCGAAGAAGATCAGCGCGAACGCGACCAGGCCCAGGAGGCCGAGCTCGCTCCAGAACGTCAGCCAGATGTCATGCGGGTAGATCTGGATGATCTGCCCCGCCGGCCGGTATGGCGCCACGCGGGTCCCAAACCCATCCAGCCCAGCACCGAATATGGGGAACTGCTCGAGCATCCGGACCGTCTGCTTGTAGATGGACTCGCGGTTGGTCACGGAGTCGGCGAAGGTCAAGAACCGCCGATTGACGAAAGGAATCTCGAGCACCACCAGAGCCACCACGAACGCACCGGCAAGTGCGCGCAGGCGCCAGCGCAGGCTCCTGGCGCTGAGCACCAGCACCGCAACCAGGATGGCGAGGGCCAGGAACGAGGCGCGCGACAGCGACGCGATGAACGCCGCGAAGATCAGCACGAGGCCGGCTCCGGCTACCCAGCGCTCTCGTGGCCGGGACGGAAACAGAGTGAAGGCGAGGGCGAAGGCGAGCGGCGGCTCGAAATACATGGCATCGGAATTCGCGCTCGTGTTGAGGAATGAAGGCGCGGCGCTGAGGTCCAGGTTGTGGTGCTGGACCGCGTATGCGAAGTCCGCGAGCTCGCCCACCGCCATCAGGCAAACCCCCGCGCCGGCGATCAGCAGAAACGTCGTGATGTCGGCTCGGCTCCGGAGCAGGTCGACCGCGATGTAGAAGCAGACGATCGCTTCGATGAAGTAGGCCCGGTAGGTGCCGAGCGCCTTCAAATGGTCGGGGGCGACGACAATGCCGATGACTCCGGCGATCAGCAGCAGGATGATCGGGATGTCATACGGGGTGCGCGCGCGGGGTAGGCGCTTTTCCGAGTACAACGTGACGAGGTAGGCGACCACGGTCACGCCGATGAGGGCTTCGAGCAGGGTGGTGGGCAGCGGCCCGATCCTCCACCGGGCGATGTAGAGCGGCATCAGGGCGGCCGTGACACCCAAACAGCCGATGGCGACTCGGTGAGGGGTCAGCGGGCGCTTCTGAATCGCGCCTGTGGTTGCAACGTCGGCCTCGATGGCGCTAATGCCTGAAGCTTAAGGGATGGGTGTCAGAGACCTGTAATGGGCGGACGCTGAATGGCCCGAATCGCGATCGTGCATGACATCGCCGGTGTGGGGGCCGTGCAGGCTGGGCTTCTCCGCGAGGCCGGCCATGAAGTCGACCAGGTCGCGCTGCCCCAATGGGGGGCCGGTTGGAGGCGGGCCGCCAAGGCGATCGCCCTTCCTGTGAGGCTCGCCGCGTATCTGCCCGTCGCCTTGAAGCTGCGACGAGGCCGGTACGACGTCATCCACATCCACTTCCTGAGCCAGGGCATCGTCGGCGTGCTGGCCGGCCGCACGTTTTTTGCGCAAGCCCACGGGTCTGACCTCCACGCCAACCTGCATAACCCGGTCTATCGACGTGTCACACGCGCCGTGCTCGAGAGGGCGAAGTCCGTGTTCTACGTCACGCCGAACCTGCGCGCGTACCTCGATCGTTTCGGGGAAAAGCTCGTCTACCTGCCCAACCCGGTTCGTCTGCCGGCAGGCACGGAGGTGGTGCCGGCGCCGTCAGATGTACGCAGGGTGGTCATCTTCACCCGGCTGCACGCCGTGAAGGGCGTCGAGCAGATCTTCCCCGCCGTCGAGGCTCTGAGTGCGATGGTCGAGCTGACAGCCTTTGACTCAGGCCCGCTGGCGCACGAGTATGTCCGGAGGTACGGATCGTGGGTCACGTTTGTGCCGCCGGTGCCTCATCGCGAGATCTGGAGCTTTATCGGTGCGTTCGACGCGGTGATCGGACAGATGCGGCAGGGCGTGCTCGGGCTGATGGAAATCGAAGCTCTGGCGGCCGGGCGACCTTTGATCGCCGCCGTTGACGGCGCCCTTTACTCGGACGATCCTCCGCCCGTGGTCAATGTCAGCGGCCCGGAGGAGATCGTCGCCGCGATCACGCGGCTCAAATCCAACCCGGCGGAGCTGAAGCGGCTGTCGGAGCAGGGCAGAGCCTGGGCGGAGCGCAATCACAGCTACGCCCGTCATCTGCAATCGCTCGAGGCTGCCTATTTCGGCGCCCGCGGGGCCGCTGGGCCACCCACCGCCTAGTTTGTTACCCTCAACTCGATCGTGGCAGGCACCCGTCCAAGCATCTCTGCGGTGGTTCCCGCATACAACAGCGAGCTGTCGCTGGAGGAGCTCGCTCGACGGCTGAACCCGGTCCTGAAATCCGCCGCGACCGAGTACGAGCTCATCATCGTGGACGACGGAAGTCGCGACGGCACCTGGTCGGTGATCGAGCGCCTTGCCCAGGAGAACCCATGGGTCAAGGGCGTGCACATGATGCGCAACTACGGCCAGCACAACGCTGTGCTGTGCGGGATCCGGCTCGCGCGACATGAGCTGATCGTCACCCTTGACGATGACCTCCAGCACCCTCCTGAGGAGATCCCCAAGCTGCTGGACAACCTCACGCCCGACAAGGATGTCGTGTACGGCTCGCCGGCCCAGGAAACGCACGGGCTGTGGCGCGATGCGGCAAGCCAGGTCACCAAGATCGCCCTGCAGTCAGCAATGGGCGCGCCGATTGCACGGAAGGCGGGGCCGTTCCGCTTGTTCCGGACGAGGATCCGCGATGCTTTCGCCGCCTACGACGGACCCTACGTGTCGATCGACGTGCTGCTGACCTGGGGCACGACCCGCTTCACCGCGGTCAGCGTCAAGCACGACCGGCGAACGTTGGGCGTCTCGAACTACACATTTCGCAAGCTCGTCGTGCACGCGCTGAACATGATCACGGGCTTCAGCACCTGGCCACTGCAGGTATCAAGCCTGATTGGCTTTGCGTTCACGGTTTTCGGCACCGCAGCCCTGTTTTTCGTGGTGATCCGTTACCTGATCCAGGGGGGCTCGGTGCCAGGCTTCTCCTTCCTCGCCTCGATGATCGCGATCTTCTCGGGGGCGCAGCTGTTCTCGCTCGGCATCATCGGCGAGTATCTCGCGCGGATGCACGCGCGGAGCATGCAGCACCCGACCTATGCCGTGCGGGAGATGACTCGGGCCGGCCAGCCGGCCGGCGATGGTGCGGCCGTGGTTCACACCGCGCGCAATCGCAGCCACGAGAGCTAGCTGCCCGGCAAGGTCCAGCGGATGACGCAGCCTCACCTGAAGACGTATGCCCAGAAGCGCGTCCTTGTCACTGGTGGGCTGGGCTTCATCGGCTTCAACCTCGTGCGCGGGCTGCACACGTCAAATGCGCGGCTGAGCGTGTTGAGCCGGTCCTGGCCTGCGGTGCCCGGCGCGGTCGACTCCTCGCTCCAGCGCGTGAACTTTTTCAAAGGCGACATCCGGGATCCTGTCCTCGTCGATGAGGCCGTGGCCGGTTGCGACGTGATCTTTCACCTGGCCGGCAAGTCGGGATCGGTGGCCAGCAACGCGTCTCCGCTCGATGACCTGGACGTCAACAGCCGGGGCATCCTGACCCTGCTTGACAGCTGCCGCCGCGTGAATCCCAAGGTCAAGGTGGTGTTTCCGAGCTCCCGCCTCGTCTACGGCGCGGGCACGACGATGCCCGCCCAGGAGACCGCGCCCACAGCACCGCTCTCCGTCTATGGCATACACAAGCGGGCTGCCGAGGAATACCTCCTGCTGTACGAGCGGCTGCACGGTATCCGCACCACCGTGCTCCGGATCACGAACCCTTACGGTCATTTCCAGCGCCCCGAGCAGAATCGGTACGGAATCGTGAACTGGTTCATCCATCAAGCGATGCACGACCGCGCCCTGCCCGTGTACGGCGACGGCACCCAGCTGAGGGACTACGTACACGTCAGCGATGTCGTGGACGCGATGCTGATCGCCGGGCTGTCACCCGAGGCCGACGGCAAGATCTTCAATGTCGGCAGCGGGCGCGGAGTTTCCTTCGTGGAGATGGCCGAGCACATCATCCGAGCCGCCGGCCGCGGACGGATCGAACACATTCCATGGCCGGCTGATGCCGCCATCGTCGAGACGGGCGATTTCGTGGCGGACACGACGCTGATCGCGCAGACCCTCGGTTGGAAGGCGCAGATCCAGCTCGACGCCGGAATCGCCGAGGTGGTCGCGCGCTATGACAAGCTCGATCTGACCATTCCATCGGCGCAGGAGTCCTAGACACCCCCGACGTAGCACCTTGACGGGCGGCTGACCGCATCCCTACAGTGGACCGCTGCAACTTTCCTGCACATGTCACGACAGCGAACCCGCCACCTCGCCGTCGCTCTCGCCCTGAGCGCCGTTTTCTCTGCAGCAACTGCCATACCGGCAGGGGCAGGGCCGGTGACGCCCGCACGCTCATCGGTGCGCCAGGCGACGGGTCTCGTTACCGCCGCGGCGCCCGCGCTCGTGCCTCACACGAGCCGAGAGGTCTTCGGGTTCGCTCTCGCGAGCAGCCTTGCGGATCCGACGATCGGATACTCCAGCTGGAACTTCGATCTGTTGTCGACGGTGGCGTTCTTCGGCCTGCATGTCGACAAGGCCGGACAGTTCATCGCTGACAACGGCTGGACGGTCTGGAACTCCGCCACGCTGACGGGCCTTGTCTCGACCGCTCACCAGCACGGCGTGAAGGTCGTGCTGACGATCGTGGTCCAGGACTTCTCAGCCGGCACTCCCGGCATGTGTGCGGCCCTCGCCCATGCGGACACCACAGTCGCTCAGACGCTCTCGCAGGTTTCGGCCAAGGGAGTTGACGGCGTGAACATCGACTACGAGGGCCTGGACAACAGCTGTGGAACCACAGACTCCTTCTGGGCGCAGCACGCGATGAACGCGCTGGCGCGCAAGATGAGGGCGGCCCTGGGCTCAGGCCGGTATCTCTCGGTGGACACGTACGCCGGCGCGGCCGGCGATCCCTACGGATTCTTCGACGTGGCCGGCCTCGCCGTCAGCGTCGACAGCCTATTCGTCATGGCGTATGACCTCGAATATTCCAATTACTCGTACGCGCCCGTGAGCTGCTCGCGGCTCTGCCTCGGCCCGACCTCCCCTCTGAGCGCGTATCGCTACAACGACGCCAACGTGGCGGCCCAGTACCTCGGCAAGGTGGCCGCGAGCAAGCTCATCCTGGGGGTGCCTTACTACGGCCGCAAGGCATGTGTGGGCGCGGTGGGTCCCAATCAGTACCCGACCTCGGACGTGGTGGCTGACTCATACCTCGATGCGGCGGGCGAGGCCACCGCCCCCGAGGTGAAGCCCGGGAGCTATGCCATCCATCGCGAGGCGAACTCGTCTGGGCTCGAGCGATGGGACACGTGGTTCAACACCACGCTCAACTGCACCAGGGAGCTCTACTGGGACGACGCAACCTCGCTCAGCTTGAAGTACGACCTGGTGGCGGCCCACGGACTGCGTGGCGTGGGGATCTGGAACCTCAACTACGGTGGCGGCGCCCCCGAGCTGTGGGCCGCGCTCTCGGCCCATTTCGCAGCCTGCACCGCTGCGGGACTGGCCGCGACGCCGGCTTCGCCACAGGCCGCCGGTGTGCAGGTGCATCTCACGGCAACCTCGGCGACATGCTCCAACCCGCTGTACGAGTTCTGGATGCTGCCGAAGGGCGCGACCGCCTGGAAGGTCGTCCAGCCCTACTCGACGAGCCCAACGCTCACCTGGAACAGCACCGGTGCGGCCGCCGGCACCGAGCAGTTCGGGGTTTGGGTCCGCGACGCCAACGGCCCTGGGGTCTACGCGAGCCCGCTGGGTGGCGGCTATGACACCAGCGCGAGCCTGCCGTTCTCGGTGGTCATTCCGACCTGCACGTCGGTCACCGCGGCCGCCTCGCCACCGTCTCCGTCCCGCGCCGGCGCCGCCGTGACCATCAGCGCCAGCGCGCTGGGCTGTCCCAATGCCCGCTACGAGTTCTGGATGCGGTTCGCCGGATCCACGGCCTGGAAGCTGGTGCAGGGCTACTCCGCGAGCGCCACATATGTCTGGAACAGCGCGGGCGCGCTGGGCGGCACCGAGCAGCTCGGTGTCTGGGCGCGCGACGCCACGAGTCCGGCTGCCTATGACACGACAGCCAGCCTCCCATACGTCATCGCTCCCTCGTGCGCTTCCGCGTCGGTGTCGGTGGCGCCGGTGAGCGTGCCCCGCTCCTCGGGCGCGATCGTCACCATCACGGGCGCTTCCAGCGGCTGCACGAACGCGCCGATGTACGAGTTCTGGATTCGCGCCGCTTCTCAGAGCACGTGGCGCCTCGTCCAGGCCTATGGCTCAGCCACGACCTATCAATGGAACAGTCGCGGCGCGCTGCCTGGCACCGTCTACTTCGGGGTCTGGGTCCGTGACTCCAAGAGCTCCGCCGCCTACGACGCCACCGCGAGCACCAGCGTCGCGGTGACCTGACGGATCAGGTGGCGGGGCTTCGGCCAAGGCGCGCCGCGGCCCTGATGAACGAGGGCCTGGTCGCGAGCGCGAGGTATCCGATGAGCACGGCGAAGGCAAGGACGATCGAGTTGTAGATGAATATGTTCACCACGAAGCTCCACACCGTGAAGGCGTAGAAGGCGGCCAGCAGGCCGATGAACAACAGGCCGCCCGACTGGGCTCGCCTGTACGCGACCTGCGCACCAAACCCCACCACGGCGAGGAACAGCAGCGCCCCGGGAATCGTGAAGTCCTCGATCAGCCCGCGGAACACTGTGTAGATGTTGTAGTTCGACCCGTTGATCACCACCTGGTCCGTGTAGAGGCCCGCGACACGCGAGTGTATGTGGAGCAGGTCGAAGAAGCCCGCGAACGTGTACTGGCCCAGGGTGGGGTGAAGGCTCGCCGTGACCGCGTGGGCCTGGAACCAGGCGGAGAAGACCCCGGCGTAGGGGAAGGTGTCGAGCCACACGAGCTGGGCGACGGCGAGCGGCTGGCCGCTCGACCATCCCGCGTACCTGGCCATCTGGACCAGGATGAAGCTCGCTCCGAGGACCAGCAGCAGGGCCACCAGCAAAGCGACCCGCTGCAGGGTCAGCGGCGGCACTGAACGGGTGGCGACGGCGGTCGCCAGGTACGCGCCTGCGCCCAGGGCAAGCGGGATCAGGAGCGAGGACCTGGTGGTCAGGATCGCGGTGATCAGGAGCGACGGCACGAGCACCACGAGCGAGATCCAGCGCCTGTAGTTCGTCCCGCGCGCGCCCGTGGCAGCGCTGCGAAGGCCGATCATGATCCCGCTCAACATCGGGCCGAGGTAGGTCGCCGCGGTGAGGATTCGAGCGACGGCGGGCTCTTGCCAGGTGCCGGCGTTGCGCGCGACGGCGAGCTGATGGATGAGTCCGACCAGCCCTCCTTGCGAGCCGCCTCCGACGTTGATGCTCGCCACGATCACGACCACCACGATGAGCCCCATCACGGTGCATGCGGCGATGAGCCAGCCGAGCAGGGGCGGCTCCTGGACATCGCGGCTCGTCAAAGCGATACGAGCCCGCTTCTGCGCCAGCCAGGCACCGAGCAGGACCGCCGCACAGGACCCGGCGATGAACAGCATTCCTGTGGGAGCGACCTGGACCGGCCCAGCGACGAGGGGCAGGCCTCCGAAGACGGTCCAGAAGGCCGCGAAGAAAGCAGACGGCGCCAGCCAGCTGCCCGCAGACCTCCGCGCCACCACCGCGATCGCCGGTATCAGAAGGAAGACGACCGCCGTCAGCCAGCTCAAGGCCGGCCCCTCACTTGAAGAAGTGGTCGGCCAGGTACCGCGACGCCTGCCGGCGGTAGCGAGACGTATCGCGGTTCCACAGGCCCGCTGCGGTGCTGCGCTCCGTGTGCTCCATCGAGATGGCCGGCTCATACAGGACTGTCAACCCAAGCCTGCGCGCGGTCTCGGCGATGAAGATCTCCTCGCCGTAGAGGAAGACACCATACTCGAGGGTGCCGCCACTCTCGAAGTAGCTCCGATGGAGGGCGATGAACGAGCCATGCGGCGCGTAGATCTTCTCCGCCTGCGCGACCGTCGCCGCAGACGGACGGGCCTTCGAAACCCGCTCGAGCGCGCGGTGCTTGACCCAGCTGAGCCCCTCGTACACGACGTCGACGGGATATGAGCTGAAGAGCCAGCGATAGGCCTTCATGCGCAGCCGGCTCGGCCGGACCCGCATGTAGGGGTTCTGCTCGACCGCCGTGTTGACGGTGCGAATCGATGGCGCGATCACCGCGGGCTCGTGGCCCTTGTGCGACTGGCACAGGCGCTCCAGGACCGCGGTGTCCGGAAAGTACACGTCCGGGTTCGAGACGATGACCCATTCCGGCAGAGGGCGCGACCTCAGGTAGTCCGCCAGGGCCAGGGCCGCGCCGCCGAAATAGCCGAGGTTCTTCCCCGTCGTGATCGCTTTGTAGTGCGGATCCTCCCTTGTGGGCAATGTCGCGCCGTCGGATGGGGGGCTGTTGTCGACCACGACGACCTGGAGCGAGGGGTAGAGGGTCTGCTCGAGCGCGGTCGACACGAAGTGACCGGTTTCGGCCGGCTTGCGGTAGTTCACGCAGATCAGCAGCACCGCGTCAGCCGCCAGGGGCGGCAGCCTCTGGTCAGGCGCCAGCTTGTTCAGCGACACACGCCCACCCCGTAGAGATTCTTGTGTCTCGCGTCGGAACCCGACAATGGTTCGAGCGCGACGGTTCCGTCGATCTGCGCCATGCCCTCGTGGACGGCGCCGAGCACGGGCAGCTTGCCGTAGAGGACTCGCTTGATCATCGACTTGGCTCGCATCGAGCCGGGAATCAAACTGTAACGGACGGCCAGGTGGCGAATCGGACCGAGCACACGGTCCCGCGTCGAGGTGGCTTCGACCGCGAATGCACCATAGACGTGTGCGTCGAAGCCGCCCGCGGCAAAGAGGGCGGCCAGCTCGGCGGCGTTGGGATATCGCGTGCTGAAGGGGCTCGGGTTGAAGTCCCGCCGGTCGCGGTTGGGCACGCAGACCATCAGGGTTCCCCCGGGCCGCAGCACGCGGTGGCACTCGGCGAACGCCGCGGCCTGGTCGGCCACGTAATAGATCATCTCGAGCATCAGCACGGCGTCGAACGCCCCATCGCGAAAGGGCAGGTGCTGGGCGTCCAGCCGGACCAGCGGCGCATCGGGGAGGTGGCTTCGAGCTTCCTTCAGCAAGGCCAGCGTGTAGTCGCCGCCGACCGCGAGGCGCGATTTGGACTGCAGGTACGGCAGGCCCATTCCGCTGCCACAACCGACCTCGAGGACCGAGCCGCCCGGCGCGAGCTCGGCGGCCATGCGATATCGGAAGTACTGCATGGCGAGCTGCTCCGGCGATGCCGGCAGGCCCCATGTCTCGGTGACCGCGCTGTAGTCGCCCGTCACTTGCGGAAGGGGAGCAGGGCCGTGTCGACCAGGATCCTGATGTCGTCCCGCATGGTCCCGCGCTTCACGTACTCGAGGCCGAGCCGCATCTTCTCGGGCCGGATCAGCTCCCGGTACGCCCGGTCGGGGTCGTCATGCCCCGCCAGGATCTCGCCCTCGTTGTGGAAGCGCAGCGAAGACCAGTCGGTGATCCCGGGCCGCACGTCCAGCAGCCGACGCTCCTCCGGCGTGTAGCCGGCGACCTCCCCGGGCACCTGCGGCCGCGGGCCGACAAAGCTCATGTCGCCCTTGACCACGTTGAACAGCTGCGGCAGCTCATCCAGCTTGTAGCGGCGGAGGAAGCGGCCGATCCTGGTCAGGCGGGGGTCGTCGTCGGGCGTGTTGGGGCCGCCGATCCTGTCCGCGTTCGTGACCATCGTGCGGAACTTGTACATGCGGAACTCGCGGCCTCCAAGGCCGACGCGGCGCCCCGCGTACAGCGCCGGACCGTCGCGGTCGAGCTTGATTCGCGCCCAGATGGCGAAGATCGCAGGTGAGGTGATGACCAGTCCGCAGGATGCCACCGCGATGTCGAAAGCGCGCTTGGCGGCCCGAGATCGGCTCAGCTGTAGAAACCCTTGACGGCGGCCGCCACCTCGAGGACCTGCTCCTCGCCGAGGCTGTTGTTGAGCGGGAGGGACAACACGCGCGCGCAGAGCTCCTCGGTCCTCGGTAGGCTGAAGTGGTCGAGCCCGACCGGCTGCTTGTGGTTGGGCACAGGGCCCGGCGAGACGAGGGTCTCGATGCCCTTTTGGGCGAGATGGCTCGCCAGCTCGTCGCGGCGGTCGGCCTCGATCACGTAGTTCTGGTAGATGTCGAAGTAAGGGCCGCCGTCCGGTCCAGGCGGACGCTTGACCGCCCCGAGGTCGGCGAGCTCCTCGTCGTAGATCGCGGCCAGGCGGCGCCGCTGGTTGATCCACTCGGGCACCTTCTTCAGCTTGAGGTCCAGCACGGCCGCCTGGAGGTTGTCGAGGCGGCAGTTCCAGCCCCAGCCCGAGAAGCCGGTTTTCGAGATGCGCCCGTGGTCGCGCAGCTCGCGCAGCCGGGAGGCGAGGTCCGGGTCGCTCGTCACGACCGCGCCGGCGTCGCCGTAGGCGCCCAGCAGCTTCGCGGGATAGAAGCTGAAGGCCCCGGCGAGACCCCATGCGCCGCCGCGCACGCCCATGTACGCGCCGCCGAGAGCCTGCGCCGTGTCTTCGATGACGATCAGGTTGTGCGCGCGCGCGATCTCCATCAGGCGGTCCATCTGGACGAGCCGGCCGTTGAGATAGACCGGCATGATCGCCTTGGTCCGCGGAGTGATGGCCCGCTCGACGAGATCGACGTTCATGTTGTGGTCGTCGCCCACGTCGACCAGCACCGGGGTCGCGCCCACCTGGTGGATCACGGTCATCGTCGCCATGAAGGTGTGCGACACGGTGATCACCTCGTCGCCGGGCCCGATCCCGACCGCTTCGAGCACCAGCCGCAGACCGTCGGTGCAGTTGCTGACGCCGACTGCATCTGCCGTCCCGACGAAGTCCGCCAGGTTGCGCTCGAAGTCGAGCATCTGCTGTCGCATGATGAGATCGCCCTTGGCGAGCACGTCGCGAATCGTGGCCATCATCTCGACTTCCACGCTTTGAAATTCTTTGCCCGGCTCCCAGAACCTAACTGACACGGTCGTAGCTCCTTGTGATGGTCTGGTGGATCGTTTTCATGACGGACGCTTCGTCGAGACCGTGCAGCGCCTTCAGATAAGCCTGGTCGCCCACCGTCTTGTTGAACTCAGGCCGCAGGCCGATCCGCTTGAGCGGCGCGTGCCCCGGGTCCAGCTCGGCCACGACCTCCGCGACGGCGCCACCGAGCCCGCCTTCGATGCTGTGCTCTTCGAGCGTGAAGATGTATCGGGTCTCGGTGGCCGCACGAGTGACGGCGTCCCGGTCGATGGGCTTCACGGTGTGCATGCTGAGCAGCCGCACGCTGATGTCCTGGGCGGCGAGGTCGGTCGCCACCTTGCTCGCGGTGGCGAGCATTCCGCCGGACGCGATCAGGGTCACGCCGGTGCCGTCGCGCAGCATGAGGGCTCGGCCCAGCGCAAAGTCGGGCACGCTTGCGTGCACGACAGGCTCGCCTGCTTTGCCGAGGCGTAGGTAGAAGGGGCCATCGTGCTCGACCACCGCCCTGGTCGCGAGACGGGCTTCGACCGGGTCGCCCGGCGCCACCACCGTCATGTTGGGCAGGGCACGCATGATCGCGACGTCCTCTGAAGCGTGGTGTGTGACGCCAAGATTCCCGTAGGCGAGCCCCCCACCGACCGCGACCACCTTGACGTTCGCACGGTGATAGCAGACGTCATTGCGGATCTGCTCCAGGCAGCGGAGCGTGGCGAAGTTCCCGATCGAGTACGTGAAGACGACCTTGCCGCTGAGGGCCATCCCGACCGCGAGGCCGATCATGTTCTGCTCCGACACGCCGGCGTTGACGAACTGGTTCGGGTGCTTCTGGGCGAAGGCCTCGATCACCGAGTAGCCGAGGTCGCCCACGATCAGGCACACGCGCTCGTCCTCGTCCGCGAGCTCGTTCAGGGCTTCGATGAAGGCGGTCCTCAAGCGCTCGCCTCCACCTCGGCCAGCGCCGTCACGAGCTCTTCCGCCGAGGGAGGCTTGTAGTGCCAGATCACCTTGCCTTCCATCCAGCTCACGCCCTTGCCTTTGACGGTGTGGGCGATGATGGCGTTGGGCTTGCCCGCTTCAAGGGGCACCGATTCGAGAGCGGAGCTCAGCTCGCCGACATCGTGTCCATCGACCTCGCGCACCGACCAGCCGAAGGCACGGAACTTGTCGCCCAGGGGCTCCAGGCGCAGCGTCCTTTCGACGAGGTCGAGGCTCTGGATCTTGTTGTAGTCGATCACCGCGGTGAGGTTGCCGAGCTGGTGATGGCCGGCGAACAGGATGGCCTCCCAATTGGAGCCCTCATCGCATTCGCCGTCGCTCATGACCACGAACACACGCCACGGCGCGCCGGCGCGCTTGCCGGTGAGAGCCATCCCGGCGCCGACCGGGAGCCCATGGCCCAGGGAGCCGCTCGAGAACTCGATGCCGGGGACGCCGGCGTGCGTGACGTGGCCGTAGAGCTGGCCGCCATTGCTTGCGTACTCTCCCAGACGCTCCTTCGGCATGAAGCCCGCCTCGGCCACCGCCGCATACGTGATGGCGGCGGCGTGGCCCTTCGACATGATCAGCCGGTCCCGCTCCGGCCACGCCGGCCGCTTCGGATCGACCTTCATGACCCGGCCGTACAGGACGGCCAGGATGTCGGCGACCGAAAGGCACGAACCGATATGAGATGTCCTCGCCTGGCTGATCATGCGCAGCGAGTGCGACCGCAGCCGGCGCGCGAGCGCCTGCACCTCGGCATCAGAGGTCCGCGTGGCGAGGCTCACGGGATCCTCGCGAACGCCACGTACGGGTCGAAGTCCATTCTCTCCAGCTGCAGCTTCCCGAGTCCCAACGTGTCGAGGGCCGCGAGGGTTTCGCCTGGCCACACCGGATTGTCGAGCTCGTCGAACGCCACGATGGCGCCCCTCGGCATGCGCGGGACGAATGCTTCGAGGGCGGCCCTGGTCGGCTCGTAGAGGTCGAAGTCGAGGTAGAGCAAGCTCACCACCAGGTGCGGATGATCGGCCACGAACTTGGGGATGGTCTGCGTCGCATCGCCCTTGACCAGCTCCACCTTGGGGATGTGGCCGAGGAACCGGTCCTTGTCGTAGAGGTCGATCAAGCTCAACAGCTCGTTATACGAGTCGGCACGCAAAGCGCCCTTTTCCGCGGACTTGTAGCCCGGCCCGGCCTGGTCCTTGTCGGCAACGGAGGGAAACCCGGCGAAGGTGTCGAAGCCGTAGATGCGCCTTGTCAAGTTCGCGGGTTCGAGCACGGCGCTGAGCTTGGCCCACGCCATCAGCCCGTAGCCGCGATTCACGCCGCACTCGACGATCGAGCCCTTGACGCCCATGACCCGCTTGAACACCTCGTAGAAGACCAGGAGCCTCGTCAGGTGCTGGCGGCGGACGTACTTGGGGAAGTTCTCCAGTCGGATCTCGACAGGGTCCTCGCTCGCGTTGAAGATCTTCTCGATCTCCGGGCCAACCATCCGTTCCTGCTCGGTGCGGAGGTGCTTGGGGTCAGTGGTACGGCTCATCGGCTCGTAAGAGTGTCGCAAATAGGCGCCCAAGCCGGGAGCGGGCCTCGGAGACGGGCGCCGTCCGGATGGGCGCCGGCGCCCTGCTCGGAGACGCGACCCGGAGACCGGACGCGTCGATGCCAAGCTTGAACGCCAGGATCCCGAACACCCACAGGCCGCGATCGCTCGGGATGTCGCCGCTGAGATTCGCGACGGTGAAGAAGACCGTCACGATCATCATCAGGCCGGCCACCGCCGGCGAGCCGCGGCGGATTCCGTCGCGCAGCAAGAAGAGCCAGCCGGCGATGAGCGGGGCGAAGATGAGGAGGAGCCCGATCAGCCCCGTCTCCGACGCGACCTCCAGCGGCACGTTGTGCGGGTACTGGTAGAAGTTACCCGGGCTCAACGACATCTGGACCGAGCCGGCGAACGAGCCCAGGCCGGTCCCGAGGATAGGGTCCTGGCCGAGCAGGCCGAACGCGTGGTAGATCATCTTGTCGCGGTCGCCGGCGCCCTGTTCGAGGCTGATCAGGCGGTCGGTGATGCAGTTGCAGTAAGTGTTCGGGCTGCGGTTGTAGGTGAACGCGATCGCTCCGACCGTGAGGATGAGCAGCGCCAGCGGCAGGACGACGTAACGGCTCGCCACCGCCGTGCGCCAGGAGCGCGAGCCGGCTGGAGCGACTGTCTGCGCTGTCGGCGCTGAATCGGCCCGCTCCGCAGATGGGTCCGGCGCGCCCGCGTCCTGCGCTCGCCCGGCGCGGATGTAGCGCGACACCGACCAGTAGGCCGCCGACAGGAGCAGGGCCACGGCGAAGGCGACGAGCGACTGCCGCGCGCCGGCGAACATGATGCCGCCGACTCCAAGCACCCCGATCGCGCCCTCCGCCCATACGTTCTTGACCAGCCACGGCTGCACCGCGATCAGCGTGCCGAGAGCGATCAGGTCGCCCTGCCACGCGTAGCGGTCGGCGCCGAGGATCTTGGCGCCCACCAGAGCGACCGTGATCAGAGCGATCACCCCGCCGATGGCGACCTGCGCGCCCGCGATCGGCCACGTGTCCTCGACGCGCTTGACGATGATCGCGACCGCCGCGGCGAGCGGAAGGACGATGAACACGAAGTATTCGAACTTCGACGTGCCGTAGCTGAGCTGGGCGGCATCCAGGTGCAGGAGGTAGGTCGAGCGCAGCCACGAGACCGTCATCCACACGGCGACGCCGGCGATGTACGCGAGCATCAAGAGGTTCGACCGGCTCAACCGGAGGGAGGCCAGCGCCATCACGACGTAGCTGAGGGAGATCAGCAGGGCGACCACGGGGCGCTGTGGGGAGCTCACGACGATTGCGACCGGGAGCGCGGCCAGCATGGCGAGGCGCGCGAGGCCGATGGGGCTGCGGTCCGCGGGATGGCCCAGGACGTTGGCGATCCGGTTGACCTCGACCAGGGTGAGCGCGGCGAGGATCCAGAGCCCGAGCACAAAGGCCAGCACCGCGGCGATGGTCGGGTCCGCGACCCTGCGCAGGACAAGCCCGAGCGCCAGCGCGCAGAGAAAGGAGATCAGCAGGTTGCGGGCGTTGATCGGGCGCACGTGATGCGCGTCGATGACGCTGCGGAGCGTGATGTACGCGGCCCATGGCAGAGCGCCGATGAGCGTCAGCCGCAGGACGTCGACACCTGGGCTGAAGCTGGGGCCCAGGTAGAGGCTGACGATGGGCGCCGCGAAGACCTCCAGCAGCACGACCACGACGAGCGTTCCCGCCAGCGTGATCGCGGTCACCTCGATCACCTCCGAGCGGAGCTGCCTCACCTTGCCCGCGGCGAGCAGGCGAGCTGCGGCCGGGAGGAGCAGGAAGCTCACCGGCGTGAGGCTCGAGCCGATCATGCTCACCGCCGCCACGCCGAAGGCCACGATCCCGGCGACCCGGATGTCCGCGGCCTGAGCCACGAGGATGCCGGGCATGGCGAAAAGGAGCAGCGACACGAAATCGCCAGGGACTCGCGGAATGCCGAAGCGGGTCATCTCGCGCAGCCGTTCGCCGATCGCCGCGAGGTGGATCGGCAGCCTGGCCAGGACGAGTCCGGAGGTGACGACCCATCCGAGACCCATCGCCATGAGCGCCCACTGCACCGACCCGTGGACCAAAAGGATCGCCGCCAGCGGCAGGAGTCCCATGTTGACTGCGAGGAGCGTGTTCGCCAGCTGCACCCGGTTGAGACCGCGGAGGTATCCGAAAGCGATCGAATGGAGTCCCGAGCCTGCCAGCAGGACTGGAAGGACCAGCACCAGGCCGCTGTAGCTCGCGGATCCGTAGAAGAGCTTCGCCCACAGCGGCGCGGCGACCAGCAGCACGATGCTCAACGCCGCTACACCCGCGCCGAGCATGGTCAGCGACGCGGCTGCGTACCCAGGCGACTTGCCCGACCCCTCCGTCTCCGCGTACGAGACGTACCGTGCGATGCCCAGGTCCGCGCCCAGCACCACCAGGGGGATGAGCAGCGAAAGCGTCCGCCGCGACAGCGAGTACTCGCCGAAGCCCTCCGTGCCCGTGAAGGTGGCGACCAGCTTGAACGCGAGGAGGTAGCTCCCGATGACCACGCCCTCGGCGAGGAATGTGGTGGCGTAGTTGAAGCGCTTCAGCGCAGGCTCCTCATCTCGAGACGGGGTCCTTCTCGAACACCTCGAGCAGCCGCGTCGCGAGCGCCGGGATGTTGTGGTGTTCGAGCAGGTACCGGCGACCGCGCTCTCCCATCTCCATCCTTTCCTCTGGTGTAAGGGCGACCAGGCGGTCGATGGCGTCGGCCAGGATCTCGGGGTCATTCGGCGGCACGCTGAAACCCGCCTCCGCGTCGCGGACCGGGTCATACGTCGACTTCCCGAAAAAGACGATGGGCCGGCCGGCCGCGAGGTAGTCCGTCAGCTTGTTCAGGCTGATCCCGAAACGGTAGAGCGGCAGGTCCCGCAGCCCGTAGATGAAGGCGTCCGCCTCACCCATGACCTTGCCGACGTCGCGTTTGGGCACCGCCGGCCGGAAGTCGACGTTGAGAAGGCCGAGGTCCCCTGCGCGCTTGATCAGAGCCTCGCGCTCCTGGCCTGACCCGATGAAGAGGAACTTGACGCCGTCGCGGCCTCTCTGCTGGAGCACCGACGCGGCTTCCAGGATGGTGTCGATCGAGTTGGACGCGACGAAGCCGCCGAGGAACATGACGCGAAACGGCGTGGCGCGGCCGCCCTCGTACGGCTCGAGCTCGTCGTAGCGCGCGAGCTCGACACCGTGCGGCGCCCACAGGATCTTGGAGGCCGAGACGCCCTGCGATTCGACGTACGCGTCGGTGTGGCGCCACAGCATGACGATGCGCTCGGCGTGGCGGAAGAGGAAGCGCTCGAGCCGCCGCATTGCCCGGGCGGTTCGACCCTGTGGGCTCAGGCGACCGAAATCGATGAGCGTCTCGGGCCACAGGTCGGTGACCTCGAAGAAGAATCGGGCGCGCTTGATGCGCGAGAGGAAGTACCCGCTGAGCGCGGCCAGGGGGTGGACCGACACACCGACCACGATCCGCGGCCGCTCGCGCCGGAGCGTGCCGGCGACGAGCGCGAGGGCGCTGAACGTGAGCATGTTCAGGACCCTGCGCGCGTCGTTGCCCTTATAGGCCGGGCCGGCGATCCAGACGTAGCGCACGCCCTCGATGTCCTCGTCGCGCCACAGCCGCCATCCAAGTCGCCGCGCTGGGCGCAGGTGGTAGTGGCTGAACGCGCACGCGAAGATGGTCGTGGGGTGGCCCTGCTCGACCCAGCGCCGCCCGATGTCGAAGCTTCGCGTGGCGAGGCCGTCGGGGGGATCGGCGTAGTGGTTGACCACCCAGATCCGCAAGTCGCGGACGCCCCTGCTTACTTGCGCGTCGACAGCGACTCGGTCACCTCGACGGCGCCGCGCACCAGGTCGATGAGGATCGGGCTCAGGCGGCGGAGGGCGTCGATGTCCGTATCGCGGTGCTTGAGCGCGATGACCACCGCGTCGAATTGCGTGGTGGGAACTTCGCGCACGAGCTCGAGCTCATCCGGAAATCGTGTCGCGTCGACGATCGGGTCGTAGACGACGACGCTGTGATGCTTGGACAGGCCGCGCGAGAAGGCGAGCGCCGCGGATCCACGGGGGTCAGGGTAGTTGGGCTTGTAGGACGCGCCCACCACGAGCACACGGCCCCGTGTGACGCCGCCCGCGGAGAGCAGCTCGCGCAGATGATCGGCGACGCGTTCGGTGAGGTGCTCGTTGCCGGTCACCGCGTCCTGCAGGATCGGCATCTGGAGGCCGCTCCGCCGCGCGGCGTCGAGCAGGTAGCGCGGCATGGTCGGGATGCATGTGCCGCCCGCGCCGACGCCGGGTTGGTGCGCCATGAAGGCGAACGGCTTGGTCGCGGCGGCGTCGATGACGTCGGAGGCGGTGATGCCCAGGCGACGGCACAGCTCGGCGAACTCGTTGATGAAGGCGATGTTCACCAGCCGGAACGAGTTCTCGAGCAGCTTCGAGGCCTCCGCCACCTCGACGGGGTCGACCGCGTGGGTGGTCACTCCAGCCCGCCGGTAGAGCTCCACGGTCAGGTCCAGCGCCTCCTGGCTGAGCGCGCCGACCACGCGGGGGATCTCACCCAGCTCGGTGCCGCGCCCTGGGTCGAAGCGCTCGGGCGCGTGCGCGACCAGGCGGCCGTAGGGCCCCAGCCGGGTCGCGAGCTCGCGCGTGAAACCGATCGGAAGGGTGCTGGCCAGGATGACCAGCCGATCCACCGCCCTGAGCAGCTTGGCGTCCTCGACAAAGGTGTCGAACGCCGCCATGCTGTTCTCGCCGTTGGGCGCGAGATTCGGCAGGCACACGACGAGCACGTCCGCGTCGTTCAGATCCGTGACCCGGGTCGTCAGGCGCGGCGCCGGTCCCGACCTTGCGTGCGCGGCACCGCTCAGCGCGGTGACACGCGACTCCGCGATGTCGTAGCCCACCGTCTCGTGGCCCGAGCGCTGCCACAGGGCGAGCTCCTGCGCTCCGATTGTGCCGAGGCCGACCACGCCGACCCTCGAGGTCGCGTTCAAAATGACAGCCATACGGTATCAGGGGATCACCGGGGTCCGCGATCGAACGCGGCCTCCCTGTTGCCCAGCCGAGGGTGCCCCCAGTATGATTTGCCGGACATTGACGCTATCAGGATTCCATGCGCCGGAGTCGGCGTGCAGGTGAGCGGCAAGGAGTGGACGGTCGAATCAGCGACAAGCCTGTTGCTCCGCGAACCATGGCTCGAGGTGCTTGAGGAGCATATCAAGCTGCCGGACGGGCGCCGCGTAGACGACTTCTACACGATCCGGCTCAGGGACTTCGTGGTGGTGACCGCGCTCACCGATGACGGGAACGTCGTGACCGTCGAGCACTACCGGCACGGGTCGCGCGGCGTGACGCTGGGCCTGCCGTCCGGATTCATTGACGGTCGCGAGGCGCCGGCCGACGCCGCCCGCCGCGAGCTTCGCGAAGAGGCCGGCTACGAGGCCTCCGAATGGACCGATCTCGGCCGCTACGTGGTCGACGGCAATCGCGGATGCGGTACGGAGCACGTTTTCCTGGCCCGCGGCGCGAAGCGCGTATCGGACCCGGTGCAGCTGGACCTGGCGCCGACCACGGTGCGGCTCGTCCCTCTGGCCCGCGCCGTGGAATCGATGTGGAATGCGAAGATGAGCGAGCTTGCGTGCGTGGCCGCCCTCGCGCTCGCTGTGATAAGAATCAATGCGGACAGCGTGTCCGCGGGGAGAGCCTGAATTTGGAATCCAAGCACACGAACAAACACAGCCGCGACTGGAGCAATCGCAGCGTGCTGGTGACCGGCGGCGCGTCGTTCATCGGCTCGCACGTGATCGACAAGCTTGTCGAGCGCGGCGCGAAGAAGATCCGCGTTGTCGACGACCTGACGAGCGGCACGCTCGAGAACCTCCGCTCGCACATGGACAGCGGTGTGGTCGAGGTTCGCCGGGCGGACCTCCTCGCCGCGGGCGAGGCGAACGCCGCCTGCGAGGACATCGACGTCATCTTCCACCTCGCGGCGATCCACGGCGGTCGGGGATACGTCGAGATGCACGACGCCGAGTGCGGCCGGAACCTCGTCATGGACGGCCTGCTGATCCAGGCGGCGATCGACCAGAAGGTCGACAAGTTCGTGTTCGCCTCCTCCGGCTGTGTGTATCCCAACTACATCCAGCAGGACCTCTCCAAGGAGCTCTACCTGACCGAGGACATGGTCGGGCCGCCCTACGACTCGGACCACCTGTACGGCTGGGCCAAGCTCATGTGCGAGCTGTCGCTCAAGGCGTACCACAAGCAGGTCGGCCTGAAGTCGGTGTCGTGCCGCTTCTTCACGGTCTACGGCGAGCGCGGGGTGGAGAATCACGCCGTGATCGCGATGATCGCCCGAGCCTTCATCGACCAGAACCCGTTCGAGGTGTGGGGCGATGGAAACCAGATTCGCAACTGGACCTACGTGGGAGACATCGCCGACGGCATGGTGGCGGCCGCGGAGAGCGACATCGTCGATGGCACCGCGATCAACCTCGGGACGATGGAGCGCACCCGCGTCATCGACGCGGTCCACGAGGTGCTTCGCTACACCGGCAAGAAGGCGGACATCAAGTTCCTCACCCACATGCCCACCGGGCCCCTGAACAGGGTCGCCAGCAACCAGCTCGCGAAGGACCTGATGGGCTGGAGCCCGAGCCTGACCTTCTTCGAGGGGCTGCACAAGACGATCGACTGGTATTTCGCGACCAAGGACCCGGACAAGGTGCGCGGCTACTTCGGCCGCATGCTCACCGAGCGCGGCGAGAGCAGCTCGGAGCCTGAGCCGACCGCGGCGACGGGCCGCCGGGGGAGCCGCTGATGGCGGCCAGGCCGAGGGTCTCGGTGATCGGCCTCGGCAAGCTCGGGGCCTGCATCGCCGCCTGCTTCGCCCACAAGGGGTTCGAGGTGATCGGCGCGGATGTGTCGGCCAAGACGGTGGAGATGGTGAACCAGCACCGGGCGCCGGTGCTCGAGCCGCAGCTCGCGGAGATGGTGGCAGGCGCGGGAGCCCGGCTGCGGGCGACGCAGGACGTGGCCGAAGCCGTTGTGGCGTCCGACGTGACGCTAATCGTCGTGCCCACCCCCAGCACCGCCGAGGGCGGCTTCTCGATCGACTACGTGATCGAGGCGGCCCGGGAGATCGGGCGCGGGTTGAAGGCCAAGCAGGGCTACCACCTCGTGGTGCTCACCAGCACGGTCCTCCCCGGTTCGACGGAGTTCGGGATGGTTCCCGTGCTCGAGCGCGAATCGGGCAAGCAGAGCGGCAAGGACTTCGGCGTGTGCTACAGCCCCGAGTTCATCGCCCTCGGGCAGGTGATCAAGGACTTCCTGAACCCCGAGTTCCTCCTGATCGGCGAGCAGGACGAGCGGGCCGGCAAGCAGCTGGCCGAGCTCTATCTCGACGTTTGCGACAACACTCCGAAGATCGCCCGCATGAACCTCGTGAACTCGGAGCTCACGAAGATCTCGGTCAATGCCTACGTCACGATGAGAATCTCCTTCGCGAACATGGTCGCCAGCATCAGCGAGCAGCTGCCCGGCGGCGACGTGGACATCGTCACGGGCGCGCTGGGGCTCGACACCCGGATCGGCAGCCGGTACCTGAAGGGTGCGGTCGCCTACGGCGGCCCGTGCTTCCCGCGCGACAACCAGGCGCTCGCGTACCTCGCCGGCCAGCTGGGCCAGTCGGGAGCCCTCTCCGAGGCGGTGCACGCCTACAACTCGGCGAGCAACGTGAGGCTGGCCGACCGCGTGAAGGAGCTCGTGCCACAGGGCGGCACCGTCGCCATCCTCGGCCTCTCCTACAAGCCGGACAGCAACGTGATCGACGAGGCACCCGGCTTCCTGCTGGCGAAGCGCCTGGCCGAGTCGGGCGTGAAGGTCGTCGTGCACGACGCGATGGCGGCCGAATCCGTCCGCCGCGTGCTGGGCGACAAAATCAGGTACGCGGCGACGCCTGAAGAGGCGATCCAGGGCAGCGACGTGGTCGTCATCACGAACCCTGACAAGGAGTACGCGGCGCTGGATGTGGCCTCGATCCCGAAGTCGACGACGATCATCGATGCCTGGCGGCTTCTCCGCAAGCAGGCCGGCGCGTGGCCCAATTACATCGGGCTTGGGCTGGGAGAGGACAACCAGCGCCTGTCCGGAGCGCTGGCCGGCATGTGGAGCGACCCGGCCCGGACGCGGGCCTGAGCGGCATGGCGGCGGCTGCTGACAGCTCGTCCGTAATCGAGCAGGTCCGCGCCTACTGGAACCGCCGGCCGTGCAACATCCGCCACTCGACGAACCCCGTCGGCACGCGCGAATACTTCGACGAGGTCGAGGCGCGCAAGTACTTCGTCGAGCCGCATATCCCCAAGTTCGCGGAATTCGAGCGGTGGCGTGGCAAGAAGGTGCTGGAGATCGGCTGCGGCATCGGCACAGACTCGATCAACTTCGCGCGGGCCGGCGCCGACGTGACCCTGGTCGACCTGTCCGAGGAGAGCATGGAGCTTGCCCGCAGGCGGTTCGAAGTTTTTGGGCTGAAGGCTGAGTTCTATCTCGGCGACGCGGAGCACCTGAGCGATTTCGTACCGGTCGAGAAATACGACCTCATCTACTCGTTTGGAGTGATCCACCACACACCGCACCCCGAGCGCGTCTTCCAGCAGCTGCAGGCGTACTGCAAGCCCGAGACCGAGCTCAGGGTGATGCTGTACTCGAAGTGGTCTTGGAAGGTGCTCTGGATCATCCTGGTCTACGGCAGGGGCGCGATCTGGCGCTCGGACGAGCTCGTGAGCAAGTACTCGGAGGCGCAGACTGGGAGCCCCGTCAGCTTCTTCTACTCGGCCCGCGGCGTGCGATACGCGATGCGTGACTACGACGTGGTCCGGATCTGGAAGGACCACATCTTTCCCTATCGCATCGACAAGTACGTCAAGTACGAGTACCAGTGGGTGTGGTACTTCCGATGGCTCCCCACGTCGTGGTTCTCGTGGCTGGAGCGAAGGCTCGGTTGGCACACCATGGTCGTGGCTCGCCCCAAGTCCGCCCCGGCAGCGTGACCTGTCGGAGCACCGATGCGGCCTCGCCGGCACGGCGGGGGTGATTGATGCCCCAAGACCCTAAGGTCAGCGTCGTCGCCGCCACGCGCAACGACGATCACGGCGGCAACCAGCTCGCCCGCACGCAGATCTTCATCAACGGGCTCGCCGAGCAGGCGCAGCGCCTCGAGATGCCGATCGAGCTGGTGCTGGTCGAATGGAATCCTCCCGCGGACAGGCCGCCGCTCGCCGAGGCCCTGAGCTGGCCTGGTTCCGCGTGGTTCGACCCCAAGATCGTCGTCGTCCCGCCCGAGGTTCACCGCAGCTTTCCACACGCTGACGGGCTGCCCCTTTTCCAGATGATCGCCAAGAACGTGGGCATCCGCCGGGCGAGCGCGCCGTACGTGCTGGCGACGAACATCGACATCCTGCTCAGCGACGAGCTCGTCGAGTACCTGCGAGGCGGCCTCGATCCCAACACCATGTACCGCGTCGACCGCCACGACATCGAGGCGGACCTGGACCGCAAGCCGCTGCCCACGCCGGCCGAGTGTCGCGCCCTCCCGTACATCCGCGCGCACCGGCAGACCGGCGCGCACTATCCCGACGGCAGGCGCGAGCCCTGGCACACCGTGGCGCGGACCCGGCTCAACAAGGCGGTGTGGGACATGCTCCACGGCGGACCGCTGCCGAAGCTCTACACATGGGCGTGTGGCGACTTCACGCTGACCAGCCGCGAGGTGTGGGAGGCGATGCGGGGCTACCCCGAGTGGCCGATGTACTCGTTCCACCTGGACAGTCTGGTCATGGTGCAGGCGTACCGGGCCGGGGTCGAGATGGTGACGCTGGCCCCGCCGATGGTCAGCCAGCACCTGGAGCACGGCAAGGGCTCCGGCTGGACGCCCGAAGGCGCCCAGAGCCTCTTCGGGCGCCTGGACGCGGCCGGCGTGCCCTACATCAGCGGCAGCGGCTACGACAAGCTGGCCCGGGAGCTCCTCCGGAAGGAGAAGGGCTTCCACACCTTCAACAGCCGCGAGTGGGGGCTGGCGAACCAGGAGCTGCAGGTCGTGATGCCGGGCGGGTCGAAGTCACCGGCGCGAACGAAGCGCGGGAGTAGCCGGGACCCAGGCCCCGCGCCGGGTTGAGCTCTGGGTCAGGCTGAGGGGCGCGCCGCTGCCGGTTCCGCGGTGGCCAGCTCCCGGCCGGCAAGGCCCCAGTCCTCTCCGTTGATGGGGTGGAAGGAGCGGCGGCCGCGGACCATCCGGCGGGCCATGCTCCGGTAGGCCCGCGTGCTCAGGTAGGGGACACCCGCGGCGTCCAGGCGGTCGAACAGGCGGTTGGATTCCGGCGTCCAGCCCGAACCCTCTCCGTGCTCGAGGTGATAGGCGACCAGCGGCGGCTCGAGGTTGATCATCTCCACGCCGGCCGAGTAGGCCTGGAAAAGGGCCACCCCGTCCATGTGCCACGAGTACGCGGCCCATTCCGGGTAGCCGTGCATGCCGAACCAGATCTCTCGGCTGGCGAGGGTGAAGTCGCCGCAGCCGCTGGTGTGCAATTTCGGCAGGACGAGGCGATCCCAGGCGGCGGAGGTGACGCGGGCGAGCTCCCTGGCGGCGGGCCTCACTGCCAGGCGGTCGAGCCTCGCCGCCCGCTTCGGCATGGGGGGCCGGCCGTTCGGGTAGCGCAGGCCGTCGATCCGGTGCTCGCGGAGCACGGGGAGCGCCCGGCACTCGGCGGGCGAGGGCAGCACGGGCCCGCCAAGCTCGGCGAGCACGTCACACCGGTCGACCCGGTACATCGCATTCGGCCGAAGGCTCGTCTGCAGGTAGGAGAAGAGCTCGTCGCTGAGCAGGATGTCGATGTTCGTGGCGAGGACGTAGGGCGCCGTCGAGCGGCGGATCCCGACGTTCTTGCCGATCATCTGGAAGAGGGGCAGCCCGTCGGCGTGCGGGTAGCTCTGGTGGAGCTCCCGCGGGACCGTGATGACCTGCGGGCGGAAGTAGTCGGTGGTGGCCCACCGCAGGGCCTCGAGCAGCGGTGGCCGCTCGGCGGGAGGATTCCACTCGACCAGGATCAGCTCGAGGGGAAAGCGGAATCGCTCCGCCTGCTCCGCCAGGCCGTCGACGAAGAGCTGCATGCGCGCGCCGAGGTGGCCGCCGTGCTCGTCGTTGCGCGTCGTCGCGACGACGCTCAGCCCCGCCGTAACACCAGGCCGGCTCATGCCGTCTGGCCCGCGCTCAGCTCGCCTGTCCTGCGCCACAACGCCCAGTAATACGCGAAAGCCAGGAATGTCTGCGAGATCACGTTGGCCCACGCGGCGCCCAGGCCCGCAAATGGGGGGATGAGGACGAGGTTGGCGACCACGTTGATGGCCAGCGACCCGGCTGTGGCCGCGGCGAACCGGCGAGGGTCCGTGACGCCTGTCAGGCCCTGCAGGGCGATGGCGGCGGCGCCCGGCACGGTGGAGACCATGAGCACGATCACGATCGGGGCGGCCACGGCGTAGCGCTGGCCGAAGAGGAAGGTGAGCAGCGGCACCGAAAAGAGGGAGAAGACGAGCGCCGGGCCGGACGCCAGGAGCACGCTCTGGGCCGCGACGCGCTTCCCCGTGGAGAGGCGCGTGCGCGGGTCCTGCCCCGCAGCCTCCGAGAGGGCGAGCTGCCCGAGGGCTGATGGAAGCAGGAGGTTCATGTCCTGGAAGCGGTAGCTCGCCCCGTAGATCCCGGCCGCCGCCGCGCCGCGCAGGAGCGAGACGAGGTAGTTGTCGATCCGCGCGTAGACCGCGCCCACCGTGTTGGCCAGGGCGTACGGCGCCGACGCGCGCAGCGAGAAGTTGGCGCGGGACTGGCCGGTGCCGTCGGCGGCCGAGCGGCTCCGCACGAATAGATAGTCGATCACGCCGATCGCGACCCCCACGCCCGAGTACGCGACGGCGACCGCGAGCACGCCGCCGCCGGCGAGCACCCACAGGCCGCCCGCGACGAGAACGACCGCCCGCGAGCCGACCTCGCTGATCACCTCCAGCCCGATCTTTCCGGTCGCCCGGTAGCCGGTGATCGACGGGTTGTACAGGCCGCCCCCGATGATGCTGAGGCTAAATACCAGCGGCACGGCAAGGTTGGTGTCGCGCGTGCCGATCACGTAGAGCACGACCATCACAAGCGCCGCCGCGACCGACAGGACGAAGCGGCGCCTGATCACCGCGTCCAGCGACGAGCGGCGGATGAAGCCGGTGTCCACCACGTCCCGGGCGAGGATGAACTGCAGTCCGAGATCGCTGAGGGCCGTCATGACGATGACCAGGGCCAGGGCCACGCTGACCTCTCCGAACTGGTCCAGGGTCAGGCCACGCGCGACCACGATCACCCATCCTGCCGAGAGCAACGAGGCGAGAGCCCGTCCGCCGGAAAGCACGACGGCCCGGCCGAGCAGCACGTGCCCGGAGAGAAGGCGCGTGCGCGCCCGGGTGAGGAATTCGATCAAGCGCGGTAGCGGCGATCCAGTCGCCAGCTGCGCAAGCGGGTCCTGATCGTCCGGCTGGCCCGCAGCGTATGGCTGACCATCTGCCTGGGGCGCGCCATCCGGTACCTCAAGCCGAGGGCGCGCCGGATCTGCCCATCCGGGGTCATCGCCCAGGTCGCGTGGGTGATGCTGTAGAAGTTCGACCAGTGCTTGACCCAGCTGCGGTTTTCGCGCGCCTCTTCTCCGTTCCACACGTCGACGTTCTTCGGGTTCACGTAGTCGTGGTTCTGATGGATGAGGGTCAGGAACTTGGTCGCGTCGATCAGCGGGATGCCGGACGCGACAGTGCTCCACAGGAGCCAGTTGTCATACGCCGTCCTGCCGATCGCGAAAGGCGGCATGTTTTCGTACTGGCCGCGCGCATACATGAAGAGGTCGATCGCGCCGGGCGAGTGCAGCTTGCCGCGGGCCACGGCCTCCGCGCCCCAGCCCTTCTCCCACCCGTCGTCGAATTCGAGCAGGCGCCGCACGTCGGCGTCGTGGCGCTGGGCGACGAGGAGGAATCTCGGGGACCAGCGGCTCGCGAGCCGCGCCGCCTGCAGCGTGCGCTGCGGCAGGATGATGTCCGCACTCACGAAGGCCATCACATCGGTCGTGGCGCGACTGTCCGCCTGCTTGAACATGTCGGAGACGAGCGGCGTGCCGTGAGAGTTGGTCGCGACCTCATCGACGACCTCGATGTCCAGGCCGCGCAGCACCTCGGCGGTGCCCTCTTCGTCGCAGAATAGAATGATCCTCGGCTTGGGACGCAAGGACAGCCAGCTCCGAATTGCATTCTGTTGGATGATCCCGACATGACCGACGAATGCCTTGGGGGCTGAGAAGATGGTGAGCGGAACCGACTCCGCCAATGGATCCGGAACCTGGGACAGGGCAGCTACCTTCCTGCGCAAGGTGCAACGTCGCGCTCTGCGCGAGACGCTCGTGAAGTGGGCACGGTCACGCAAGTATCGCCGCATCTGGATCGACGTCGGCGCGCATCACGGTGAGATGACGTTTCCATTCGCCGCCGCGGACTCATCGCTGCTGGTCTACGCATTCGAGCCCAACCTGCGCGCGGCGAACGAGATCATGGGCCGCCTGCGCAACTTCGTCGTGCTGCCCATCGCTGTCGCCGAGCGCGACGGCAGCGCCGAGCTTCAGCTCAACGCGTACGAGCAATCGAGCTCGCTGCTCTCGCCCGACAGGGAGGGGGTCAAGACCTGGAAGAGCGACGCCGAGTTCAAGGTCGTGGGCACCGTGACCGTGCCGACCATGCGCCTCGACACCTTCATGAACCAGACCGGAATCCAATCGGTCGACTACCTGAAGGTCGACGCCCAGGGCCTCGACCTCGAGGTCGTCAAATCGGCCGGCGACCGGCTGAAGGACGTGGCCAAGGTCGTGCTCGAGGCGACGAATGTTCCCTATCGGCAGTACGAGGGTGCTCCTGACAAGACATCCATCATCGAATACATGACCGCGATGGGATTCCGCCTCGCCGGCGAGGAGATCCAGTCGCACGGCCAGGAGGCCAATCTTACCTTCGTGCGCAGGTAGCCGGCAGCGCCGGTAAGGGCTTGACCTGGCCCCCTCCCGGCGCTGCGCGCCGACCTCCCCGGCGGGGCGGGGAGGTGGTTTTGGCCTTTCGCTGCGGGCTTGACTTGGTCCCCTCCCGGCGCTCCGCGCCGACCTCCCCGGCGGGGCGGGGAGGTGATTTAGGCTCCTCTCGCTGTGGCCGATGTTGGGGCGCCGACCTCCCCGGCGGGGCGGGGAGGTGATTTAGGCTCCTTTCGCTGTGGCCGACGTTGGGGCGCCGACCTCCCCGGCGGGCGGGGAGGTGGTTTTGGCCTTTCGCTGCGGGCTTGACTCGGTCCCCTCCCGGCGCTCCGCGCCGACCTCCCCGGCGGGG
>DASXBE010000016.1:0-3586 GCA_036491815.1 Candidatus Dormiibacterota bacterium | reverse complement strand
CGATGGTCGACGCGCCGCTGCTGCCAATGCGGCACTTCGCCTTCAAGTTCCCGCATGGCCTGGCGGTCCACCAGGACACGACGCACATCCGTGACCGGCATCAAGGCGACGCGGTCGCCAAGACGCTTGCCGATGCCGGCGCCTGCCTACTGCGCTCGCACGGCACCGTCGTAGTCAGCCACGACATGCAGAACCTGCTCATGGACTGCGTCGACATCGAAGAGAACGCGCGAACGCTGATCGACGCCTCGCGGCTCGGCCCGCTCAAGCCCCTGGACGACGCGGAGGTCGCGGAGCTGGCGGAGAGCTACCGCAGGGGCGGGCACCGGCCCAACAAGCTCTGGGAGCACTACGTCTTCATGGCCCGCGCGGCCGGGCTCCTGTGATCCCCCATGAAAACGATCGACGGCAGTGAATGAGGCAACGCATGGCAGCGAACACAGACCAAGTCGCGGCGACGAAACCCGTGGGGTCATCGGCAAGCCGCGATGAGCGGGCCAGGCGGCGCGAGGCGGCAGCGCCGGCCAGGAAGATCTTCGACCAGGCGGCGCTCCAGGTGCTCTCGGTCGTCGTGTTCCTCGGCATCTGGCAGATCGCCGGCGCGCACGTGAACCCGATCCTCCTGGCGACCCCCACCCGGGTCTGGAGCGCGTTCATCAGCCTCATCCAGAGCGGGGCGCTTGGGCCGGCGTTCCTGCGGGCCATGGAAGTGCTTGGCGTGGGCTTCGCGATAGCCGCCGTCATCGGCATCCTGGTCGGCATCCTGATGGGCCGCAGCTCGATCGCCCGCCGGATCCTCAATCCCTACGTGAGCTTCTTCCAGGCGACTCCACTGATCGCCCTCACGCCCCTCGTCGTGATCTGGACCGGCATCGGCTTCAGCGCCGAGGTCGTGATCACGGTGCTGCTCGGGGTGTGGTCGGTGATCATCAACACGACCGAGGGCGTCCGCAACACGCCAAGGACGCTGCTCGACATGGCCAGGGTCTACCACGCTAGCGAGCTGAGCGTCGTCCGCAACGTCGCGGTGCCCAACGCCGTGCCCTACATCTTCGCCGGATTGCGTATCGCGTTGGCCAAGGCGCTGATCGGCGTGATCATCGGCGAGATGGACATCAGCCTCAAGGGCCTTGGCGGGCTGATCCAGAACGCAGGAGACGCGTTCCAGACCGCGCCGCTGCTCGCGGCGATCATCTGCTCGTCCGTGGTCGGCGTGATCGGAACCATCATCCTTGAAGTTCTCCGCCGCCGGATCGCGCCGTGGGCAGACAGCTCCGACGTCCACACGAAGGTCTGACCACCGATGACTAGCTGCCAGGGAGCCGGCCGATGAGCGCGCCCGCGACATGCATCGCCGTCCGCGATGTCTCCAAGATCTATGAGCGCCCCGGCCACCGTGGCGAGGCATTCACGGCGCTCACCAACGTCAGCCTCGACATCGCGGAAGGCGAGTTCATCTCGCTGATCGGCGCTTCGGGCTGCGGCAAGACGACCCTGCTGCGGATGATCTCCGGGCTCATCCCGGCGTCGACAGGCGAGATCGCGATCAACGGCAAGCGCGTGGATGGCGTGCCCGACAGGATCGGCTTCGTCTTCCAGGAGCCGGCGTTGCTGCCGTGGCGGTCCGTGCGCGACAACCTGGCCTTCGTCCTGCGACGCAAGGGGATGTCCGCCGAGCAGGTCCAGGCGGCCATCGACGACAAGCTGCGGCTCACCAACCTGCAGGACTTCGCCGGCTACTACCCGCAGGCCCTGTCCGGCGGCATGCAGCAGCGCGTCGGCCTGGCCAGGGCGCTCGTCGGGGATCCCGACGTCCTGCTCATGGACGAGCCGCTGTCGGCGCTTGACGCGTTCACCAGGCGCCGGCTCCAGGAGGACATCGCCGGCATCCTTGGCGCCATCGGCACCACCACGATCCTGGTCACCCACGACGTGGACGAGGCGGTGTTCTTCTCCGACCGCATCGTCGTGATGGGTGCCTCCCCCGGGTCGGTACGCGAGATCGTCAACGTCCCGCTCGGACGCCCGCGCCGCCACGCGGAGATCGTCGGCAACCCCGAGGCCGCCAAGGTGCGCGATCACGTGCTTAGCCTCGTCCTCGACCTGCATTAACCAGCTAATTCGAACATTTTTACCAAGTGAAAGGCATAACGGATGCAACATATACGCCTAGGCCGAGGCGCGAGACGGTGGGCCGCCGCGGCGTCCGCCGCGGTGTCGGCCACCCTGCTCGCCACGGCCTGTAGCTCAGCGAGCGGCGGCACAAGCGCGACCAGCGGAACGGGTTCCGCCCTGCCGACGTCATCGAGCGGCACGCCCAACCTCAAGGGTGTCACGATCCGGATCGCCGTGGGCTCCACCCCGACCCTTGAGGACACCAAGGTTGAGCTCATGTCCGAAGTGCTACAGGGATGGGGCGCGAACGCGCAGATCGTCAACCAGACCGGCGACCCGGCCGCGATCCGGGTCATCCTGGCCGGCGACGCCGACATCGGCTCCATCGCCGTCTCGTCCGCCATCGACTCCGGCCTGACGATCTTCGGTCCAAGCCAGCCGCGCCTTGACTACCACTTCATGGGTGCGCCGTCGCTCACGTCGATCGCGCAGCTGCCCGGGCACGTCTACGGGACGTCCAACACCCACGGGCTTGAGGCGCTGATGTTCGCCGACCTGCTGGCCAAGAACCACATTGCGTCAAGCAAGGTGCAGGTCACCCTGGCCGGCGGCGCATCGGTGCGGGTGAGTGCCATGCTCACCCATCACATCGACGCGACCTTCGTCCACCAGTCAGACATGGGCCCGCTGACCACGGCCGGGTTTACCGACCTGGCGACCATGTCCTCGGCGGCACCCGAGCTTGCCGACTCGTTCATCGGCGGCTCGCCGTCGTGGATCAAGGCGCACCCGGCGCTCGCGGTCGCCGTCAACGAGGCCTGGATCAAGGCGGCGCAGATCTTCAACGACAGCAAGTCCCAGTGGGTCACCGCGGCGGTCAAGTACGCCGGCGGCAGCGCCGCGGACGCCGCAAGCACCTACGACGCGCTCAAGGCGGCCAATACCTACCCGGTCAGCGGGTCGGCCTTCAGCCAGAGCTCGGCCGTACTGCAGGAGCAGCTCGCGAAGCAGGTCGGGGCGATTACCACCGCGCCGCCCGCGGCGCAGTGGCTCGACACCGCCGCATGGACCACCGCCGTCACTGACCTGCACATCGCATCGTGACCGGGCTGACCGGTCGCGTCGCCATCGTAACCGGCGCCTCTCGGGGCATCGGCCGGGCGGTCGCGACCGGTCTCGCCGCTGCCGGGGCCACCGTCATGGTTGGCTACCGCGGCGATCCGGCCGCCGCCCGGCAGGTGGCGGCCTCGGTGGTCGAGCGCGGTGGCGCCGCGGAGGCAGTGCGGCTTGACGTCACCGACGCGGGCCAGGCGGCCGGCGTCGTGGCGGATGTCGCTCGACGGCATGGCCGCCTCGATGTGCTTGTCAACAACGCGGGGATCTTGCCGCGCAAGGCCTTTCTCGAGATCGAATTGGAGGAATGGGAAGCGGTGTTGCGGACCAACCTGACGGGCGCGTTCATTCTTTCCCA
>DASXBE010000015.1:0-2452 GCA_036491815.1 Candidatus Dormiibacterota bacterium | reverse complement strand
GCACGTCTGGATCTCGAGCCATCCGCGCGGCCACCTCCAGGCGACCGGACGCGATGCGCGCGGCAGGAAGCAGCACCGCTACCACGCGAGGTGGCGGGAGGTGCGCGACGAGGACAAGTTTGCCCGGATGACCGGGTTCGCTCGCGCCCTGCCCAGGATCCGGAGCCGGGTCGCGCGAGACCTCCGCCAGCCGGGCCTGCCGCGCGAGAAGGTGGTGGCCACGATAGTCCGCCTGCTCGAGACGACCTTCGCGCGCATCGGCAACGAGGAGTACGCGCAGCAGAACGGCTCGTTCGGGCTCACGACGCTGCGCAACCGGCACGTCACCGTGAAGGGATCGACGGTGCGATTCCTGTTCAAGGGGAAGGGCGGAAAGGAGGTCGAGATCGGAGTCACGGAGCCCCGCGTCGCGCGGGTGGTGAGGCGATGCGAAGAGCTCCCAGGCCAGCTGCTGTTCCAGTACGTCGATGATGCCGGCGAGCGCCGTGCGGTCACGTCCGATGACGTCAATCAGTACCTGCGCGACGTCACCGGCGAGGACTTCACGGCGAAGGATTTCCGGACGTGGGGCGCCACCGTGCTGGCCGCGTGCGCGCTGCGACAGGTGGCGTTCGAGTCGGAGAACGAGGCAAGGCGAAATGTGGTCACCGCGATCGACAGCGTGGCGCGGCGGCTCGGTCACACGCGCGCGATCTGCCGGCGCTCTTACGTGCACCCGGCCGTGATCGAGACCTACCTGGAGGGTGGGCTGGAGACAGCCCTGCACGTGGCGGTGACCAAGGCTCCCTCGCGTTTGAAGTCCGATGAGACGGCGGTCCTCTCCCTGCTCAAGCGAAAAGTTAAACGCAAGGTAGCGAACGGAGAAGGACGGTTATATGGATATGGCCGCAAGTCGCACGCAGCGTAGTCAGCGTGGGCTGACCGGCACCGTCGACGACACACACATCGAGGTCGATTGGCCAAAGTCGCTCGGATTCTTCGGAGGCCTTGGGGCCGCCATCGCATTCGACCTGGTTCCGCTTCCCATCGCGGTGTTTGTCGCCAGCGTGCCGTTCTTGAAGTTGCTCAACCGACCGACGGCCCCGAAGCCGCAGCGCTTCCTGAGCCACGTCGTCGATGGCGCGGCGAAGCCCGTCGGCGGGGACGCCGAAGGCACCATCCGGTGGAGTCCAGGGGCCGGTCGATCGAAGACCTCAGCGGGCGGGCGACGCACAAGGCCAGGTCATTCCACAGTTTCCAAGGGAGGGCGCGGAAAGTGATTGATGAGATTGTCGAAAGGGCGGTCCCGTGGGGTGTGTTCGTTGGCCTCGGCGCCCTGATCGGTGCGGCCTTTCCTCGCGAGACGCGCAACGCGGCAAAGTCCGTGATGGTGACGGGATTCAGGGCGGCCGAGTGGCTTGGCGGCGTCGGAGCCGAGGCGATGGAGAAGGGCCAGGACGTCGTCGCCGAGGCCCGGCTCGAGTACGAGCAGCTGGTGCACGAGGCTCAGCGCGAAGCGGACCGAAACCGGCTGCACATCGTACGGCCGCGACGCCGGGCCTCCAGCGCGACCTCCAACGGTCATGGCGCCCGCCGGAGCAGGCGGCGCGGAACGCGGACGGAACCCTCGACCGAAACCGTCTGACGCGTGGTTCGCACAGCCGGGGACACGATCTACCTGGAGCACGTCATGCCCGGACGGGCAAGGCTGCGCGTGCCCAAGCCAAGGACGCCGGCCCGGGTGCGCACGATGGCGGGACGAGTCCGGCGCAGCCATCGAGTTCGCGACGTGACCGTCAACACGGCGACGGGCGGCCTGCTCGTGAGCTTCGCGCCCGACGACCCCATCGACCTGATCGTCGAAGACCTGCGCTCCCTCGGGATCGAGATCCTCTCCGCCCTGAACGAGCCGGCGACCCCGGTCCGGACCCAGAGCACAGGTGCCGCTGTCGTGCGAAACGTGATGGCCCGAGCCAACGCCAAGCTGCATATGACGACGCGCGGTCACGTCGACCTGCGTCTCGCCGTGCCCGCGATCTATCTCCTGCTGGCCTCGCGCAACTTCATGAGGCAGCGCGGCCGCCTGCGCGACGCTTCCTGGTACCAGCTCCTTTACTGGGCCTTCGACAGCTTCTTCAAGCTGCACGAGGTGAGCACCGTTGAAGGGGGTCCTCGAACAGGTGGCCGGCGCATCGATTGAGGTCGCGCACCAGCTCCCAGGCCGGATTCGGTTCGACCTCCCCTACGCGATGCTTGAACCGCGGCGCCGTGCCGGGATCGCCCACGCGCTTTCCACCGAGCCGGGGGTAACGCGCCACCGGTTCAACGTGCAGGCTCGCTCGCTCGTCATCGAGCACACCGGCGCGCTCACCGCGCGCACCCTCAAGACCCTGATCGCCCGGGCGCCCGCGCAGGACCCTGTCGCAGGGCCGCGGAGCACACGACCCTCCCGTCGGGCCCGACATCTCGCCGC
>DASXBE010000014.1:0-37393 GCA_036491815.1 Candidatus Dormiibacterota bacterium | reverse complement strand
GTGGCGCTTGAGGTCGCGCCGGACCTCGGCCCGGCTGGTCGCGTCGAGCGCGGCAAGGGGCTCGTCGAGGAGGAGCAGCCGCGGGTTGGGCGCGAGCGCCCGCGCCAGGGCGATCCGCTGGCGCTCGCCACCCGACAGCTGGGAAGGCTTGGAGCGCGCGTAACGGGAAAGCCCGACGCGCTCCAGCCACGCGGAAGCCCGCTCGCCCGCCTCAGCTCTGGGCGTCCCTCTCGCGCGAAGGCCGAAGGCGACGTTGTCGAGGGCGCTCAGGTGGGGAAAGAGCAAGTAGTCCTGGAACACGACGCCGATCGACCGATTCTCTGTCGGCACGTAGCGCTTCGTCGCCGCGTTCTCGAGCGTGTCTCCATCCAGGCGGACCCGTCCCGACTGGATCGGGACCAGCCCCGCAATCACCCGCAGCAGCGTGGTCTTGCCCGCGCCGTTGGGCCCGAGGAGGGCGACGACCTCGCCCTCCTGGATCGCCAGCTCCATGTCGAGCTCGAGGGAGCCGACCCCGACCCGGACGTCGACCTCGAGGCTCATGCGGACCCGAGCCAGCGGTCTCGGAGCCCGATCAGGACCAGCAGCGAGATGCCGAGGAGAACCAGGCTGAGGATGAAGGATGACTCCGGGTTGGTCTCGAGCAGCAGGTAGACCGCGAGCGGCATGGTCTGCGTCACGCCCGGGAAATTGCCGGCGAAGGTGATCGTGGCGCCGAACTCGCCCAGCGCCCGCGCCCAGCACAGCACCGCGCCGGCGAAAAGAGACGGCGCGATCAGCGGCAGCGTGACCCTCGTCAGGATCGTCCACCGGCCGGCGCCCAGGGTGCGCGCCGCCTCCTCGTAGCGTCGGTCCATCGAGCGCAGGCCGGCCTCCACGGTAAGCACGAGGAATGGCATGGCGACGAACGTCTCGGCCATCACGACCCCCGCCGTGGTGAACGGAAGCGTGATGCCGAATGTGCTGTCGAGCCAGGCCCCGAGGAGCCCCCGCCGGCCGAAGGCCAGCAGGAGCGCGATGCCCCCAACCACAGGTGGCAGGACCATCGGCAGCGTGGTCAGCGCCCTCAGCACGGTGCGGCCCGGAAAGTCGATGCGCGCGTAGACCCACGCGAGCGGAACGCCCAGCACAAGCGCGAGCGCCGTCGCGGAGAGCGATGCCTCGAGCGAAAGGCCCAGCGCCTCGAGGGTCTCGGGCGCGGAGAGCGATCGCCAGGCGTCTCCCCAAGGAGTCCTGACGATGAGCCCGATCAGCGGGACGACGATGAACGCCGCGCCGGCCGCGGCCAGGACGCCGATCGCCAGAGGCGCCCGCTGGCGCCTCATGGCTCAGGCGTGCTCGAAGCCGTACGAGCCGAGGATGGACTGCCCGGCGGGTGAGACCACGAACGCGATGAAGGCGGCGGCCGCGTCGGCGTGCTTCGTCCCTTTCACCGCCACGATGGGGTAGGTCGCGACGACGTTGTCGGCGGCGGGGATGGGGAGCCCCTGCACCTTCGAGCCGGCGGCCTTCACGTCAGTGGTGTACACGATGCCGGCGTCGGCCTCGCCCAGCTCGATCTTGCTCACCACCGACTTCACGTCGGTCTCCAGGCTCTTCGGGGTCACCTTCACGCCCGCCGTGGCCAGGGCCTGCAGTGCGTACTTGCCTGCCGGCACGGTCGGGCCCTCGGTGATGTAGATCACGCCGGAGCGGGCCAGGTCGGCCAGGCTGGTGATCCCCTTGGGGTTGCCAGGCGCCACCACGATCTCGAGCTGGTTGTGCGCGAAGACCTGCGAGCCGCCGGAGGTCAACCCGTCCGTGTTGAGCTTGGCCA
Organism: Candidatus Dormiibacterota bacterium; assembly: GCA_036491815.1. GTDB lineage: Bacteria > Chloroflexota > Dormibacteria > Dormibacterales > Dormibacteraceae > DASXBE01. Next base: position 35,577 of record DASXBE010000014.1, on the reverse strand, counting down.
TGTTCGTGGTGTCGGCCGAGGCGAAGACGTCGGCCTGGGCACCCTGCTCGATCTGCGTCACCAGCGTCGGCGTGCCCGCGAAGTTGAACTGGACGGTGACGCCGCTGTGCGCCCGCTGGAATGAGCCGCCGAGGGCTTTGAAGGAGTCGGTCAGGGACGCGGCCGCGAACACCGAAATCGATCCCGTGAGGGGAGCGGGCGACGTTTGTGCGGAGGAGGCGCCCCCGCCGCACGCGGAGGCGACGAGGGCGAGCCCGAGCGCCAGGGTGGTGACAACGGATCGAAAAGACATCCAGAATCCCTCCTCAGCCGGTTGGAAGCTCGATCACGACGTTCGTCGACTTGATCGATGCGACGGCGACCACGCCTGGCTTGAGCCCGAGGTCGTCGGCGGCGTCGCGCGTCATCAGCGACACGATCCTGTGTGGCCCGGCCTGCATCTCGACCAGCGCTGCGACTCCATCCTTGACCACCCTGGTCACGATGCCCTGGAAGCGATTTCGCGCTGATTCCCTGGTCACCGCGGGCGGAGTGGGGCGGGGCTGGGCGGCCATGTAGCGGGCAAGGGCCGCGCTGTCGACCTGCCTGTGTCCGCCGGCTGAACGGGCGGTCTTGATCTGACCGGAGTCGATCAGGCGGCGGACCGTGTCGGGGCTGACGCGCAGCAGCTCCGCCGCCTTGCCGATGCGCAGGGAGGTCGCCACCTCTCAAATGTAGCAAAAGCACGATATTGCGTTCGAAAGGTGTCCGCAGGGCGGTACTGGTCGCAGATTGCTCGCGATTTGCGAGGAAATCGCCGCGCGCAGCCTGCGGCAGACGCGTCCGCCTAGGATTGAGCCCAGCTGAATTTGGTTCCGGATCGTTGTTCACGGGGGTGAGGGATGAGGCTGGTCGCGACCGAGTACATGTCGCTCGATGGAGTCTTCGAGGAGCCGGGCCACTGGTCTGGTCCCTTTTTCAACCAGGAGGCGGCGCAGTTCAAGTTCGCGGAGCTGCGGGCGAGCGATGCCCTGCTGCTCGGGCGCAAGACCTACGAGGGATTCGCGGCCGCCTGGCCCACCATGGAGGGCACCGGGGAGTTCGGCGAGAAGATGAACGCGATGCCCAAGTACGTGGTGTCGTCAACGCTCGAGCGGTTGGACTGGTCCGGATCGAAGCTGATCAAGGGTGACGTGGCGGGCGAGGTTCGCAAGCTGAAGGACGCGCCAGGCGGGGACCTGCTGCTCTCAGGCAGCGCGCAGCTCTTCAAGTCGATGATGGAGGCGGACCTGATCGACCTCTACCGGCTGATGGTCCATCCGATCGTCATGGGCAAGGGCAAGCGCCTCTTCGACGGCGACGGACGGAAGCGGGTGTTGGACCTGGCCAGCATCAAGCAATTCGAAACCGGCATCGTCGTGCTCGAGCTCCTGCCCGCGCGAAAGAGCGAGGCGAAGAGCTCAGCCGGATAGCTCGGAGGGGTCCGACCCCGCCCCGGTCGCGCACATCGCGAGCAGCGCCAGCACCGTGTTCCAGTTTCGCGAGCTGGCCGTCACGCCGAGATTGATGCTGCCCAGCTTCTCCCACAGCGTGAGGCGAGCCACCCCGGGAGGGTGCCATGAATAGATCTCCCGCCCGATGACTGCGAGCCGCTCCTGCGGCGCGGCGGCGGCGCGCAGCCTGTCCAGCGCGGCCGGGCCCGCGGGCTCCGACAGGAATGTGACGATGTAGCGCTTCGGCTCGACCGCCACGTCGCCCAGCGGATTGCCCTTGACGACGTCCGCGAGCTCACCGGCCGTGCGGAGGAGCACCTCGACGTCGTGGCCGAAGGTGGCCTTGAGGACGCTGACGCTCGCGGCGGTCACCTCGGCCGGGCTGGAATCGCTGTCGAGCACGACGTTGCCGCTGTGGAGGTAAGTCCTGACACCTTCGAAGCCCGCGGCGGTGAGGGCGTCACGCAGCCCAGGCATGGAGACGCGCTTGTATCTCGGAAGGTTGATTCCGCGCAGCAGGAGGATGTGCCGTGGCACGGCCCAAAGATTAGGTTCCGCCGACGATCGGGGTCGGCCGTTCCACTCTTGACTCCACCCCGGCTCGTTTCGACACGCGAGGAGGAGAACCGCCGGGGCTTTGTCGGGTAACCCATCCTTTTCAGGCGCCTCACTGTCGTCGGAATGTCTTCGGGTGCGGTATCCTCCCGCAGGTGGCTGAGCTCCTTGTGGCGGTCCGGCTCGCCGTCGAGATCGCCTTCGCCGTCCTGGCGATCGGCACGGCGGCCAGCTGGCTGCGCCAACCCGACCGCCGGCACGGCTATCTGACGCTCGGGATCGTCGCCCTGGCCGGGCGGATCGCCCTCTCGCCGGTCACCGGCGGAGAAGCCCCGGCGGGCAGTCTCGCCACCGACGCCTCGGCGGTCCTCCTCCTCGCTTCCGGGTACGGGTTGATCATGTTCCGTGACTCGTTCAGCCCGCTACGGGCGGGGGTCCGCCGGCTGGTGACCATCGGGACCGTGGTGGCTGCGGTCGTCGCCGTCGCGGCCCAGCTCCCTTCCGGCCCCGCGACCCATGGCTCGCCGCTCCAGGTCGCGGTGCTGACCGGCGTGATCGCCGTGTGGGCGGCGTGCGTCCTCGAGCCCGTGGCCACGTTCTGGCTCGCCTCCCGGGGCAGGCCCGCCGTCGAGCGGGCCAGGCTGCGCGCGCTGAGCATGGGGTACTTCGGCCTTTTCGCTCTGGTCGTGATCCGAGCCATCGCGGGGCCGGAAAGCAGCCGGGCGCTTTCGCTCGGGCTCGGCGTGTGCGCGCTGGCCATCGTGCCGCTGCTCTATGTGGCCTTCTTTCCGCCCGCGTGGCTGCGGAGGGTCTGGCGGCAGTCGGAGGAGGACGAGTTTCGGCACGCGCTGCACGACCTGCTGCTCTACAGCCCCGACAGGGTGACGCTCGCGCAGCGCGCGCTGGGGTGGGCGGCGCGCCTCACGGGCGGGGATGCCGCGTTCGTCCTCGATGCCGACGGGTCTGTGCTCGCCGCTCGCGGCATGAGCGACGAGGACGCGCGCCGGCTGGCCACGACCAACGGCGTCGCGGCGAACGGCAACGGCGCCGGGAAGCCCTGGCGAAGCGGGCCGATGGTCCGGCTGCCGCTGGAGATGCGGGAGGGCCATGGCGCCATGGTCATCATCTCGGGCCGGTTGACACCGCTTTTCGGAGACGACGAGATGAGCCGGCTGAGCGAATACTCGAGCAGCATCTCGGCCGGCCTGGACCGCGTCACGCTCACCAATCGGATCCAGGTGCTCGAGAGGGCGAAGAGCGATTTTCTGAACGTCGCCTCGCATGAGCTGCGCGGACCCATGACGGTCATCAAGGGCTACCTCACGATGCTCGACGGCGGAGCCCTGGGTGAGATCTCACAGCGCGCCCAGTCGGTGCTGCCGCTCCTGATCTCCAAGTCGGATGAGGTGAACTGGATGCTCGAGCAGATGGTCGAGGCATCGCGGCTCGAAGAGGGGAGGCTTGCGCTCAAGAAGAGGCGGTCCGACCTGGTGGAGCTCGCAGGCGCTGCGGTGGACGGCGTGAAGATGCTGATGAGCGGCCACGAGGTGATGGTGGGCCGGCCGGCCAGGGCGATCGAGGCGGAGGTCGACCCCGACCGGTTTCAGATGGTCATACGAAACCTGCTGAGCAACGCCGCCAAGTACTCGCCCTCTGGTACTGAGATCGCGGTCAGGATCTCGCGCGATGAAAAGACCTGCACCGTCGCGGTCACCGACCACGGTGCCGGGATCTCGCCCGAGGACCAGGCCGGACTCTTCACCCGTTTCAACCGCGTCGCGTCGACCCAGCATGTGGCGGGCACCGGTCTCGGCCTGTGGCTCTCGCGAGAGATTGCGCGCATGCACAGCGGGGACGTCACGGTTGACTCGCAGGTCGGGCGCGGGAGCACGTTCAGCTTCACGGTGCCGCTCCACCAGCCCGCCTGAGCGCGCCCAGGCGGCGTTAATCTCCTCGGCGGAGATGCAGGCGCAGTTTCCCCTGACCCGGCCCCTCGACCTCGCTCGCACGCTCTCGCCGATCGGCCGTGGCCCCGAGCTTCGTCTGGACGGCCGGGAGGCTTGGCGCGCCACACTGACTCCCGAGGGTCCGGCGACCGTCCACATCCGCCTCGGCGGCGATGGGCTGGAGGTCGAGGCCTGGGGCGCCGGTGCCGCGTGGGCGATGGACGGCGTGCCTCCGCTCTGTGGGGAGTCAGACGATGACTCCGGCTTTCGGCCCGGCCACCCGCTGCTGCACGACCTGCACCGCCGTCACCGCGACCTGCGGCTGACACGCACGCGCGCCGTCTTCGAGGCGCTGGTCCCTGCCGTGCTGGCCCAGAAGGTCACCACGCAGGAAGCACACGCTTCATATCGGGCCCTGGTCTACGCCCTGGGCGAGGCGGCGCCAGGGCCGGCCTCGCTGGTGGTTCCTCCGTCGCCACGCGTGCTGGCCCGAACGCCGTACTGGTCCTTCCACCGGTTCGGCATCGAACGCCGGCGCGCGGAGGTGATCATCCGCGCCGCGCGCAGCGCCAACCGGCTCGAGGAGGTGGTCGCGATGGAGCGGCCTGCGGCGTACCGTCGGCTCGGGGCCTTCGGCGGTGTGGGGCCCTGGACGGCGGCGAAGGTCGCTCTGGTCGCGCTGGGGGACCCGGACGCGGTGCCCGTCGGGGACTACAACCTCCCCCATGCGGTCGGGTACGCGCTGGAGGGCACGGCGCGGTCGACCGACGAGCGGATGCTGGAGCTGCTCGCGCCCTACGCGGGGCACCGGGCGCGGGTGATCCGGCTGATCACCATGGCGGGCATCGGCGCCCCGCGCTTTGGCCCCCGAATGCCGCTGCGTGACATCGCCAGGAACTGACCCCGTGGGCCCTACGCCAGCTTTGCCAGCTCCTCTTCGACCAGCGCGACGAGCTCGTGCATGCCCTCGCGGTCGAAGATGAGGCGCGCCCCCGCCGCTTCGAAGAGCCCGGGAAGCGGCCGTGTGGCCCCGAGGGCGAGCGCCTCGCGGTAAGCCCGCACCGCGCCCGACGGGTCGCGCAGGCTGTTGCGCCACACCTGCAGGGCACCGAGCTGCGCGATGCCGTACTCGATGTAATAGAAGGGGCTGCTGAAGAAATGCGGCTGCTGGTACCAGCGCGCGATGCGCTCAGCGTCCAGGCCGCTCCAATCGACCGAGTCGCCCTCGAAGCGGCGGCGGAGCTCGAGCCACTTGCGGTCGCGGGCGGCGACCTCGCGGCCGTCCTGGTCCACGTACGCCCATTGCTGGAAGGCGTCCACTGAGGCGCAGTGCGGAAAGAACAGCACGATTCCCTCCAGCAGGTCGGCGCGCGATCGCCGCGCCTCCTCCTCCGAGTAGTAGCCGCCGCTGTCCTGGTCGATGAACGGCGACGCCAGCAGCTCCATCGACATCGAGGCGACCTCCGCCATCTCGGAGCCCGGATGCCGCTGGAAAAGCAGCGGGAGCCTGGACGCTTCGAAGGAATGAAACGCGTGCCCCGACTCGTGCAGCAGGGTCCGCACGTCACCGTCGATCCCGACCGCGTTCATGAAGATCAGCGGCATCTTGCGGAAGGCAAGCGTCTGGCAGTAGCCGCCGGGAGCCTTGCCCTTCCGGTTGTCCAGGTCGAGGAGCTCGGCGTCGGCCATCCGCCGGTAGTACTCATGGAACTCGGGTTCGACATTCGAGAACACGCGTCCGGTGCGCGCGATGAACTCATCGATGTCGTGGAACGGCTTCAGGGCCGGACGGCCCTTCGGATCGACCTCCGTGTCCCACGGGCGCAGCCTGGACAGGCCCATGCTGCGCCGGCGGCGGTCCTGGATCCGGGTCACGGCCGGCAGCACCTCGGACTCGACCGCTTCGTGGAACCTCTTGCAGTCGTCCGGCGTGTAGTCGAAGCGGTTCTTCTCCTGGTGGGCGAAATCGCGATAGCTCTCGAAGCCGGCGTTGCGGGCGATCTGCGATCTCAGGTCGTACAGGCGGTCGAAGATCTCCGACAGCGCCCCGTGCTGTGCGATGTAAGGCTTGGCGCGCAGCTTGAACGCGCGCTCCCGGACGCTCCTGTCGTTGCTCTCGAGGTAAGGCAGCAGCTGGGCCGGCGTCTTCTCCTCGCCCTCCCAGTCGACAGTCATCGAGCCGTTGACCTTCGACCACTGCGTGACCAGCTTCGACTGCTCGGCGAACAACGCGACGTTCGCATCGTTGAAGAGCTGGAGCTGGTTGCGAAAGCGCTGGATGACCGTCTCGAGCCCTGGCCTGACGTAGCCGAGATCGACAAGCCGCTTCTGGAGCCGTACCCGCTGCTCATGCGCGTGTGGCGAGATCTGCGTCCCGAAGCGGAGCTGGGCCGCCTCGCGGTCTGCGTCAGATGTGTCGCATGAGTAGGCGAAGCTGGCCAGCGCGCCCGCCTCAGAGAGGACGGACTCGAGGTGCGACCAGTCCGCCAGCCATGACTCCACGTTGTCGCGGTCGAGCGGCCGCGCTGCCAGCTCCTCGTAGTACGGCAGCACGTCCTGCCACGAGGCGTTCTTGAATACGTCCGGAGACTCCGGAAGTCCGATCACCACAAATTCCCCCTCGCAGTTGCCCGCCGCGAATCGACCAGAGCATGGTACAGGTGACGATTTGGTGAAATTGTCAACGCCGCCGGCGCCCTAGGTAGGCAGCAAGGTGTCGACCGCGCGCCAGCAGTAGAGCGCCGCGAGCGTCCGGTACGGCCGGAACCGCTCGCCCTCTTCCCGCAGCGCTTTGGGCTTGGGAAGGTCCTCCAGGCGATGCGCCATGGCCCAGCCCTTGCGCACCCCGTAGTCGTCCACCGGCCAGACGTCGAGACGGCGCAGCTGGAAGATCAAGAACATCTCCGCCGTCCACGGGCCGATGCCGCGCACCTTCACGAGGCGCGACACCAGCTCATCGTCGGAAAGGCCGTCGAGGTCATGGACGGGCACCGTTCCGTCCTGGATCTTGCTCGCGAGATCGGAGATGGCCGCCGACTTGGCCCCGCTCAACCCGGCCGACCGCATGGCGCCTTCGGGCAACGCGAGCACCGCGGAGGGGGAGAGCGCGTCCGCGAAGAGCTTGAGGAACCGGCCGTGGATCGCCGAAGCGGCCGCGCCCGCGAGCTGCTGGTACATGATCGAGCGGACCAGCGCGGCGAAGCTGTCCTCCATGGGATCGCGCATCTCCATCGGACCGGCCCGCTTGATCAACCTCGCCATCGCCGGGTCCTTGCGCGCCACGAGTCGCGTGCCCTTCGCGATCTCGGCGCCGGTCGCTGGTGGGGCCGGCGTGCTCTGCTTCAGGCGAACTCGGACATGAACTGGGCGAACTGCTCTTGGGTCAGGCGCAGCTCGTTTTCGCCGAGGTCCTTCAACGGGCGTTCCGGAATCTGCTCGGTCGTCGCGAAGTCCTGCATCGAGGTGTCGACGTAGAGCAGGCCGGTCACCAGGTGCCCCGCCGTGCGGCCCTCCTCGATCATCCGCACCGCGGCGTGCCGGTCGGTCGGGTCGTAGTCCTCGCCGACCTTCTTGAGGACGATGTGAGAGCCGTCGTGCAGCTCTACGTCGCGCGTGGTGCCGGGCTCGTAGTCGACGTGCACCTCTTCGAAGTACGGGATGAACGAGACATCAGCGATCGACTCCTCGTGATCCTTCACCCAGCTGTAGCTCTTCGTCGAGCCGTCGTGGTCGTTGAAGGTCACGCAGGGCGAGATGATGTCGATCACGGCGGTGCCGCGGTGAGCGATCGCCGCCTTGATGAGGGGCACCACCTGCTTGCCGTCGCCGCTGAACGATCGAGCGACAAAGGAGCAGCCGAGCGTCAGCGCGACCGCGCATGGATCGATGGGCTGAAAGGTGTTCACGGCGCCCTTTTTCTGCACCGAGCCCAGGTCCGCCGTCGCGGAGAACTGGCCCTTGGTGAGGCCGTACGTGCCGTTGTCCTCGATGATGTAGGTGCAGTCGACGTTGCGACGGATCATGTGCATGAACTGCCCGAGGCCGATCGAGGCCGTGTCCCCGTCGCCGGAGACGCCGAGCATGATCAGCTGCCGGTTGGCGAGCTGGGCTCCGGTGGTCAGCGCGGGCATGCGGCCGTGCACGCCGTTGAAGCCATGCGCCGACTCCACGAAGTAGGCGGGAGTCTTCGACGAGCAGCCGATGCCTGACATCTTGGCCAGCCGGTTGGGCTCGACGCCGAGCTCGTACAGGGCCTTGATCATGTGGTTGGTGATCGAGTTGTGCCCGCACCCGGCGCAGAGGGTCGTCGCGGCACCCTTGTACGCGTCCCGGGGCAGGCCGAGGCGGTTGAGCGTCGTACTCATGCGGGGACGGCCTCCTTTTTGAGCAGCGGCTCGGTGATCGCGACCGCCGGGATCGGCTGGCCGTTGTAGTGGCGAATCGATTGCACGCGTCCGACGAGCTCGGCCGGAAGCGCCAGACGGACGAGGTCGTAGACCTGGCCGTCGCGATTCTGCTCGACGACGTAGACCCGATCGTGGCGCGCCACGAACGCCGCCACCTCGTCGGAGAGCGGCAGCGCGCGAAGGCGCAGATAGTCGACCGCCTGGCCCGCGGCGGCGAGCTCCTCGCGCGCCTCGACGACGGCGGAGTGGGTGGACCCGAACGCGATCAGGCCGACCTTTGAACCCGCGCTCTCGTCGACCACGGGGGCGGGAAGCGCGTGGCGCGCCGTCTCGAGCTTGCGCGAGAGGCGGTCCATGTTGCGGGCATACGCGTCGGCGTTCTCCGTGTAGCGGGCGAACTCGTCGTGGCCAGAGCCCCTGGTGAAGAATCCCGCCGAGGGGTGGTCGGTGCCCGGCAAGGTCCGGAACGGAATGCCATCCCCATCGACGTCGCGGTAGCGGCCCCACTCGCCGCCCAGGCGCTTCAGGTCCTCCTTGGAGAGGACCTTGCCGCGGTCGAACGGCCTGTCCGGGTACTTGAACTCGGGGGTCATCCAGAGGTTCATCCCGAGGTCGAGATCGGACAGGACGAAGATCGGAGTCTGGAACCGGTCGGCGTAGTCGAACGCGTCGCGGCCGAACTCGTAGCACTCCTCGACCGAACCGGGCAGCAGCACGATGTGCTTCGTATCGCCGTGGGAGAGGGTGTACGCGAACGCGACGTCGGCCTGCGACGTGCGCGTCGGCAAGCCGGTCGAGGGTCCGATCCGCTGGATGTCGAAGATCACGACGGGCACCTCGGCGTAGTAGGCCAGGCCCGTGAACTCGGCCATCAGCGAGATGCCCGGCCCAGAGGTCGAGGTCATCGCCCGCGCACCGGCCCAGCCCGCCCCGATCGCCATGCCGAGCGCCGCCAGCTCGTCCTCGGCCTGGACCACGGAGATGAGCTTCTCGCCCGTCTTGCTGTCGGTCCGGAAGCGGTCGGAGTAGGCGATGAGGTTCTCGCAGAGCGAGGAGGAGGGCGTGATGGGGTACCACGCGCACACCGTGACGCCGCCCATCATGGCCCCGAGCGCGGCGGCCTGGTTGCCCTCGACGAGCATCTTGCCCTCGACGGCGCCGGTCATGGGCTCCAGCCGGTAGCCGTCCTGTTTCGAGAAGTTGTCCTGCCAGTAGTCGTGGCCGACTTTGATCGCCTCCAGGTTGACCGCGACGGCCTTCGGCTTGGTCAGGAACTGCCGCTTGACTCCGTGCTCGAGCGCCTCCCAGGGGATGCCGAGCACGCCCGCCACCACGCCAACGTAGATCATGTTGGCCAGCTGCTTGCGCAGAGTTTCGTTCTGGATCTTCGCCTTGGCGAGCTTGGAGAAGGGCACCGGGTAGTAGGTGACGTCGGTCCTGGCATCGGCCGTGGAGAACGCCTCCTCGTGGATGACCACGCCGCCCGGACGCACGGTCTTGAGGTCCGCCTGCCAGGTCGCCACGTTGAAGGCGACGAGGATGTCCACCTTGTCCGAGCGCGCCGTGTAACCCTCCGGGGTGACTCGCAGCTGGTACCAGGTGGGCAGGCCCTCGATGTTCGAGGGGAAGACGTTCTTGGGCGCGACGGGGATCCCCATGTGGAAGATCGCCCGCGTCAGGACGAGGTTCGCCGTCTGGCTGCCTGAGCCGTTGACGGTCGCGGCCTGGATGGTGAGGTCGTTGGTGATCTGTTGGGTCAATTCGTCACTTGTGGCGGCGAATCAGGAATTTTACGCGTCTGCAGAAGCCGACCCGTATTCCTTACAGTCCTTGCTCTGTGAAGGTCGCCATCCCGAAGGAAAGAGCTCCGGACGAGCGCAGGGTGGCACTGACCCCGGACGCCGCGACCAAGTTGATCGCGGCCAAGCTCGCCGTGAGCATGGAGGCGGGCGCCGGTGAGGACGCCTTCCTGCCGGATCAGGCCTTCGAGGCGGCGGGGGTCGCGATCGTCGCGGGCGCGCCCGCGCTGCTGAAGGACGCCGACGTCGTGCTCAAGGTCCAGGCCCCGACCGCCGACGAGATCGCGCTCCTGAAGACCGGCGCTGTCGTGATCAGCTTTCTGCAGCCCGCGACGCAGGCCGACCTCGTCAAGGCCCTGGCCGCACGGGGCGTCACGGCCTTCAGCCTCGAGCTCCTGCCGCGCATCTCGCGGGCCCAGTCGATGGATGCGCTTTCGTCCCAGGCGTCGGCGGCCGGTTACAAGGCTGTGCTGATGGCGGCCGCGCGCCTCGGCAAGTTCTTCCCGATGATGATGACGGCGGCCGGCACGGTGGCCCCCGCTCGCGTGCTGGTGATGGGCGCGGGCGTCGCGGGCCTGCAGGCGATCGCGACCGCGCGCCGGCTGGGCGCGGTCGTGTCCGCATATGACGTCAGGCCCGCGGTCAAAGAAGAGGTCTCGTCACTGGGCGCGACCTTCATCGAGCTTCCGCTGGAGACACAGGAGGGCGAGGGCGGCTACGCCCGCGAGCAGTCCGAGGAGTTCCTGCGCAAGCAGCGCGAGCTCATCGGCGAGCACGTGGCGAAGTCGGACGTGGTGATCACGACGGCGGCGATCCCCGGGCGACGCGCGCCGATGCTGGTCACCGCCGACATGGTGAAGGGCATGCGGCCCGGGTCTGTGATCGTGGACCTTGCATCAGAGACCGGCGGCAACGTGGAGCTGACCCAGGCCGGGAAAGACATCGACGTGAACGGCGTGACGATCATCGGGACTCGGAACATCCCCTCGACGATGCCCCTGGCCACGAGCCAGTTGCTGGCGCGCAACGAGGCGAACCTGCTTCTCCACCTGGTCAAGGACGGCATGCTGGTGCTCGACTTCGAAGACGAGATCACCAAGGGCGCCTGCGTGACCCACGGCGGCGAGATCGTGAACGAGCGGGCGAAGCAGCTCGTGTCGGCCGCGTCGTGAACAACGAGCTCCTCAACGAGCTGACGTTCTTCGTGCTGGCGATCTTCGTCGGCATCGAGGTCATATCGAAGGTGCCGACCATCCTTCACACGCCCCTGATGTCAGGCACGAACGCGATCCACGGCATCATCCTCGTCGGCGCCATCGTCATCGCATCCGGCGCCAGCTCTCCCGTGACGATCGCCCTCGGCCTGGTCGCGGTGATCCTGGCGACCACCAATGTGGTCGGAGGCTTTGTCGTCACCGACCGGATGCTCGAGATGTTCAAGGGAAGAGCGCAGGGCGCGCCCAAAAACAATCCCAAACCGGTCCAGGAGACGCCGCCCAGGTGACGCTCGTCATCGCCCTCGCGTACCTGGTCGCGGCCGTGCTGTTCATCCTCGGCCTGAAGCAGCTGAGCTCGCCAAGGGGCGCGCGAAACGGCAACTTCACGGCTGCGCTGGGCATGGTCATCGCGCTCGTCGCCACGCTGCCCCTGCTCCACTTCACGACCGCCGGCGTGGTGATCATCGCGATCGGAGTCGTCATCGGCGCGGCCGTGGGGGCGGTGGGCGCACGCACTGTGAAGATGACCGCGATCCCGCAGATGGTCGCGCTCTTCAACGGTGTGGGCGGTGGCGCCGCGGCGCTGGTCGCGGTCGCGGAGCTGCTCCGCTTCGGCAGCCACCCCGGGTTTTCCGAGGCCTTTCCAAGCGTCTTCAGCATCGTGATCGGTTCGGTTTCGTTCGCCGGGAGCATGGTCGCCTTCGCCAAGCTCCAGGAGCTGTTGACGGGCACGCCCATCACCTATCCCGGGCAGCAGGTCGTCAACGGCCTGCTCGCGGCGGCGATCATAGGCTTCGCGATCGCGGTGCTCGCGGTCGCGTCGATCCCGTTCTCGTTCATCGCCCTGATGCTCCTCGCCCTGATCCTGGGTGTCGCGTTCGTGCTGCCCATCGGGGGCGCGGACATGCCGGTCGTGATCTCGCTCCTCAACGCTTTCACCGGGCTCGCCGTCGCCGCGAGCGGATTCACGCTCAACAACTTCGCGCTGATCGTTGCGGGGACGCTGGTCGGAGCCTCCGGCAGCCTCCTGACCAAGATGATGAGCGACGCCATGGGCCGCTCCCTGGCCAACGTCCTGTTCGGCGCGTTCGGGCAGACGCAGGCCGCCGTCGCCGCCGCCTCGGGCGGGCCCGCGCGCGCCGTGCGGTCGGGCTCGGCCGAGGACCTGGGCACGCTGCTCGCGTACTCGCAGAGGGTGATCATCGTGCCCGGCTACGGCCTCGCGGTCGCGCAGGCGCAGCACGCGGCGCGGGAGCTGGCGGAGGTCCTCGAAAAGCGCGGGGTCGAGGTGAGCTACGCGATCCATCCGGTCGCCGGCCGGATGCCCGGGCACATGAACGTGCTGCTCGCGGAAGCCAACGTTCCTTACGAGCAGCTCAAAGAGATGGATGAGATCAACGACGACTTCAAGAACGCCGACGTCGCGCTCATCGTCGGCGCGAACGACGTCGTCAATCCCGCCGCGCGCGCGACGGTGGGCAGCCCGATCTACGGCATGCCAATCCTGAACGCCGACCAGGCAAAGAACGTCATCTTCATGAAGCGCTCGATGCGGCCGGGGTTCGCGGGGATCGACAACGAGCTGATGTACGGATCGCACACGGTGATGTTCTTCGGCGACGCCAAGGATTCCCTGACGAAGCTGGTGGCCGCCGTCAAGGCCGCCTAAAGAGGTCCTGGGAGAGGACGACTGGTCCGATGGGCGACTCCCCCGCGAGCCCGGAAATCAAGCGAGCCCCCTGCCAAGCGGTAGGAGGCTCGCGCCGCGAAGAGGGTGTGGTGGCGAGAATGCTAGACGCGGCGTTTACATTGCGTTAGTGGCCCGGCCACAAATGTCGGACCGGAACGTTGTGCCACCTACAATGCGGCGCGTGGACGCGACGACGCTCCTGCTGGTCACGGTCGCGATCTTCAGCGTGTACGTGGTGGGCGTAGGGGGCTCCACCGCGACGGCGATCGCGAGCCGCGAGGCCTGGCGGCGCCGGTTCCGCGAGGCCGCCTCCCCGAACCTGGACGACAGCCCCGCCGTGCTCGAGGCGCCAGCGCTGCCCCGGCCGGTTCGGCTGCTCCGGGTGGCGGGCTGGGTGGCGTTCCTGCCCGCGCTACTCCTCGGCGGTTTCGCCACACGCTCCTACGCTTGGGTCGAACCCGTGATCGTGGTCGTCATGGTGGCGCTGAACGCCTTCTTCTTCACCGCGATGCAGGGCCTCGGCCAGCGCCTGACCCTGACCGCGGAGGGTTTCGAGCTCGGAGGGCGCTCGGTGCGCTGGATCCACGTCACCGAGCTGACCGGCGCGCACGTCGGTCCGTTTCGGGGCATGCGCATGTCCGAGCCTGGCGAATGGCAGGATCCAAAGCTGGTTCCCAACGTGATCTTCTACCGCCTCAACCGAGCGCTCATCCGCCCGGACAAGTCGTTGCTTCAGCGTTTCACCGGCCTCACCTATTACGACGGCATGATCCGCAACGCGTTCGGCGTGACCACGGAGCGTCTCCTGCAGGCCATGCGTGAGCGGCAGCGCCGCGCGCTCGACGCGGAGGGGCCTCCGCTGGGCCGCCGCGTCAGGAATCCCTGAGCTTCACCAGGCGGGCCAGGGCGCGGGTGTCGAACGGGTGGGCCACCCGGACCACGAAATGCTGCAGGCCGGCCTCGAGCCACTCGCTCACCAGCCTGGGCGAGGTCGCGCCGACGTTCGCGGTCCGCTCGATCGCCTTGGGATCGCGGCCCACGCGCTCGCACCATTCGTCGAGCACGGCCATCTTGCCTGCGAACTCCTGCGGCGTTCCGCCGCCGTTCCACATGTCCGCGTGCTCAGCGACCAATCGCAGCACCACCTTCTCGCCGCCGCCCCCGATCAGGATGGGGAGCCGCCCGGCGGGCCCCGGCTTCAGCCTGGCGATCCGGTTCTTGATCCGGGGGAGGGCCTCTTTGAGAAGCTGGACGCGGTCGCGCGCCTCGCCGAACTCGTAGCCGTACTCGGCGTAGTCGCGCTCGAACCAGCCGGCGCCGAGGCCGAGCACCAGCCGTCCTCCAGAGAGCTGGTCGACTGTGCCGGCCATGTAGGCGAGCAGGTCGGGATTGCGATACCCGGCGCACGTCACCATCGCCCCGATCTGCGGCGCGTGCGTGTCGATCGCCGCCGCCGCGAGCAGGGACCAGCACTCGAACTGGTTGCCCTGCGGGTTTCCATACAGCGGAAAGAAATGGTCCCAGAACCAGATGCTGTCGACCCCCAGCTCGTCCACGCGACGCCATGCGTCGCGCAGCTCCTGGATGGTGCACTGCTGGGGATGGATCGTGGCCCCGACCTTGAAGGGCCGGCTTATCGACATTTGTGGTGTGAGATTATCGAGCAATGATCGGCGAGCTACTGCCCGCGCGTGTCGAGCCCTCGACGGCGGGCTCGGACTACTGGTCTCGGTATCACGAGCTTCGCCGGGTGCGGCAGATAGAGACGCGCCCTGACGATCCGCTCCGGCCGGACGAGGTCGAAGAGCAGCAGATCAAGCGTGAGGACCCCTTCGAGTTCAAGTACCGATACGAGATCTCGGAGGGCGGAACCATGCTGAGCTCGTTCGGCGGCCAGACGTTGAGGCCGACCTCACCCGAATACGAGAGCAACAAGCACCTCTTCTGGGCGGACATCTACGTCCGGCCCGACCGCAGGCGCCAGGGCATCGCCACGATGTGGCTGCCGGTGATGGTCGAGCTGATGGACCGCCACGGCTGCACGGTGCTGGGCATCGGCACCGAGGAGGAGGCGGGTCATGCCTTCCTCCGGTGGCTCGGCGCCGAGCCGAAGCTCTCCGGCGCCGAGAACAGGCTGAAGCTTGCGGATGTCGACTGGGCGATGGTCCGGCGCTGGGTCGACGAGGGCGGCCGCCGGTCGCCGCACACCCGGCTCGAGGTCCATGACGCGCCGATGTCGGATGACGTCCTGAAGGACTTCGCCCCGCAGCTGTCTGTGATGCTGAACACGATTCCATTCGAGGAGCTCGACCATGGCGACATCATCGTCACGCCGGCGCAGATCCGGGAATGGGAGGCGCGCATGGCCATGAGCGGCGAGGTCGTGCATACGCTGTTGACGCGCGAATCCGACGGTGAGATCTCCTCCATCACCGATGTGAACTGGGCTCCCTACCGGCCGGCGATCATCCACCAGCAGTTCACCGGGGTGCTGCCCAGCGCGCGGGGACGGGGGCTCGGCAAGTGGATCAAGGCGGCGATGCTGCTGCACCTCCGCGAGGTCCACCCGCAGGCGGAGTGGATCTCAACTGACAATGCCGGCTCAAACGCCCCGATGCTCGGCATCAACAAGAAGCTCGGCTTCCGTCAGTACCGCGCCGCGACCGAGTATCAGGTCACCCGTGACGCGATCGCGGCCAAGCTGGAGGCCCTGGCCGCGATCTAGAGGGCTGGCTCTAGGCTTGGCGCCTCTGCTGGAGGCTGCGGACGAGCAGGATCAGCCCGATCACGATCAGGAGCAGCGGAAGCGCTGCCTTGCCAAAGACGCCGTACTCCTTGCCGCTCACGCCCAGGATCGACTCGAAGAGCACGAAGCCGATCATGAAGATCAGCGCGCCCACGCCCATCAGCAAGCGGCCTCGCCGGAGGGCAGGCTGGTCGCGGTCGCGCAGCGCCTGCAGGTACAGGCCGAGTCCCACGCCGAAGGGGGCGACCAGGGCCCAGGCAAAAGCCCAGCTCGCCCAGTCGTTGGTGCTGCTCTGGTAGGCGAGCACCAGGCCGAGCATCGTGATGATGCCTCCTGGGACTGACGCGCCCGGGCCAAGCCCCACGAAGCCCACGACCAGCAGCGTCAGACCGGGGATGATCACGAACAACGGCCACCCGGCCTGGGTCAGGTCCACGCCGAAGAGCACGATCGCGAGGGCGAATATGCCCAGCACCACGAGCACCACCCCGAGCGCGATGCTGGACCCACCGCGGCGCGGCCGGGGCGGCCGGCCCCCGGGGGTGGCGAACGCCGACGGCGGCGGCGGGCCGAACGGCGCCGCGGGCGGTCGAGAAGCGCCAGGCGGCTCGGTCACCGACACCGGCGCCGGCTGCCTGGCGGGGTCCGCGCTCGAGACCGGCTCGATGCCCCGCTGCTCTGGCTCGCGGCCCACCGGCTGAAAGGCGGCCTCCGGAGCTGCGGGCGCCGGGTCCTGCGGCGCGTCCGCTGCGCGGGACGCCGGGGCGAATATGTCGGGGCTGCCGGCCAGCATGTCGGCTTTCACGTGGACCATGTCGGCGCCGGCGGCGGATTCGTCCGCGGGGTCGATCGGGGGCGCCGGCTGAGCCGGGTCGGACGGCGTCTTGTCGAGGCTCACCCGCTTGCGCTTGCTCATCGGCCCAAAAGCTTAATCCCCGCCGCTGGGAAAACGGCTCAGCTGGTGAGGCCGAACATGGGGTTCACGGGACCGTGCCCCCGGCCGAGCTCGAGGGATGCCGAGATGGCCGCGGTCACAAACTCCTTGGCCGCCTTGACCGCCTCCAGCGGGGCGTCGCCCCTGGCCAGGCCGGCCGTGATCGCCGCCGAGAACGTGCACCCGCTGCCGTGCGTGTTGGGGGTTGCGATCCGGGTGCCTGTCAGCTCGACCAGCTGCGATCCATCGAAGTACACGTCGGTCACGTCATCCTCCGAGTGCCCGCCCTTCACGACAGCGATTCGCGCCCCCATGGCGACGAGCCGGCGCGCGGCCTGACGCCGTTCCTCGATCGACCGTATCGTCCCGCCGACCAGGACCTCGGCCTCGGGCAGGTTCGGCGTGAGGACCGTCGCCAGCGGGATGAGGAGCTCACGCAGCGAACCCACCGCATCGTCCCGCAGGAGCCTGGCGCCTCCTTTGGCCACCATCACCGGGTCGACCACGAGGAGGCTCAGCCCATACTCCCGGACGCACCGCGCGACCGTCTCGATGATCGCCGAGCTGGACAGCATCCCCGTCTTGGCCGCCGAGACACCGATGTCTTCCACGACGGCGGCGATCTGGGCGCGCACCAGGGCCGGCGGAAGCTCGAGCACGTCCACCACGCCGGTCGTGTTCTGCGCCGTGATCGCGGTGATGGCGGATGTCCCGTGAACGCCGAGGGCCGCGAACGTCTTGAGATCGGCCTGAACGCCGGCACCCCCGCCGGAGTCCGACCCCGCGATGGTCAGCGCGACCGGCAGCCTCATCCAGGCAGGTACCGCCGGCCGCTCCAGTAGACAGCGGCCGCTACCCCGACGCTGACGAGCCCGCTGAAGTCGGCTCCATGCAAGCCGCTGATCAAGGGACCGTTGAAGAAGGCCTGGCTGCCGGCCACGTTGCTGAAGAGGTTCGCGTAGTTGACGAAGCAGAGGCTGACCGCCGTGCCGGCGAGCCAGGCGACCAGCGCCAACCGCGGGCGCGGCGCGTCATCGAAGACGAAAAAGCTCAGGAGGACGACGGCTGCCCACGCGGGCGCCCACAGGTAGGTGAGGATCAAGAAGTCCTCGTACGCGAGGTGGAAGTCACTGATGAGAACCGCGTAGGCGGCGAGGGCCGTGCCGGCGACGCCGCACGCCAAAGCGGTCTGCCACCGCTTCATGCGGAGGCCCATCGCGAGCGACACCAGCCCCGCCGTGTAGACGTCCAGGTAGTTGGCCCAGATCTCACCGACCACGATGAAGAGGAAGAACGGGACCGATACCCACACAGGCGCGTGCGCCCTGATCACCGCCAGGACGCCTTCGCCCGCGGCCAGCTTGGAGTCGATGGTGGGCAGGAGGAGGCCGAAGAGCCCGAGCAACGTCATCGGGAGGACCACTCCGAGGGCCGGCCACAGCGTGACCGAGCGGGTGCGGCTGGAGGTGGGCAGGTAGCGGGAGTAGTCGCTGGCGAATGGGTACCAGGACGCGACCAGGGCGAAGCAGGTCATGAAGCCCAGGACGAACGCACCGAGGTAGTCGGAGCCGGACACGCTCGGTCCCTGGGCCCAGTGGAATTGCGGCGCGAGCAAGATGAAGAGCGCGGCCGACAGGAGGGCGAAGATCACCGCGCCGTACGACTCGAGGATCTTGATCGTCTGGTGGCCGAAGATCGCCACGCCCACGCTGAGGCCGGCGACCACGAGGACCAGGCCGAACGTGATGGCGCGGTTGCCGCCGCCGAAGAGCTGCGCCCCGGCCTGCGCCGCGATCACGCAGTCGACGGCGAACCAGCCGGTGGCCAAAAAGAGAGTGAGTGCCGCGCCGAGAAACGAGCCTCGCCGCCCGAAGATCCGACGCGTGAAAACGATCTGCGGCAGGCCCGAGCGAGGGCCGGTGTTGCTGAGCAGGCCGAGCATGACGGCGGCCGTGATGGTGCCGCCCGCCGTCGCGATCAGCCCATCCCACACGCCGAGCCCGTAGTACGTCGTCAGCAGGCTGGCCGAGAAAAGGCTCGCGTAGTTGACGAAGGCCCCCGCCCACAGGAGGCCGAGCTCCCGAGGCACGCCATGGCGCTCCCCGGGCGGGACGGGCTCGATGCCGCGGGCCTCGACCCTGCCGAAAACGTCGGATTCGACGGCGCGAGCGGCGATGTCGCTCAATGCATCTCCCTCCGCTGGCATTACCCAGTTCAGGTTCATGCGGTCGGCGCGATGGCGCCCTCTCAGCCCGCGCAAGCGAGCTCCCGCTAGCGCCGATGTTACCGGCTAGCTCGTTCTCCAGGGAGCTGGGAGGAGGTGGGCCAGGATCCGATAGACCTCGGGGTTGAGGGCGAGTCCGACATGGCTCCCGCTCACCTCGATCGCGTTGATGTCGGCGCGCAGGCAGGCCTTCCAGTTCACGACGCCATCCGTCCGCGAGTAGATCGACGTGGTGGGCACTCGCGGAGCCGCCTTCAGATCGCGCATGAATCTCTGCTCGACGGTCGCCCGGTGCCCATAGCGGACGAGGTTGTAGAGGTGGGCGGCACGAACGCCCGCCATGGTGATCGGGTGCACGTCGAAGGGATCCTCGAGCGGCGACCCGAGGGTCACCACCTGCTCGATCAGGTCAGGCTGTCTGTGCGAGAGGACTTTGGCCAGCACCCCGCCCCTGCTGTGCCCGACGAGCGAGACGCGCGCTCCCGTCCTGTCATAGAGCTCGTGCAGCGCGTCGATCAGTGGCTTGAGCATCACCTCTGAGTACATGACGTTGAAGGTGACGCCGGCCATCCGCGGCCTGTATCCGACCCTGCGGAGCCACTCGAACGGCGTGTGCAGCGTCCAGTCGCCGGCGAGGAAACCGGGGATCAGCATGACCGGCTTGCGGCGGCCTGACGGGACGTCGACCCCGCGGAACACCGGGTCGCGGATCAGGCGGAGGTACTCGAGGTAGATGCGGCCTTCGAGCCACATCGGCGGGAGGCCGGCCGTGCGGCCGCGATGGTTGAGCTGCGGCAGCATCGAGGCGGCTGCCCTCAGCCGGCCCTGCCGCGCGCTATCTGGTGGTTCTGGGACGGTGGCCAAGATGTTGCTTGAACGGTGCTCCGCTAAAAGGGACCGGCTCGCGAGCGATTCTAATGCCGCAACGCGTCAGCGTCCTATGCCAAGACTGTCGATGCGAACCGCCCGAGGATCTCGGCGGCGCCTGAAGCCGAGCGCCTGCCGTCGCCGTGCAGCCTGTCGAACAGATCGAACGAGGTGACGGCGCCGATCACGTCCTCGGCCTCCTTGATCGAGCAGCCGGGCCGAAGCTCGTCGGAGGACGCGAGCCGCTCGGCCAGGGTCCGGTTGCGCTCGGCGTCGGCCTCGCCGGACGCCGCCGGCAGATGCCGATAGAGCGCGGGCTCGGCCGACCATCTCGCGCACGCCTCGGCGATCAGCCTCGTCACCTCGTCCCTGGGCGCCAGGGCGGCGGGCGGGGATGGCCGCTGCGGCACTGTGAGGGCGTTCAGGACGCCGGCTCGAGAGCCGAAGCGGTTGTAGACCGTCAGCCGCGAGACCCCGGCGCGCCTGGCGATCTCGGCCACGCTCACGTCGCCCGCCTCGCGCTCGGTCAGCAGGCTCCTCGCGGCCGTCAGGATGGCCGTCGCGGTGCGCTCGATCGAGGGCTGCCGCCGTCCGAGGTGGTAGGCACGCGGACTCACCAGATTAAATTAGCATACTGTTAGTTAATTGAATTCGCGGCGGGGGCTCAGCGCCTTCCCAGGCGCCTCCCAGCGAGATCTGCGCGGTTTAAAGGTAAGGTCGAAGGCGTCTTGGGCAAGAAAAGGGTGCAGGCGCCGCCGCGTGGCGCGCCCGTGACGGACCGCCGGCTCGTGTACGCGACAGTCCCGCTGCGTCTGTTCCTCGGAGCCACGTTCGTGTACGCGGGCCTCCAGAAGATCGCCGACCCCGGTTTCTTGCAGCCAGGCTCATCGACCTACATCGGCGCGCAGCTCCAGGGCTTCGCCCCGCACTCGCCGATCGGCTTTTTGCTCGACATCTTCGCTCTGCCCGTGCCGCAGCTCACCGGCGTGGGCGTGATCGTGACGGAGCTTGCCGTCGGCATCCTCGTGCTGGCCGGCCTCGCCACACGCTGGGCGGCGGTGGTGGGGGCGATCGTGAACCTCGCGTTCTTCCTGACCGCGAGCTGGACGGTGCAGCCGTACTTCCTCGGCTCGGACGGCATCTACGCGGTGGCCTGGATCACGCTGGCCCTGGTCGGCGACCAGGGCGTGCTCACCGTGCGGCCGCTGATCTTCGGACAGCCCATGGCGCCCACTCAAGTCCGGCGCTCCACGACGGACCTTCAGCGGCGGCGCCTGATGCTTCAGCTGGGAGGCGCGGCCGTGGCGGCGGTCTGGGTCCTCGGCGTGCTGCCCCGAAGTAAGGCCAGCTTTCAATCGAACCAGGGTGTGGCCACGTCGAGCCCGACCCCCAACCCATCGCCGGTGGCTTCTCCGACCGGCACCCGGATCGGTGCTCTCGCCGACCTGAAAGCGCAGGGATTCCTGAACTTCCAGGACCCGGCGAGCGGCGATCCCGGCGTCGCGGTCGCGCTGCCCGGCGGAAGCATCGTGGCTTTCGACGCGGTCTGCACGCATGCGGGCTGTCAGGTCGCCTATGACACTGGGCAGAAGCTGCTCGCCTGTCCGTGTCACGGCGCGCTGTTCGATCCCGCACACGGCGCGGCGGTGGTCGGCGGCCCGGCTCCGTCCCCGCTCGCCGCGATCGCGGTGCAGGTCGGGTCCGACGGCGGCGTCTACGCAGGCTGATCCCTTCCTCGCGAGCTCGCGCCTCTACCATCGCAGCCTGTGAGGTTGTGGGACCCGCTCGCCATTCGCGAGTTCTCAGCGCTGCTGCGCGACCCGGTGTTTCGCGGTCGCGGGATCCCGCGCGGCGACGGCCGGCCGGTCTTGCTGCTGCCCGGCTTTCTCTCCGGCGACTGGTCGATGCGCCCGCTGCACCACTGGCTGGACCGCCTTGGCTACAGGTCTTACCTCTCGGGCATCCTGCTCAACGTCCAGTACTCCGAGCGGCTGCTGGCAGGACTTCGCCATCGCATCGTGGAGATCGAGGCCGAGCGTAAATCGAGGGTCACGCTAGTCGGCCACAGCCGCGGCGGCCTGCTCGCCAAGGTGCTGGCGCAGCGCCGTCCCAACAGCGTCGAGCAGGTCGTCATGCTCGGCTCGCCGATTGCCGACTGGAGTGACCTCAGACGGATGACGCAGCATGCCGTCGGCGTCGTGCGGGTGGCCAACGAGATCGCCTACGGGCGGCGGTTCAACGCCGAAGGCCGGTTCGACCACGACCTCGAGCTTCCCCCATCGGTTCCCACGACCTCCATCTACACGCGGTCGGACGACGTCGTGAACTTTCGCGCCTGCCTCCGGCCCGACATCCCCGCCTTGCCCGTGTGGGGTACGCACAATGGCCTGCTCGTCAACCCGGAGGTTTACCGGCTGCTGGGCCGGCTGCTCGCTCGACCGCGACGTCCGGCCTGAGATGATCGGAGCCGCGATCGGCCTGGCGCTGGCCGCGGCCGCGCTGCACGGGACGTGGAACGTGCTGGTCAAAGTCGGCGGCGATCCCCTGATGACGTTCAGGCGTGCCACCGTCGCATCCGCGTTTCTGGCCACGCTCGCGATGGTGCCGGCGTGGCTCTGGCTTGGACGTCCGGGGTTCGCTCCGCAGGCGGCGGCTCTGTGCCTGCTTTCGTCGATCCTCGAAACGCTCTACCTGTGGCTGCTCTCGACCGCGTACCGACGGGGCGAGCTTTCGGTCGTCTATCCCATCGCCCGTGGGTCGGCGCCGTTGCTCGCGGTGGTGGTCGGACTCACCTTCATCGGCGAGCGTCTTGCGCCCATGCAGCTCGCCGGTGTCGTGCTGCTCGTGATCGGCATCCTGGCGGTCACGCTCTCGCAGGCCGGCGGGCGCGCGACTGTGCCTGCTCTCCTCACCGGCGTCGCGATCGCGACCTACACGTCGATCGACCGGATCGGCGTCAGGCTCACCACTCCTTGGCTCTACGGATGGCTCCTCTTCACCCTCATGGCAATCGAACTGCCCCTGGCGATGTGGCTTGTGTCCTGGTTCGCACCCCGGCGCGTGTCGGATTCGAGCACAGTGCCCGGCTGGCGTCAGTCGTTGCTGATCGGAGCCTTCATGTGGACCGGATACTTCCTCGTGCTCTGGGCTCTGAGCCTCGCGCCGCTCGCCGTGGTCGCCCCCGTGCGAGAGACCGCGGTCGTCGCGGTGGCGGTGTGGGGAGTCTGGAGGCTGCGAGAGCGATCGGGCGTCGCCATGAAGCTCGGCGGGGCGGTCGCCACGCTCGCCGGAATCGCCCTGCTGGCGGCTTGATCGATCGCGCCGGGCCGGTGGTAAGGTAATTTCGTCGCCGGATTTCGGTGATGTTCGCCGCGGTCGGATCTTCTCGAAAGGGCCTGGGCGTTCGTGACTAGCTTTCGAGAAGAGGAGAGAGGGAGATGCCGACAGGCACCATCAAAAAGCTGGTGTCGGACCGCGGCTTCGGCTTCATCGCTGCCGAGGACGGTCGCGAATACTTCTTCCACCGCACGGGGCTTGACTCGGCCGTGAACTTCGACTCGCTCGCGGGTGGCGAGCGCGTCAGCTTTGAGATCGAGCCGAGCCAGAAGGGTCCCCGCGCGAACCGGATCAAGCTCGCCTAGCGCCCAGCCATCGCCCGGGCCGGCCTGTCTTTTGGGCGGCCTTTCATGCCTGCGCTAGGCTCTTCGTGATGAGCGCCACCACGACAGGCCGCACCTTCGAGATCGAGGCCTTGGGCGACTACTCGTTGAAAGAGAGCGCGGGCTTCATCGACGCCTGGCACGAGGCCCCCTCGGAAGATGGCAAGGCGGAGGGCCACCTGCATCTTGCGTTCCTCACAGACCGGGAATGGCTGCCGGCCGGCGTGTGCCTGACCCAGGGCGCGGACGGGCTTGTGCGCGGCACCGTGTACGGCGAGGCTGCGGCGGAGGGCGTCAGGCAGCAGACCACCCGCATCCTCAGCCTCGACGTCGACGGGCGGGATTGGCCCGAGGTCGGGAGGCGCGACGCGGTGGTGGGCCGGCTGCAGCGAATGTTTGCCGGTTTCCGTCCGGTCAACTGGTCCAACGCGTACGAGGCGGCCGCGTGGTGTCTCATCTCCTCGCGCGTCTCGATGCGTCAGGGCCAGGGAGTCAAGGAGCGCATGTCGCGCGAGCTCGGCCGGTCGATCGACATCCACGGGCACCGGCTCTACTGCTTTCCCGGACCTGAGGAGCTGACGCAGCTCACATCATTCAAGGGACTTTTCGGCCGCAAGGTCGAGTATTTGAACAGCCTCGGACAGGCGGCGCTGGCCGGTGAGCTCGACACCGAGGCGCTGCGCGGGATGCCGCGGGAGCTTGCGCTCGAGCGGCTGCAGAAGCTCCATGGCATCGGCGAGTTCGGCTCTCAGCTGGTCAGGCTGCGCGCCCTGAGCGCCGTCGACGAGCTGCCCACCCGAGAGCCGCGTCTGATGGCGGCCGTCCAGGATGCCTATGGGCTGGCGGACGAGCCGGGTCTCGCGCAGCTGGAAGCGCTCGCCGAGCGGTGGCGGCCGTACCGGATGTGGGTCGCGGTGTGCCTACGCCGCGCGCTCGCAGGTGGCGCCGGCATGACGCACTCGCGGGCCGCGCGCTGAGCGCGATCAGTGGGAAGTGACGCGCACCAGGACCATGGCACCGGTCCACAGCGCCGAGCCTGAGAGCAGCAAAAACCACAGCGTCAGCGTGATCGGCTCGAACTGGACCAGAGCCCCGAAGATGCACATCGCGGCGGCTCCCGCGACCAGGAACGCCCCGGGAAACAGCGCGTAGGCGGCGTACCAGGGCGGCTGCACCGCGTCCCCGCGATCGAATGCGCGGCCGGCGGCATAGATCAGGAGAGCGCCCACGAGCGCAGGCGCGGCGAGGCCGACGGCCCACCGCGTCTCGACTGCTCCCGTGGCCGCGGACACCAGGGGTTGAACGCCGGACATCGCCAGGCCGGAGGGCACGGCGAAAGCGATGAGGCGCAGGATCGCGCTGGCCGGCGGCACGCTAGCTCAGGCCCTCACGCACCGGCGGCCTGCGGCGCCGGGACGAGGGCCGGCTCGGTGAAGACGGGTTGGGTGTCGATCCAACCGAGCTCCACGTCGTGGTAGGTGAATGGATGCGCCAGCTCGGTGATGAAGGACGCGTTGAACGTCTTGGCGCGAGCGGCCAGGCCGGCCACCGAGGCGATCCCGTCCGCATAGGGTTGGCGCGGCAGCGACCCGGAAAGGTCGGTCGAGGTGTAGAAGTCATCCGTGCCGTAGACCGACGTCGACGCATATGAATAGATGGCCACTCCGAGGACGTGGTTGCCATGGGCGGACGGCGCTAGCACCCGGCGGATCTGCGCCAATGTGTTCTCCGGATAATTGAGGAACGCGCCGACCCCCGTGATGACGCGGCCCGCGAAGCTGGAATCCTTCTCGAAGGCGAGCCACTGCCCGAACCAGACTTTCTCGCGCCCGCTCCAGTCGCTGTCGTAGTTCATCGGCACCCCGATATCCAGGTAGCCCTTGAGCAGCCAGTCACGCCAGTCCTGGTACACGGACGAGTACGCGGCCGTGTCCGTCCATCCCACTGAGACGAGCGGCCCGGCGCCGTAGCAGATGAGGGCGGCGCTCAGCTTGACGCCCGGCTTTTGAAGCTGCAGGTCTTCGTGCAGGTCGCGCACGAAGGCTGTGACGCGCTGGCGCCTCCATTCCTGCCATGCGGGGTCATCCGCGGCGGGAATGTTGGAGGAGCCGGACTGCAGCATGTACAGCGCCGTCGACCAAGGGCTGTAACCCCAGTCCGACCCGGGGTAGCGGATGAAATCCAGGTGGAGCCCATCGACGGCATAGTTGCGGACCAGGTCCATGAGCACCCTGTGCGTGTAGATCTGGACCTCGGGCACGCCGGGATCGAGGTAGCCCGCCACGGACCCGTCGCTCGCCCGGTTGCCCCATTGCGCGCCATGCTGAAGGTAAACCTGGCTGCTCGACCCGACGAAGAACGTGTTGACCCACGCATCGACTTCGATCCGAGGCACCGACGCGTGGGCGAGCCGGACCACGTAGGCGAGGGGATCGAACCCAGCAGGCCCGCGGATGTCCTTGGCGCGCGGCTCGTCCGCCCGGTTGAAGTAGGCGTCGCCGGCGAGCCGCACCTGGACGAAGAGCGCGTTGAGGTTCGCGCTCCGCGCATCAGAGACAAGCTTTTCGACCTGGGCGGGCGACTTGATGCCGTCGTGCAGGGCATCCACCCAGAGCGCCCGGTATTCCGGCGGCGCAAACGCGACAGGGGCGGGCGTCGGCGAAGCGGAGGCGGTGATGGCCACGAGGCCGAGGCACGCCGCGGCTGCCCTGAGCATCAAGCGATCGCGACCAGGACGTGGTTGCGGCCTGTCGTCTCGATCTCGCCGGGGTATGACCGACGCAGCTCTTCGACCGCATCCCTCGCGAATCCGGCGCGGCTCGCGGAATCGACGCCTTCGAGGCGGGCCGCGCAGTCCCACCAGCTCATGCACATCGAAACGACCTGGTCCGCAGACCGCCAGCTCACCTTCTCGACGACAGTCTCGATGGCGGCGGAGGAGAAGCCGGCGTCGGCTGCCGCCTGGCTGAGGGCGGCGGGGTCGGCGACGATCTGCCGCGTCCGATCCTGGTCGACCGCCCTGGGCGGCGGTGGCAGCCACCGGTCGATCACTGTGTCAAGGAGCGCCCAGATCGCCGCGCCGTCGACCTGCGTCACGGGCACGCTGGCCGTGAACCGACCGCCCGGTCTCAAAACCCGGTGCGCTTCGAGCAGCGCCCGGTCGAGGTTGGGCGCGAACTGCAAGCCGTGCCCGCAGATCGCCGCGTCGAACGATGCGACGGCAAAGGTCAGCCGCTCGATGTCCATGACTTCGAAACGCGCGCCGGGGATCCCCGCGTTGCGGGCGAGCTCGATCATGCCCTCGGCGAGGTCGACTCCGACGACCTCGCCTCCAGGCTGGACCAGCGCCGCCAGCCGGCGGGTCAGGTTTCCCGGACCGCACGCGAGGTCGAGCACTTTCATGCTCGGTGCGACCTCGAGCGCGTCGATCGCCCGCTGCCGACCGCTGGCCTGGCCCAGAGCCATCACCTGTTCGAGGCGCCGCTGGTAGGCGGCCGCATTCCGGCTGAAGATCGCGGGGTAGAGGTCCTTGGACTTCAAGCCGGCCGGCTCCTCCACTCCCTTTCCAGCCATGCCGCGGCGCGCAGCGTGGCCGAGTTCGTCCGGCCGGCGACCTGGATGCCGACGGGAAGGCCGCCGCCCGGCTGGGGCGCCGGCAGGACGGCCACCGGCTGGCCGGTCACGTTGAAGGGCCGCGTGAACCGGGCCAGCGGCTCGCGCACCTCGTTGCCCGCGTCGACCGGCGGGGCCACCATGGCTGTGGCCGGCAGCAAGAGGGCGTCGACGCCCTCCATCGCGCGCACCACGGCTGCTCGGATCTGGTCTCGCTCCCGGAGGGCCTGCACGTAGTCGACGCCCGGGACGCCAAGCCCACGCTGCAGGTGGCCGAGCACGTCAGCGCCGTACTTCTCGGGGCATTCGACCACCCACTTGCGGTGGTAGGCCGCGGCCTCGACGAGGAGGATCGTCAAACCGACCCGAAACTGCCACTCCCGGTCCGGCAGCTCGACCTGCGGCACGCCACGTGACACCCACCTCCACGTCGCCGCCGTGGCCGCGTCAAGGCCCACGACCCAGCCGGCTGGAACGGCGAAGCGCGGAGGTGTCAGCCCATCCATCGAGATCGCCTCGCCCGACATCGCGGTGTAGGCGCGTGCGCACGAGTCGACGTCAGGACCCATCGGCCCGAGGGTGTCGAGCGATGGGCTGAGTGGGATCACGCCCTGCGTGCTGATGCTGCCCAGCGCGGGCTTGAACCCGGTCACCCCGCAGAGCGAGGCGGGGATCCGGATCGAGCCGCCGGTGTCGCTGCCGACGGCCCAGTCGCACATGCCTGTGGCGACGGCGACCGCCGACCCGCCTGAGGAGCCACCCGCCACGCGGCTCGTGTCATGAGGGTTGCGGACCGGCCCGTAGTGGGGGTTCACGCTGGTCACTCCGTAAGCAAACTCGTGCAGGTTGGCCTTGCCGGCGATCACGCAGCCCGAGCGCCGGATCCTCTGGATCACCTCGGCGTCCTCGGCCGCCGGCACGTCGGGGAGGATCACGCCTCCCGCGGTGGTCACCATGCCCGCCACGTCCACCAGGTCCTTGACCGCCACGACCTCGCCCTCGCCCGCCTCCTCGGAGATCGAGATGAAGGCGTTCAGCTCGCGTCGGGAACGGATGCGCTCCCTGGCGGTGTCGAGGTTCATCACGCCATTGTCCCGGCTTCCTCCCCGCGTGGACGTGTCTCCAAATCGAGCGCGGAGCGTTATCCTCCCCGATTGTGCCGACACCGGCCGGGCTCAACCCGGCGATCGCCTGGAGCAAGGTCGACGTGCTGACCTCGTACCAGAGGCTCACCGGCGAGATCCAGGTGCGCGGGCGCCTGCGCGAGACCATGAACGACGCCGAGCCGCTCTTCCACCTGCGGAACGTCAGCGCCGAGCCGCTCCTGCCGGGCGCGGTTCAGCTGAACGGGGTGCCCGAGGGTCTCTTCAACAAGTCGATGATCGGCGGGATCCGCACGATCGACGCGGAGCCGCCGCCGCCCGACCAGGTGACCGAGACGATACGGCGTTACGTGATGTTCCAGGCCGGCAGCTTCATGGTCACGGGAGCCGCCGAGTTCCCCAAGGCCGCCGAGCCGGTCATGCACAACGAGATTCTTCTGAAGAGCCGGTTCTTTGCGATCCTGGACGCGACCATCACAGTGATCGGCGCGGCCGCCAGGACATGGACTCAGCCGGTGATCTGGGTCAACCGCGACCACATGATGGCGATGTACCTGGGCTAGCGGCCCGGCTCGCGTCCGCCACCGAAGAGCTTCCTGACACCGCTCCACAGGACCTGGAAGAAGAGCGTCGCCGCGTTCATGGGCGCGGCGGTGATCACGGGCGCCGGCGACGCCGACGCGCCCGCCGGGACGTCCGTCCCGCCACTCGATGGCGGCTCCGCGGCCTCCAGGTTGGCCTTGATGCAGGAGGCCATCTCGTTGACGATCCGCCGCGAGACGTCTTCCATGACGCCGCGGCCGAACTGCGCCACGCGGCCGGCGACGCTGTAGTCGGTCACGATCTTGACCGTCGATCCGCCGCCCTCCGGCACCACGCTCATGTGGGCCGTCGCCCGGGCGGACCCTGGGCCCGTGGTCTCGCGGCCGTCAGCCTGCAGGCTGGCGGTGCGCAGGGCATCGTCCCGCTCCGAGATGCGGGCCGTCCCGTTGTAGGCCACGGTGATCGGGCCGACCTTGATCTTCACCTTGCCCTTGAAGGTGGTCGGGTCGACGACCTCGGCGAGCTCGGCGCCCGGCACGCAGCCCACCACTTTGTTGATGTCGAGCAGGTAGGCGAAGACGCGGTCCGGCGGCGCGCCGACGGTGAACGAGTTTTCCAGTTGCATTTCCGCGCTTAAAGTAGCGCAATAGAGAGGTTCGGTTCGATGAGGATGGGCGCGGGGCCGCGCCGAATCCCCGAGGCGTCTAGTGTTTCCTGATTGCCGGCACCGCGGGGAGCACCCGCGGAGGTTAGGAGGAGTGTATGAAGCACAGGGTCGGGACGACAGTCAACGGCCGGCGGCAGGAGCATGAGGTCGAGCCGCGGCTGCTGCTCGTGCACTACCTGCGGGACGTGGTCGGGCTCACGGGCACGCACATCGGCTGCGACACGAGCCAGTGCGGCGCGTGCACCATCCTCGTCGACGGCAAAGCCGTCAAGAGCTGCACGATGTTCGCGGTTCAGGCCGAGGGTCGCGAGCTGATGACCATCGAGGGGCTCGCCAAGGACGGGGAGCTGCACCCTCTACAGCAGGCCTTCTGGGACGAGCACGGCCTGCAGTGCGGCTTCTGCACCCCGGGGATGATCATGGCGGCAGCCTATCTCCTCGACCAGAACCCGAACCCGTCCGATGATGAGATCCGCCGAGGCCTCGAGGGCAACCTCTGCCGCTGCACGGGCTACGTGAACATCGTCAAGTCGGTCAGGTCGGCCGCCAAGACGATGAGCGGATCAAAGACCAAGGCGGGCGAGCAGCCTGCCACCGCCCGGAGGAGCTGAGCCATGGCCATCACGACCATGATCGGCGCCAAGATCCACCGGCGCGAGGACCCTCGGCTGGTCAGTGGCCAGGGTCGGTACGTCGACGACTTCACACGCCCCGGGACGTTGTTCCTGTCCGTCGTCCGCAGCCCCCACGCGCATGCCCGGATCAAGAGCATCGACGTGTCCGCGGCGGCGAAGGCTCCTGGCGTGGTCGCGGTCTACACGCACAAGGACATCGCCAAGGTGGTCGCCGGCACAATGCCCGCGGCGCCGGCCTTCGTCGCGGAGAAAAAGCAGGTGCCGGCCCGTTTTCCGATCGCGGAAAAGGAAGTCGTCTACCAGGGCGAGCCGGTGGCGGTCGTGCTGGCCGAGACAAAGTATCAGTCCGCGGACGCCTCCAACCTGGTGGAGGTCGACTACGAACCCCTCCCCGCCGTCATGGACCTGGAGAAGGCGCTCGCCGCAAACAGCCCGACCACGCACAGCGGCGCGGCGGACAACCTGGGTTGGGACCTGACCTACATACCCGAAGACCCGAACGTGATGAAAGAGGCGGACGTCGTGGTCAAGCAGCGAATCCTCCAGCAGCGGCTGGCGCCGACCCCGATGGAGACCCGCGGTGTGCTGGCCGAGTACTCGAAGCCCGACGGCACCATGACGATCTGGATGTCGAGCCAGAACCCCCACTTCATCCGGCTCTTCCTGGCCGGCGCTCTGGGGATCCCCGAAACCAGGATCCGCGTCGTGTCACCGGACGTGGGCGGCGGTTTCGGCAGCAAGATCAGCCCCTACTCCGAGGACTATCTCGTACCGGCGGCGGCCAAGCTGTCAGGCCGTCCCGTGAAGTGGATCGAGAGCCGGACGGAGTCGCTCCAGACCACGACGCACGGCCGGGGTCAGTACTTTGACGTCGAGGCCGGTGCCAAGAAGGACGGCACGCTGGTCGCGCTCAAGATGACGCAGTACCTCGACGAAGGCGCCTACGTGGGCACCTTCGGCGCGTTCCAAGCGTGCGCCTGCCTGCTGTCGACGGGCGCGTACAACTGGAAGCACGTCTCCGCGCGCACAGTGGGTGTGCTGACGAACCGCGTGCCCACCGATCCCTACCGCGGCGCGGGTCGCCCGGAGGCGACCCACATGTGCGAGCGGATGATCGATCTTCTCGCGGCTGAGCTGAAGATGGACCCGGCGGAGATGAGGCGCAAGAACTTCATCACCGAGTTCCCCCACACGAGCCACTTCGGGCTGGTCTACGACTCGGGCGCCTACGCGAAGGCCATGGACAAGGCGATGGAGATCGCCGGCTATGACAAGCTGCGCCAGGAGCAGGCCGAAGCCCGCAAGAAGGGACGCATGCTAGGCGTCGGAATCTCGAGCTGGATCGAGATCTGCGGCTTTGGACCGAGCGCCGCGACCGCGCCCGCAACCGGCGGCCTGGCGCTCGTGGAGAGCGCGCAGGTGCGCATCTTCCCGACCGGTTCGGTCACCGTCTACGTCGGCACGCACTCACACGGGCAGGGCCATGACACGACGTTTCCGCAGATCGTCGCGGACACCCTCGGCATCCCGTACGACATGATCGAGCTGCGCCACGGCGACACGGCCGAGGGTCCGGCTTTCGGCTATGGGACCTACGGCAGCCGCTCCCTCGCGGTGGGGGGGATGGCGGTGCACAAGGCCTCGACCAAGATCGTTGACAAGGCCCGCAAGCTGGCGGCCCACATCTTCGAAGCCGCGGAGGAGGATATCGTCTTCGACCAGGGGCAGTTCTACGTCAAGGGCAGCCCCGACAAGCGCAAGGCGATGGGCGAGATCGCGTTCGCGTCCTTCGGCGCCGGCCTGCCCGAGGGCATGGAGCACGGCCTCGAGGCGGTCGCGTATTACGACCCGCCCAACTTCGTGTGGCCGTTCGGCACGCACATCGCCGTGGTCGAGGTCGACCCGGAAACCGGTGCCGTGGATCTCCAGCGCTACATCGCGGTGGACGACTGCGGAAACATCATCAACCCCATGATCGTCGACGGTCAGCTGCACGGCGGGATCGCGCAGGGGATCGCACAGGCCCTGTTCGAAGAGGTCCTCTACGACGAGGAGTCAGGCCAGCTGAAAACGGGATCGCTCGTCGATTACCTCATCCCGACCGCCAACGAGTTTCCGAACTTCGAGCTCGGGAGGACGATCACCCCAAGCCCGACCAACGAGCTCGGCGTGAAGGGCATCGGCGAAGCCGGGACCATCGCGAGCTCGATCGCGGTGATCAACGCAATCTGCGATGCCCTGGCGCCCCTTGGGATCAAGCACGTCGACATGCCCGCCACGCCAGACCGCCTGTGGCGCCAGATCCGAGCCGCGCGCGGCGCTTCGTCCAACGGAAAGGAGGCCCGCCAGTGATTCCCGCCGCATTCGAGTACGCGAAGGCCTCTTCGGTTGAAGAGGCGTCGAAGCTGATCAACCAGTACGGGGAGGACGCGAAGGTCCTGGCGGGCGGGCACAGCCTGATCCCGCTGATGCGCCTGCGCCTCGCCCAGCCCAGGGCCCTGGTCGACATCAACGGAATCAAGGAGCTCGACCACATCACGGAGTCCGGGGGCAAGCTGCACGTCGGCGCGCTGACGCGCCACGTGACCATCCAGCATTCGTCGGTTGTGAAGGACAAGCTGCCCATCCTTGCCGAGGTGGCGGGCGAGGTCGGGGACAACCAGGTGCGGAACATGGGCACGATGGGCGGCGTGATCGCGCACGCCGACGCCGCGGGCGACTATCCGACGATCGCCCTGATGCTCGAAGCGGAGATCGTGACCAACCAGCGCACGATCAAAGCCAAGGACTTCTTCAAGGACATCTTCACCACGCCGCTGGCGGCCGATGAGATCGTGACGGAGGTCGTATTCCCCGTCGCCGACGGGCCGCACAAGTACATCAAGTTCCGCCGCCGCCTCTTCGACTGGGCGATCGTCGGCGCGGCCGCCCAGAAGATGAACGGCGGATGGCGTATCGGGCTGACCAACGTCGGACCCACTCCGGTGCGCGCGACCGCGGTCGAAGAGGCTCTGCACAAGGGAGCCAAACCCGAGGAGGCCGCCGAGCATGCCTCGGACGGGCTGAACCCCGCCGGCGACCTGCGGGCCAGCCCGGAGTACAAAAAGCACCTGGCGCGGGTCCTCGTCAAGCGGGCCATCCAGCAGGCGGGGTGAGCTTCGCCAGGCGGCCTGGACATCGCTCCAGGCCGCCTGTTCCAACCTCGTAACCTTTCACCGTGGCCCAGCTCACTCCCGCGTCGATCGATGAGGTCGAGCGGCGCCTGCGCGAGCGGAGCTACATCGGCGATCGCGCCCTCGCGACGTCGATCTTTCTCGCCCTCAAGCTCTCCAAGCCCCTCTTCATCGAGGGGGAGGCGGGTGTCGGCAAGACGGAGGCGGCGAAGGTCATGGCCGAGGTGCTCGGCGCGCGGTTGATCCGCCTCCAGTGCTACGAGGGCATCGACCTCGCGCACGCGGTGTACGAGTGGAACTACCCGCGGCAGCTCCTCCACATCCGGCTGATCGGCGAAGGTCAGAGGACCGATGCGGACCGCCAGACGGCCGAGCGCGAGATCTTCAGCCCGGAGTTCCTCCTGCGCCGGCCGCTGCTCGACGCCATCGACAACGACGACGCGACGCCTCCCGTCCTGCTGATCGACGAGATCGACCGCTCGGACGAGGAGTTCGAGGCGTTCCTCCTGGAGCTGCTGTCGGACTTCCAGGTCTCCATCCCGGAGATCGGGACCATCAAGGCCAAGCGTCCGCCCTTCGTCGTGATCACCTCGAACCGCACGCGCGAGGTCCACGATGCGCTGAAGCGGCGGTGCCTCTACCACTGGATCGACTACCCGGACCTCGACAAGGAGGTCGAGATCGTGAGGGCCCGCGCCCCAGAGG
Source organism: Candidatus Dormiibacterota bacterium (assembly GCA_036491815.1). Lineage (GTDB taxonomy): Bacteria > Chloroflexota > Dormibacteria > Dormibacterales > Dormibacteraceae > DASXBE01. The sequence continues at coordinate 1,624 of DASXBE010000014.1, read as the reverse complement.
CGGCCGAGGGGCTGGCCCGCGAGGTCGCCGCGCTCGTGCAGGGCCTGCGCGGGATGGACCTGTACAAGGTTCCGGGGGTCGCGGAGACGCTCGACTGGGCCCGTTCGCTGGCGGTGCTTGGCGCAACCCGGATCGACCCGACGCTCGTCAGCGCCACGATCGGGGCGGCGCTCAAGTACCAGGAGGACCTGGAGCGGGTGCGCCCCGAGGTCGGGGCCCTGGTCGAGAAAGCCCAGCGTGCCTGAGAGGGAGGTCAAGCCGGACCTCCTCACGCGCCTGGGCGCGTTCGCCCGGCTGCTGCACGACGCGGGTCTGGAGGCCGGGCCGCGCCGGCTGACGGACGCGACAAGGGCGCTCGGCTGCGTCGAGCTGGGGCGGCAGGCCGATTTCCGCAACGCCCTCCGCGCCGTCTTCGTCAGCCGCAAGGAGGACATCCCCACCTTCGAGGCAGCCTTCGACATCTTCTGGGCGCCGCCCGACCCGCGTGCGTCGGCGGGTGCGATGCCGGGCCGCGGCCGCGCCCTGCCCCTGTCTCCCGAGCGCGCCAAAGCGTGGGCGGAGGCTCTGGGACTGAACAGCTCCCAGATGAAGCGCGAGCAGGACGTGAGCTCTGTGCCGGCGACCTCGAGCGGCTACAGCGCCGAAGAGCTGCTCCGGCAGAAGGACTTCGAGCAGATGACGTGGGAGGAGAGCGAGCAGGTCCGCCACCTCCTCGAGCAGGCTCCGTGGCGCGTGGCCGAGCGCAAGACCAGGAGACTGCGCTCGTCGCGCAGCGGCGCGGTCGACCTGCGGAGATCGGCCCGCCACGCGATCCGCTCGTCGGGCGAGCTGATGCGGTTGTTCCGGCGCCGGCCACGTGTCCGGCGGCGTCCGCTGGTGCTCATCTGCGACGTGAGCGGGTCCATGGAACGCTACTCGCGCCTGCTCCTGATCTTCGCCCACGCGATCGCCCGCCGCGAAGACCTGGAGGCGTTCGTGTTCTCGACCCGGCTCACGCGCATCACGCGGCTGCTTCGCTATCGCGACCTGGACCGTGCGCTCGAGTCGGTGAGCAAGGGGGTGCACGACTTCAGCGGAGGCACGCGGATCGGCGATGCGATCGGCGACTTCAACCGGCGCTGGGCGCGCCGCGTGCTTGGACACGGCGCGGTGGTGATCATCGTGAGCGACGGATGGGACCGCGGCGACCCCGAGAAGCTGGGCTCCGAGCTCGTCCACCTGCGGCGCTCCGCCTACCGCTTGATCTGGCTGAACCCACTGCTCGGCTCGGCCGGCTACCAGCCGCTCACGCGAGGCATGGCGGCGGCGCTGCCGCACGTCGACGACTTCAAGGCCGCCCATAACGTGAAGGCCCTCGACGACCTCGGCCGGATGCTGGCGTCGCTTGACAGCCGCACGCGGGGCCGCTGATGCGCGAGGTCCTGCGCGAGCTCGACGCATGGACCGCGGCGGGCGAGGAGATCGCCCTCGGCACGGTGGTCGAGACGTGGGGCTCGAGCCCCCGGCCGCTGGGTTCCAAGATGGTGGTCACGCGGTCGGGCAGGATGGCGGGCTCCGTCTCCAACGGGTGCATCGAGGGCGCGGTCGTCGAGGAGGCGCAGAAGGTGCTGAAGAGCGGCCGGGC
>DASXBE010000013.1:0-3478 GCA_036491815.1 Candidatus Dormiibacterota bacterium | reverse complement strand
GCGCGCGCCTCGGCGAGCTGCTCCTCCAGCCGCACGACCTCAGGGTCGGAGGCGAGACGACTCTCGATCCGATCGATCTCTTCGCGCAGCGCGCGCTCCCTCTCCACCAGGCGCTCGTAGATGAACAGGAGCTGCGCCGGCTTCATTCGAGGACGACCAGGACCTGGCCCTCCTTGACCACGTCCGTCTCCTTGACCCTGATCTCCTTCACTTTGCCTCGGCGCGGAGCCGTCACCGGGATCTCCATCTTCATCGACTCGAGGATCATCAGCTCGTCGTCCTCCGCGACCTCCGCGCCGACCTGCGTGGTGATCTTCCACACGCTCCCGACCAGCTCGGCCTTGATCTCGGTCACGGCCTGTTTCCCGCCGGGACCGCCGGCAGCTCCAGGTCTTCGCGAGCCTCCTTGACGGTGGCGATGGAATGGCCGAGGTCTTGTGCCAGGCGCGCTGCCTTCTCCACCAGATCGCCGTTGCTCTTCGCCATCCGCCCCTCCTCCACGTAGAAATTGTCCTCGAGTCCCACCCTGACGTTGCCGCCAAGGGTCAGTGCGGCGGCCAGCATCGGCCACTGCCTCGCGCCGATTCCGATCACCTGCCAGTGCGCGCCGGCGGGCAGCGAATCCACCTGGTCGACGAGGTGGCGGGTCGTGGCGGGGATGCCGCCGAGGACCCCCATGATGAGGCTGAACTGGTACGGAGGCTTGAGCACGCCCATGTCGATCAGCGGGAGCGTGTTGGCGATGTGACCCGTGTCGAAGCACTCCATCTCAGGCCTGACGCCTCCGGCATTCATGGTCTCGAGGAAGAGCTGAATGTCCTTGAATGGGTTGGCGAAGACGTGGTCGTGGTAGAAGACCTTCTTTCGCTCCGAGTACATCGCGTAGTTCATCGAGCCCATGTTGAGGGCAGCCATCTCGGGCCGCAGCTGCCGGATGTGCGCGATGCGCTCCTCGGGCCCTAGCCCGACTGCGCCGGTGGAGAAGTTGACGATCACATCGGTCCGCGCCCGGACCTCGGCCAGGATCTCGGCGAAGGTCTCGACGCCCCACTCCGGACCGCCCTGCGGGTTGCGCGCGTGAATGTGGACGATCGAGGCGCCGGCGCCGGCCGCCCGCCTCGCCTCCTCGCCGATCTCCTGTGGCGTGTACGGGATCGCCGAGCACTGGTCGCGCGTCGCGAGCACGCCCGTCAGCGCCGCGGTGATGACGACCCTCATACCGGCATGTTGCCGTGCTTCCGCCACGGTCGATCCACCTTCTTGTCCCGCGCTTGCTCGATGCCGCGGATGATCACCCGCCTCGTCTCCGCCGGGTCGATCACGTCGTCGATCATCGCCCAGCCCGCCGCGAGGTAGGGGTTGATCTGGGATCGGATCGCCTCGACCATCTGGGCGCGAGCCGCCTCGGGGTTCTCAGCGGCCTCGATCTGCTTGTTGAAGAGGATGTTGACCGCGCCCTCCGGGCCCATCACCGAGATCTCCGCCAGCGGCCAGGCGACGATCGTGTCAGGACCGTAGCCCTTGCCGCACATCACGTAGTAACCCGCGCCGTACGCCTTGCGCATGACGATGGTCACCTTGGGCACTGTCGCCTCCGACGTTGCGTACAGCATCTTGGCGCCGTGGCGGATGATGCCCTCCTTCTCGACCTGAGACCCGACCAGAAACCCCGGCACATCCATCAGGTAGACGAGCGGCACGTTGAATGCGTCGCACATGCGGATAAAGCGGGCGGCCTTGTCGGCCGCATCCGAGTCGAGGATGCCGCCCTTCTGCATGGGCTGGTTGGCGACGACGCCGGCAGCATGCCCGCCCGCGCGAGCGAGGCCGACGACGATGTTCTTCGCCCAGCTGGGTTTGATCTCGAACCACGAACCCTGGTCGAAGACGCCGGCGATCACCTTGCGCACGTCATAGGCGGCGCGGGGGTTGACCGGCACGATCTTGTCGATTCCGACGACGTCGCGGTCGGCGGCATCTCCCGTGTCGAGGTACGGAGGCGGTTCGGTGTTGCTGGACGGGAGATAGGAGAGGAAGCGGCGCACGGCGGCGATGCACTCGTCGTCCGTCGCCACCTCGTTGTCCCCGACGCCGGACTCGTAGCAGTGCACCTGCGAACCGCCCATGTCGTGGTCGGTCACCTCCTCGCCGGTCGCGGCCTTGACGAGGCGCGCGCCTCCAAGGGACATCGAGGAGGTCCCCTTCACCATGGGGACGAAGTCGGCCAGGCCCGGGATGTACGCCGTGCCGGCGGCGCACGGGCCGAGCATGGCTGCGACCTGCGGCACGACCCCCGACATCACGACCTGGTCGTGGAAGAGGTAGCCCGTTCCCGCAAAGGTCGAGCCCGCCGCCTCCTGGATGCGGGCGCCCGCTGAGTCGAGCAGCCACACGATCGGCTTGCGATAGCGCAGCGCGAGCTCGCGCACCCGCGAAGCCTTGAACTGCTCGCCTACCGCGCCCATGGAGCCCGCCATGACGGTGAAGTCGTAGGCGATGACCCACACCTGGCGCCCGTCGATGTCGCCATGGCCGGTCACCACTCCATCCGCGGGAGTGGAGCCCGGATCGCTCTCTCCACCGCGGACCGGCTGCTGGCTCGCCAGCAGGCCCAGCTCCACGAACGTGCCTGGGTCGAAGAGCAGGTCTATGCGCTCCCTGACGGTGAGCTTGCCGCGCTCGTGCTGCTTGGCGATCTTCTCGTCGCCGCCCATGGCGAGATTTTTCCGGCGCCTCTCGTGGAGCTCCGATACGCGGGCTGAGTAGTCGTCACCCACGGCGGGAATTCTGGCCCACCACCAGGTCCTCTCGCCCACCCCAGCGGTCGAGGAAGCGGTAGAGGTTGCGGCGCGAGAGGCGGTCCCGCTCCCCGTGGTCGGTCTCCTCCCATAGGCGGTGTTCGTGCTTTTCGAGCGGAAGGTCGCCGACCACGAGCGCGCTTCCACCGCGATCCCTCAGGCGAAAGCTGAACTCGATGTCCGCGACCCTGTAGAACCGGAAGCGCGGATCGAAGCCACCCGCCGCCAGCGCGCCGGCGCGGCGGAACGCCATGCAGTAGCCCTCGATCGCGTCGACCTCGGGTCCGAGGCTAGGTTCGAACTCCTTGAGGCCGTGGCTCGCCCGGAGCCCAAAGGGACCGGCAACCGCCACCGCTGGATCCGCAAGTGCCTCGAGCAGCGGGGTGACCGCGTCGCCCGTGAGCTGTACGCCGGGATCGAAGAGGATCACGACCTCGCCGGCCGCCGCCTCGATTCCTGCATTGACCGCGGCGGCAAAACCGAGGGTGGGAAACAGCGGGACGAAGCGAAACCGCTCGGCCGCACGGCCCGCAAGCCATGCGGCGATGCGCACGTCGTCCGAGTTGTCCACGACCAGCGCCTCAAAGTCCGCCTTCGTGTGCTTGAACGCGGAGAGGAGCCACCGCTCGGCGTCGGGCTTCCAGCCATGGACGACGGTCAGCAGCGTGACCGCCCGCGGG
>DASXBE010000012.1:0-7602 GCA_036491815.1 Candidatus Dormiibacterota bacterium | reverse complement strand
GAGGTGGCCCCGTAGCCGCGTTCGGCAAACAGCCTGGCGGCGGCGGCGATCAAAGCGCTGCGCGTGGTCCCGGCCTGCGCGCTCCGGACTGTCGATTGGTACGCCCGTTTGACAGGCTGACCCCTATCCATCAGACTGATAGTCTAACCATTAGACGCATGGTCTAACCATCGTAATTCAAGGGGGCTCGACATGGAACTCGAAACATCATCCGGCCTGGCGCTGGCCTTCCGCCTCTGCAGTGCGGTCAACTCACATGACCTCCAGGCACTTGGTGCCTGCTTCGCCGAGGAGTTCGTCAACGAGACGCCGATGCACCCCGCCCGGTCGTTTCACGGCCGCGAGCAGGTGATGAGGAACTGGGCCCAGATCTTCGCCGGCGTGCCGGACATCGAGGCCGAGCTGGTCCGGTCGAGCGCCGACGGCGACACGGTCTGGAGCGAATGGGAGATGCGCGGCACCCGTCGCGATGGGGCGCCGCACCTCATGCGCGGAGTTTCCATTTTCCAGGCCCGCGGCGATCGATTCGAGTCCGTTCGCTTCTACCTCGAGCCCGTCGAACAGGGCGGGGTATTGGTGGACGCCGCCGTCACCCGAGCGGTCGGCCTGTGATCCTCGTCGCCGGCGGCACCGGCCGCCTGGGAGGCGCACTGTTGAACCTCCTCGCGGAGGAGGGCCGCGAGGTCCGAATCCTGGCTCGGGACCGCCAGCGCGCCGGCAAGCTCGCCGGCGGCATACAGTTCGCGGCCGGGGACGTCCGCGAGCCGCACACCCTGGCGCCCGCGCTCGCGGGCGTGGAAGCTGTCGTCTCCGCGGTCACCGGATTCGGGCCGCGGGGCGACGGTCCCGGCCAGGTCGATCACCTTGGCAACGCAAACCTGATCGCCGCAGCCGAAGTTGCCGGCGTGAAACGGTTCGTCCTCGTGTCCGTCCGCGACGCCAGGCCGGACCATCCGCTCGAGCTCAACCGCATGAAGTTCCGGGCGGAGGAGCGATTGCGGAGTAGCACCCTCGACTGGACGATCCTCCGCCCCACCGCCTTCATGGAGCTGTGGGCGACGATCATCGGCGGCGGCGACTCGCCTGCCGGCCGCCCTACTGTCTTCGGGCCCGGTGACAACCGCGTCAACTTCGTCTCCGTGCGAGACGTCGCCCGCTATGTCCAGCTCGCGTTGAACGATCCAGGCCTGCGCGGGTCGACCCTGGAGGTGGGCGGACCCGAAAACCTCAGCCCGAACGAGATGCTTGCGATCGTACGCGAGGCTCGCGACCGGACGGTGGCCGCGCGGCACGTTCCGCTGCCGGTCTTGCGGCTGGGCGCCTTGCTGATGCGCCCGATCCGGCCGCGCCTGGCGGATTTACTGCAGGCCGGCGTGCTCATGGCAACGACCGATATGACGTTTGATCCGAGCGCCCTGCACGCGCGGTTTCCCGACGTCTTGCCCATCCGACTGGCGGAGGCGCTCCACGCCAGGGCTCAGGGGCCGAAGGATCTGCCCGCGAACGGCCGGCAGGCCCTCAGCGCGTAGTCAGGCCGGTTGGTCGGAGGCGGGCTCCAAAGCAGCGCGGCCTATCGGGGTCGCCTGGCGCGGATGTAGGCGCTGCCGATCTTGCCGTCGATGCCCGGCGTGGACTCGGTGGCGTGCACCTCGAAGCCGGGATCGACGAAGCCCGCGTCGAGCAGGGCGTTCCGGTACTCGGCGATTGGGATCGTGCCCGACAGGCAGCCGGCCCACGCGTCGAGGTTCTGCTTGAACGCCGGGTCGAGCGGCTCCAGCTCGACCATGTCCGCCACCGCGAAGAGACCGCCGGGGCGCAGGACGCGAAACGCCTCCTTGATCACGGCGCCTTTGTCTTCGGCGAGGTTGATGACGCAGTTCGAGATCACGACGTCCACGGAACCGTTCGGCAGCGGGACGTTCTCGATGGTGCCTTTGAGAAAGGTTGCGTTGGCGACCCCGGCCGCGGCCTGGTTGCGATTGGCCAGCGCCAGCATCTCGTCGCTCATGTCGAGCCCGTAGGCGTGACCCGAGGGCGCGACGCGGCGCGCCGAAAGCAGCACGTCAAGGCCGGCTCCGGAGCCCAGGTCGAGGACGACCTGCCCCGGCTGGAGGTCGGCCAGCATGGTCGGGTTGCCGCACCCAAGGCTGATGCTTTCGCTCAGGCCGATCTCGTGCAGCTCCTCCGCCGAGTACGAGCCGCTGCAGCCGCAGTCGGGACCGTCCGCCTGGCAGCAGCCTGTCACGGCGCTTGCCTGGTCCGCCGGAATGACGGTCAGCTGCCTGGCCACATCCGCGTACCGCGACCGAACCGCCTCTCTCACCTCGCCCATTTGCGTTCCTCCTTGGATCGATGAATGTCGATGGGTCGAGGGTAGCACATATCCATCGACACTTGTCAATGGATTGGGTATGATTGGCTACGTGGCGGTCAAGGAGCTTGGTGTGCCGCGGGAACGCGGGGTGTGCTGCGGGCTGCCGGACGTGAAGGTACGGTGGGCCGAAGAGACCGCGGAGCTCATGAAGGCGCTCGCCGACCCGACGCGCCTCACCATGATGGCCTCGCTTTGGAAGGCCAAGGAGCCGATCTGCGTCTGCGACTTCACCGCCGGCCTGGGACTCAGCCAGCCGACCATCTCCCATCACATGGCGCGCCTCAAAGCGGCCGGCCTGGTCGAGTCCGAAAAGCGCGGGATCTGGATCTACTACCGGGTCGCCTCGAGGCTGGACGCTCCGACGCGGCGGCTGCTCAGCCAGCTCGTCGACTAGACCGATCGGGTGAGCTGGTCGGGAGCTCTTTGATTAGCGCCGCGACCCTGGCATCGATCTCGTCCCGGATCCGGCGCACGGTGTCGAGGTCCTTGCCGGCGGGGTCCTCGAGCTCCCAGTCCTCGTAGCGCTTGCCCGGAAAGATCGGGCAGGTGTCGCCGCAGCCCATCGTGATCACGACGTCCGCCGCCTTCACCGCCGCGCCGGTGAGCGGCTTGGGGAACTCGTGGCTGATGTCGATTCCGAGCTCCGCCATCGCCTCGACCACGCGGGGGTTGAGCTGGCTCGCGGGCTCGCTGCCGGCCGAGCGCACGCGCACCGCGCCTCCCGCACGCTTCTGGAGAAGGCCGGCGGCCATCTGGCTGCGGCCCGCGTTGTGGATGCAAACGAACAGGACCTCTGGGATGCCGACGGGCGTGGCGCCGCTCACAGTGATTGAGTCTAGGCGGCTTTGGCGGCTTGATCGTGTCTCCACCGTTGACTCGATAATCACTGGCTTGGAACCCCAGTGAGCGGGCTGCTCTCGTCCGCCGCGGCGCTTGGGTCGGCCGCCACGCTCGGAGCCGCGGACTTCTCGGGCGGCCTCGCCAGCCGGAAAACCACGCTGCCCAGCGCCAGCTTTGGCGTGGAGCTTGTCGGCCTGGCGGCGCTGCCGCTCGCCATCTGGCTCCTGCCCAGCCGGTGGGAGCTGGACGGCATCCTGTATGCCTTCGCGGGCGGGCTGATCGGCGGGCTCGGCCTGATCCTTTTCTACCGCGCGATGACGCTGAATTTGATCGGCGTCGTGGCGCCAGTCACGGGAGTCGTGGCCGCGGCACTGCCGACCGTGGTCGGCGTACTCGAAGGCGATCGCCTGCATCTCGGGCAGCTCGTCGGGATCGGGATCGGGCTCGTGGCGATCGTCATGATCAATGGGTTCAGCCGGAAGATGCCGGAGGGCGCGCGGCTCGGGCTCGGCCTCGCCATCGTCGCGGGCGCCACGTTCGGCCTGTTCTTCATCCTCTTCCACGCGGGGAGCGGCGCCGGTGTCTATGCGTTCGCCGGCGGCCGCGCCGGCTCGATGATCTCGTCACTTGCTTTCGCGCTCCTCACTCGAGTCTCGGTCATTCCACGCCGTCCCGCGTGGCGGCTGATCGGCATCGGCGGACTGGCGGACGGCGCGGGCGTGATCCTGTACCTCTACGCCACGTTCCACGGGCTGCTGTCGCTGAGCGCCCTGCTCACGTCCTTCTATCCAGCCTTCACCGTCCTATGCGCCCGCCTCTTCACGCACGAGCGGATGAGCCTGGTGCAGCTGGCCGGCGCCGGCCTCGCCATCGTGGCGGTGGCCCTGATCGCGGCGACCTGAGCTAGGCCGGCGGTTCGACCAGGTTGATGGTGACGTCGACGTTGCCGCGCACGGCGTTCGTGTAAGGACAGCGCTGGTCCGCCGCCGACACGAGCGCTTCGGCCACGGCGCGGTCGTGAATCGAGGGAAGCCTGATGTCCAGCTCCGCGGTCAGGCCGAAGCGGTTCTCGACCGGCCCGATGCCCACCCTGGCGGTCACGATCGAATCGTCGACTCCCTGGAGCTTCTGCCGCCGAGCGATGCTCATCATGGCGTTTTGAAAGCACGCCGCAAACCCCGTCGCGAAAAGCTGCTCCGGGTTGGTGTCCGGACCTCCGTCGCCGCCCATCTCGGCGGGCGAGGAGAAGTCAACCTGGAGCCGGCCATCGCTGGTTTGCCCGTGGCCTTTCCGGCCGCCAGTCGCGGTGGCTTCCGCCGTATACAGAACCCGAACCGTTGGCTTCGGTGTGGTGCTCATGGATCGAAGGATAGGTTCACTCGACCAGGGGCGGGCTCCGCCGCCGCTCCCGCCCGCGACGCATGATTGACGTCTGATGAGCGAGAGCCCGCGCGACCCCGAGGAGCTGGAGGCGTCAGCCGTCTCGACCAGCGCCGAGATCTCGCCGCTGACCACGCTCGGCGCCGTGCACCTCTCGGTGTCCGACCTGCGCCGCTCGATCGATTACTACCGGAGCGAGATCGGGCTCGAGCTGCTGGCCAGCAGCGATGGCGGCGCGTCGCTGGGCGCCGGCGGGCGCGCCCTGCTCGTGCTCTTCGAGGAGAAGGGCGCGCGTCCTGCGACCGGATTCGCGGGCCTCTATCACTTCGCCTTGCTCCTGCCCCGACGGGCCGACCTCGCGCGCTGGCTCGCCCACGCCTCGCGCGACCGGGTCCGGCTGACCGGCGCCTCCGACCACTTCGTCAGCGAGGCGCTCTACCTGAGCGACCCGGACGACCATGGGATCGAGATCTACTGGGACCGGCCGAGGGAGGTCTGGGAGGGCCAGGTCGCGGCGCGCCTCACGACCACGCACCTCGACCTCGAAGGCCTGCTCGGCGAGCTCGCGGATCCTGTGGCCGAGCCCTTCGATGGGCTTCCGGAGGGGACGGTGATGGGTCACGTCCACCTCAGGGTGAGCGAGATCCCGCGCACCGTCGCCTTCTACCGCGACGTGCTCGGCTTCGGGCTGATGGCGCAGCTGGGCCGGCAGGCCGCCTTCCTCAGCGCCGGGGGCTACCACCATCACATCGGCGCCAACACGTGGGAAAGCGCGGGTGCTCCCCAGGCCCCTGCCGGCACCGCGAGGCTCCTCCACGCGACAGTCGTCCTGCCCGACAGCGCATCGCGCGACCGGGTGCTCGGCCGGCTCGCACGCGCCGGCCAGGCGCCCGAGGACAGCCCCGGCGGCCCGAGCATCAAAGATCCTTCGGGCAACACGCTCGTCCTCACCACCGCATAGGGATTCGAGGGCATGATCCTGATCACCGGGGCGACGGGGCTCAACGGCGGCGAGCTGGTGCGCCGGCTGTCCGCCAGGGGCGTCCCGGTCCGCGCGCTGGTTCGCAACCGGGCCAAAGCGCAGCCGCTTGCCACCCTCCCCGGCGTTGAGGTGGCCGAGGGCGACATGGCACGGCCTCAGACCTTGGCCGCGGCGCTCCAGGGCGTCGACCGCGCGATGCTGATCTCCACCTCGGAACCCGCGATGGTGGAGGTTCAGTCGCGCTTCATCGACGCCGCCCGGGAAGCCGGAGTCCGCCATGTGGTGAAGCTCTCCGGCATCATCCCCGAGCTGGACTCGCCATTTCGCTTTGCCCGCATGCACGGCGAGATCGAGCTGTACCTCGAGGCCTCGGGAATGGCCTTCACACACCTGCGCGCCGGCGAGTTCATGGCGTCGTATTTTCGGCAGGTTCCCTCAATCGTCAGTCGCGGCGTGCTCGCGCTCCCCATGGCCGACGCGCGGATCGCGTCGATCGACGTCGGCGACATTGCGGAGGTCGCCGCGACGGTGCTGACCACCGCGGGGCACGAGGGGAAGACGTATCCACTCACCGGATCGGAGTCGCTCTCGATGCAAGAGGTCGCCGAGAAGCTGTCCGCGGCGACCGGCCGGCCGATCCAGTACGTGAACGTCGACCCGGAGGAAGCAAGAAAGGCGCAGCTCGCCGCCGGCTTTCCGCCCTACCTCGCCGACGGCCTCTTCGAGCTCTTCGCCGAGCGGCGGAAGGGCAAGGAGTCCAGGGTCTGGCCGACCATCCAGGAGGTGTTCGGCTGGCACCCCACCACATTCGATCAGTTCGCCGAGCGCAACGCCGCGACCTTCCGCGGCGAGAAAAACTAGCCCCCGCCGGCTGCGTCTACTGCTTTTTCAGGGCCTGGCGAATCCGCACGTCGACCAGCTTCTTGACGAGCCGCTTGGGCAGTGGCTTGTCCAGCGGAAAACGAAGCGTCCCGGCGTTCGTCTCGTACTTGGTCAGGTCGCCGGCGAGCTCGTGGATGACCGAGCCGCTGTGGGGAAAATAGCTCAGGTGGTTCTTGTATGCCGCGTAGCCGGCGACCATCTTGCCCTGCAGCCGGAATCCCGGCATCCCGTACGAGATGCACTCCTCGGCGTCAGGGATGAGCTCGGCGATCGTCTGGCGAAGCGCGCCGAGCGTGCTGCGTCCGGGCTCATCAACCGCTGCAAGGTACCTGTCGACCTCCTGTTTTGACACAAGGCCATTTTCGACCTTCGGCGGCTTCGCGTCTCGATGGGACCTCACCTGGTCCGCTTTGGCCTCGTGACCCTGACCTTCGAGCGCAGGTTCCTGAAGTTAGGACGGAAGTCCTGCGTTGACTCCTTGCCCAGTTCGGGTCCGGGGCGGAAGACAAGCAGCGACGAGCCCGGATTGATGACTCGCCGGTCGATGGCCGCCAGGTGGGCGATACGGTCCTTGTCCGCGTGGCCATAAGCCTTGAAGCCGTACCGTCGCGCCAGACCGGGCAGCTCCCTGCCCAGGGCGGCCTTGATCAGGCCCCCCTCACCTGACGCACCAAAGCCGTGAACCACAAGCAGCGCCCCTTCCCCGTTCCGGCGAGCATGCTTGATCTCCCCTTCGAGCTGTTCCATCGCCTCCGGAACGGTCTGACCTGCGTGAGCGATGTCTACCTTTCGCACCATCTCACGCCCAAAGGATGGCGGACGCGGCGAGATTCGCACCCTCGATGGGCAGGTGGTGATGTAGCCGCCAAAGGGTGAACCGTGTCAGTTACAGCGTCGCCACCCATGGCCTCGTAGACCTCGGCCGGCCGACCTCCAATCTCGCGCATACTTTTCACGTGGAGAAGGACCCAGGGGCGAACCGGCCGTTGATCTCCTAGAACCGTCCCAGTGGCCAAGGTGCTCGTTGTGGACGATGATCGGATTGTCGCCGAGATGTATCGACTCGCTCTTTCACGCGCCGGCCACGAGGTCATCGTCGCCAGCGACGGCGTGGCCGGTTTGCACGATGCGACAACCGGCGCCC
>DASXBE010000011.1:0-13542 GCA_036491815.1 Candidatus Dormiibacterota bacterium | reverse complement strand
GCGGCGTCTTTGAACTTCATCGCCCCCTACGCGGGCTGCGCGATGGGCGAGTACTTCATGCACCAGGGCAAAGAGGTCCTCTGCTGCTACGACGACCTGACCAAGCAGGCGTGGGCCTACCGCGAGCTCTCCCTGAACCTCCGCCGGCCGCCGGGCCGCGAGGCGTATCCGGGCGACGTTTTCTACCTGCACTCGAGGCTGCTCGAGCGCGCGGCGAAGCTGAACAAGGCCAATGGCGGCGGGTCCCTGACGGCCCTGCCCGTGATCGAGACGCAGGCCAACGACGTCTCGGCCTTCATCCCCACCAATGTGATCTCGATCACGGACGGGCAGATCTACCTGCAGGCGGACCTCTTCAACGCGGGGCAGCGCCCGGCCCTCAACGTGGGCATCAGCGTGTCGCGGGTCGGCGGCGACGCGCAGACCAAGGCGATGCGGCAGGTCGCCGGCCAGCTGCGGCTCGACCTCGCCCAGTACCGGGAGCTCGCGGCGTTCGCCCAGTTCGCGTCTGACCTCGACACATCGACCCGCAACCAGCTCGAGCGAGGCGCGCGCCTGACCGAGCTCCTGAAGCAGGACAAGTACCAGCCGGTGGCGCTCGCCGAGCAGGTCGCGGTGCTGTATGCGGGCACGCAGGGCTTCATCGACAAGGTGCCCGTCGCCCGCGTCCGTGAGTGGGAGGCCGGGTTCATCCGGTTCCTGAAGGCCGAGGAGTCAGACCTGCTCGCCACGATCGAGAAGCAGAAAGCGCTCGACGACAAGCTCTTCGAGCGGCTCAAATCCGCCATCTCCACCTTCAATCACCAGTTCGGCGTCGAGGGGGCGAAGGCCGAGGTGCCGCCGACGCGCGGGCCAGAGGTCTCTCCGCCGGCCGCGCCCGAGGTGCCGCCGGCGCCCGCGCCGGAAACCCCGAGCCAGCCGCCTCCCGAGGCGCCCCCCGAGAAGGTGCCCGAACAGCCGGCCAAACCCGAGCCCGAGGTGAGAGGCGAGCCCAAAGCCGCCGGGGCCAATGACGACGACGAGGCCGGTGGGAGGCCGTCCCAGCTGAACCAGATCCGGGCCGCGCTCGACCAGCCGGTCAAGCAGCCGAGGGCCACCCCCACGCCACGAAAGCCAAAGGCCAAGTAGGTGCCCGCATTTCGCGACATCGTCAGGCGGATCGACTCGATCCGCTCGACGCAGAAGATCACCAAGGCGATGCAGGTCGTGGCCGCGACGCGGCTGCGGCGCGCGCAGGCCGCGGTGCAGGCGACCCGACCCTACTCCGAGAAGATGATCGAGGTGCTGCAGACGCTCGGGGAGCGCGCGAAGGAATACAAGCATCCGTTCCTCGTTCGGCGCGAGGGCAAGCGGGCGGTGATGGTCCTGGTCACGACCGACAAGGGCCTGGCGGGCGCGATCAACGTCAACAACATCCGCGCCGCCACCCGGTACATGAACGAGCACTTCACGGACGGACAGCGCTACGTCACGGTCGGCCGCAAGGGCCGCGACTTCCTGCTGCGCTACCACAGGGACGTGATCGCGGAGGTGAGCGGCATCTCGGACAGGCCCACGGTCGCGCAGGTCCTGCCCGCGATCACGGTCGCCCTGGAGGAGTACACCAAGGGCAACACCGACGCCGTGCTCCTCTGCTATTCGAAATGGATCTCGACGATGAAGCAGGAGGCGGTGGTCCAGGTGCTGATCCCGGCCGAGATCCCAACACGCTCGAAGGAGGGCAACGCCGCGCCCAGCGCCGACTACATCTACGAGCCCGACCCGGAGAGCGTTCTGGACGGGCTCCTGCCGCGCTACGTCGAGACGCAGGTGTTCCAGGCGGTGCTGGAGAACAAGGCCAGCGAGTACTCCGCCAAGATGATCGCCATGCAGAACGCGACCAATGCGGCGGGCGACCTGATCAACGCGCTCACGCTCTACGCGAACAAGGTGCGCCAGGCCGGCATCACGACTGAGCTGATGGAGATCGTTAGCGGCGCCGAAGCGATGCGGGCTTCGGGCTGAGGGGAGAGAGATGGCAAAGACAAAGCACAAGCCGAAACCGGACAGCAAGACCGGGAAGCAAGGCCATGTGAGCCAGGTCATCGGGGCTGTAGTGGACGTCGAGTTTCCGGCGGGCGAGCAGCCCGAGCTCTTCGAGGCGCTCGAGGTCACGATGCAGGATGGCCGGACCGTGATCCTCGAGGTCGAGGGGGCGATCGGCGACAACATCGTGCGCACCATCGCGATGGACGCCACTGACGGCTTTCGTCGCGGCGACCCGGTGAGGGCGACGGGAGGGCCCATCTCGGTGCCGGTCGGCGTGGAGACGCTGGGCCGGATGTTCAACGTGATCGGGGCCCCGATCGACGACGAGCCCGCGCCGGAAGGCGTCACCCGCTGGCCCATCCACCGGCCGGCGCCGCCCGTGTCCGAGCAGCAGGCGAAGGTCGAGATCCTGGAGACAGGGATCAAGGTCATCGATTTGATCTGCACGTTCGCGAAGGGCTCGAAGATCGGCCTGTTCGGAGGTGCCGGCACAGGCAAGACGGTCATCGTGCAGGAGCTGATCCGAAACATCGCCTATCAGCACAAGGGCCGCTCCGTGTTCGCCGGAGTCGGCGAGCGGACCCGCGAGGGCAACGACATGTACCACGAGATGCAGGACGCCGGCGTGCTCCCGCAGACCGCGCTTGTTTTCGGCCAGATGAACGAGCCGCCCGGCGCGCGGGCGCGCGTCGGCCTGACGGGGCTGACCATGGCGGAGTACTTCAGAGACGCCGAGGGCGCGGACACCCTGCTCTTCATCGACAACATCTTTCGGTACCTGCTGGCGGGCTCTGAAGTCTCGGCGCTGCTCGGCCGCATGCCGTCCGCGGTCGGCTACCAGCCGACGCTGGCGACCGAGATGGGTGAGCTGCAGGAGCGGATCACGTCGACCTCCAAGGGATCGATCACCTCCGTCCAGGCCGTCTACGTCCCGGCGGACGACTACACGGACCCCGCCATCCAGACCGTGTTCGCCCACCTCGGCGCGACAGTGCGGCTGGAGCGGTCGCTGGTCGAGATCGGGATCTACCCGGCGATCGACCCGCTGGGGTCATCGAGCCGTTTCGTGGAGCCTTCGGTCGTCGGGCAGGAGCACTACGACACGGCGCAAGGCGTCAAAAAGACGATGCAGCGCTACAAGGACCTTCAGGACATCATCGCGATCCTCGGCATGGAGGAGCTGTCGGAAGACGACAAGCAGGCGGTGTCCCGCGCCCGGAAGATCCAGCGATTCCTGTCGCAGCCGTTCAACGTGGCTCAGCGTTTCACCGGTCGCGAGGGCAAGTCCGTGCCGATCGCCGAGACCGTGCGCGGCTTCAAGGAGATCCTGGACGGCAAGCACGACGATCTGCCCGAGCAGGCCTTCTACATGGTGGGGACCATCGACGAGGCGCGGGCACAGGGCCAAGAGATGAAGAAGCAGCAGGGGTCGTAGGTGAAGTATCAGCTTCGGGTGGTGAGCGTCGAGCGCAGCCTCTTCGAGGGCGACGTCGAGTTCGTCGTCGCCAATGGGGCCGACGGCGAGCTCGGAATTTTGGCCCGCCACGCGCCGCTGATGACAATCCTCAAGCCGGGACCGCTCCGCATCCAGGAGACGCTCGGCGGCCCGGAGGAGGTGATCTTCGTGGGCGGCGGTTTCCTCGAGGTGCTGCCCGACCGTGTCACGGTGCTCGCCGACGTGGCGGAGCATGCGGACGAGATCTCGCTCGAGCGGGCCGAGGCGGCGCGGCGCAGCGCCGCCGAGAAGCTGGCCGGGACGCTCACCGCCGCGGAGGAGACCGAGTTCCAGAACGCCCTCGCCATGGCGGAGGCGCGCCTGCGCCTGGCCAGGATGCGTCGGGGCTAGCGTCCGAACGTTACCTTGAGGCCTCGATGACGGTCCCAGTGCCGGGTCGCGACCACGCGCTCGAGATCACGGGCGGCGCGCCGCTCGCCGGGCGGATCTGCGTGAGCGGCTCGAAGAACGCGGCCCTTCCCGAGATGGCGGCGGCGCTCCTCACCGCGGAGCCGGTGAAGCTCTCCAGCGTGCCGCGCGTGACCGACGCCGAGCTCATGGGGGAGATCGTCAACCGGCTCGGCGGGACGGCCGAGGGCGAGGGCACGATCACTCTGCACACCGGCTCCGCGACCCGCACGGACGTGCCCGACGAGCTCGGGCGGCGGATGCGGGCGACCATCGTGCTGCTGGGCGCGCTCCTCGGCAGGTTTGGCCATGCCCGTGTGCCGCGCCCCGGCGGCGACGACATCGGGGCCAGGCGCGTCGAGCAGCATCTGCGCGGCCTGCGCCAGATGGGAGCGCACGTCACCGAGACCGAGACCGAGATCGTTGCGGAGGCCAAGCAGCTCCACGGCGATCGAATCGTCTTCGACCTTCCCACGGTCACCGGGACCGAGAACATCCTGCTCGCGGCCGTGCTGGCCGAGGGTCGCACCGAGATCTTCAACGCCGCGCGCGAGCCGCATGTCCAGGACCTCTGCCGGCTGCTGGGCAAGATGGGCGCCCACATCGAGGGCATAGGGACCGAGCGCCTCGTGGTCGACGGCGTGCGGAAGCTGGGTGGAGCGGAGCACACAGTGATCGCGGACTACCTGGAGGCCGGCACGTACGCGATCGCGGTCGCCGCCGCGGGTGGCGAGCTGCGCATCGACTGCAGCCGGCCGGAGGACCTGCACGTGGTGCTGCTGAAGCTCGAGCAGGCGGGAGCGCACGTCGAGGTGGGGGACGGGTGGTTTCGGGTGGGCCGGCAAGGGCGCGTCCGGCTCAGGCCGATCGACATGTCCACCTGGACCTTCCCCGGATTCCCCACCGACCTGCAGGCGCAGTACATGGCGATGATGACGCAGGCCGATGGCGAGAGCGTGATCTCCGAGTATGTGCACGAGAATCGCTTCCAGCACGTGGGCCAGCTCGCCAAGATGGGCGCCGGGATCACGGTCGAAGGCCGCCTCCACGCCGTCGTCCACGGGCCATGCCGCCTCCGCGGCACCGACCTCGCCATCCCCGACATCCGCTCCGGCGCCGCGCTGGTCATCGCGGCGCTTTGCGCCGAGGGTACGAGCCTCCTGCGCAACTCCTGGCATGTCGAGCGCGGCTATGAGGACATGGCCGGCAAGCTCGCCTCGGTCGGCGCGCGGATCAAAGGCGTGCTGGTCGACACCGAGGCGGTGGGCGCCCCGCACACGTACGAGTAACCCCCCGCGCCGCCCGGGCGTGCGGGAGGTGCAGGTCGTCGTCGACGGTTCGGGGCTCGAACGGCCGCGGGCGGGAGTCGGGGTCTACACCACTCAGATCGTGCACGCGATGGCGGTCGACCGGCCGGACTTCCGGCTCACGGTGTTCGGGCCGCCTGGCGGGTTTGTGAACGTCCCGGACGCGAGCTATCGCCTGCTGCCGCAGACGCGCTTTGTGGGCCGCCACCTGCAGTGGCCCGCGGAAATCCGGCGCATGAGCCCCGCCGCCTATTTCGGGCCGGCGGGCGCTTTGCCCCTCCGCGGGCTCGGCGTCCCGTCGGTGATCACGATCCACGACCTCGCGATCTACCGGAACCCGCGGTGGTTCCCCGGGCGCCAGCCGTTGAGCACCCGGGTCGTCGTGCCGCGCTCGGTCCTGCGCGCAGGCGTCGTCATCGCCGTGTCCGAGAACACGGCCCGCGACGTCGTGGACATCTTCGGCGTCGACCGCAGCCGAGTCCAGGTCGTGCCACACGGCGTTTCGGCTGCATTCCGGACGATGAGCCGCGAGGACCTGTCGTCCGTGCGGGCGAGGCTTGGCCTGCCCGACCGTTTCATTCTCTTTGTGGGCACGGTGGAACCCCGCAAGAACCTGGAGACCCTGCTCGAGGCTTGGGCCATGATGCGGGACCGGCCCGACCTCGTGGTGGTCGGTTCGTACGGCTGGCACTACGAGCCAATCCGCGAACGCATGGACCGCCTGGGGCCCGCCCTGCATCGCCTCGAGTCGCTGGATCCGGCCGACCTTCCAGCCGTGTACAACCTGGCCCGTGCGCTGGCGCACCCTGCCTGGTACGAGGGCTTTGGGCTCACGCCGCTGGAGGCCATGGCATGCGGGACGCCGGTCCTGGTCTCGGACCGCTCGAGCCTGCCCGAAGTCGTGGGTGATGCCGGCCTGATCGTGCCCGCGGGCGATGCCGACGCGTGGCGCGAGGCGCTCGAGCGCGTGATCGGGGACACCGAGCTCGCGGCCGGCATGCGGAGACGGGGCATCCTGCGCGCCGCGCAGTTCAGCTGGAGCCGTGCCGCGACACAGACGTGGAAGGCGATCGACGACGCTGTCGCCGCCTACGCGTGACTAGACGAGCTCTCTGATCACGGCGGCCACCCCGGCCGCGGTGCGGTCCCAGCTGAACCTCGCCGCGCGGGCCCGCGCTGCGCGGGCCAGCCTGGTCCGCAAGGCTTTGTCCTCGAGCGCGACCCGGAGCACCCCCGCCAGCTGCTCCGGGCTCGAGGCTGGGTGGTAGTACAGGGCCGCCTCGCCTCCGACCTCGGGCAGCGAAGATGCCTTGGCCGCGACGACGACCTTGCCGCGCGCCATCGCCTCGAGGACGGGGAGACCGAACCCCTCATACAGGCTCGGCACGATGACGGCACCGGCCGACTTGTAGAGCAGCTCCAGCGTCGGCTGGTCGACCGTGCCGAGGACCCGGCAGCGCGCCGAGCCGCGGAGCCGCGCCGCGAGCTCCGTGTCGCGCTCCGGCCCGGCCAGGACGAGCGTCACGTTTTCGAGCCGCTCGACCGCCGCCAGCGCGGCCGGCTGGTTCTTGCGTGGCTCGATGCGCCCGACCTGGAGCACGAAGCTCCCGTGGACGCCGAGCTCGGCCAACCGGCCCGCCGGGGCAAGCTCAGGCTTCGCGACGGTCACGCCGAGCGGTACGACCCGCACTCGCTCCGGCCTGACTCCGTAGAGCTCCACCAGGTCCGCCTTCGTGGATTCCGAGATCGTGACCAGGAGGCGGCAGCGCCGGGCCGCCCACCTTGTGGTCATCCGCAGGTAGGTGCGCTCAGAGGCCGGATAGGCGTCCGGATGGCGCTCGAACGCGAGGTCATGCACGACGGTGAGCACCCGCCCAGCCCACGCGAACGGGATCGCGTGAGAGGGCACGAACAGGAGGCGTGGGCGCCTCCTGGCGAGGGCGACCGGAAGCCGGACCTGCGTCCAGAGCCGCCGCCACGGCAGCACCGTGACGTCCACGCCCAGCCCCGAGCGGGGCCGCGAGGCGAAGAACCTCCAATCGAGCTCCGGCGCGGCGGCCGGGAGGCGCGAGCAAACCTCCCTCGCGTAGATCTCGGTGCCGGTCATCACGGCGCGTGTCGCGGGGTTGAGATCGACGGCGATCGTCTTGCGGCGCGGCGTGGCCTCCAAGCTTCGCACGACCTTAAGCTATCGACCGTGCGCGTTGCGACCGGCCGCATCGCCGCGGTGGAGAGCGACCCAGATCGCCTCGCCGGCGGGTAACGCGCCGGGGCACGTCCGCGTGCTCGGGGTCAGAGTCGACTGCTGCGACATGCCGGAGGCGCTGGAGCGGATCGGGCGGCTCGCGGATTCCCCCGGCCTGCACCTGGTCGCCACCGTCAACCCGGAGTTCGTGATGCGCGCCCTGCGCGACAGTCAATTCGCGCGGGTCCTTGAGTCGGCCGACCTGTGCCTGGCCGACGGCATGGGTGTCGTCTGGGCGCTGCGGCGTCAGGGCTGCTTGCTGCCTGCGCCGGTGGCGGGCACAGACCTCGTGACTCCACTGGCGGAGCTCTGCGCCGGGCGCGGCCATCGGCTCTTCCTCCTGGGCGCCGGTCCGGGCGTGGCGCCGGCGCTCGCCGCGCGCCTCAGGTCGGCCTATCCCACCCTCGAGGTGGCCGCACATTCCGGCTCGCATGACGCGGCCGACGACGAGGAGACGCTGCGACTCGTGCGCGAGCACAGAGCGCAGGTCCTGCTCGTCGCATACGGCGCCCCCGCCCAGGAGCTGTGGATCGACCGGGTCAGGGACCGCCTCGACGTTTCGGTGGCGATCGGCGTGGGCGGCGCGTTCGACTTCCTGACCGGCCGGGTGCCCCGCGCCCCCGCCTGGATGCGGCGCGCGGGCCTCGAGTGGCTGCACCGGCTCGTCCGCCAACCGTGGCGGATCAGGCGGATGGCGGTGCTGCCGGTTTATGCGATCAAGGTCATGCGCTCCAAGTAGCATGGCGAGCCGTGGCCACAGACCGGCAGCCGCGGCTGAGCGTCGTCATCCCCTCCTACAACGAGGAGCGGCGCCTGCCCAGCACGGTGGCGCAGGTCGAGGGATTCCTCGAGGGCCGGGAGGGTGCGTACGAGCTGATCCTGGTCGACGATGGCAGCACGGACGGCACCCGGGCGTTCATGGACACCGCGGCGGCGCGCAACCCGTCGGTGCGTGTCGAGGCGCTGCCGCACAACCGCGGCAAAGGCCGCGCCCTTGCCATCGGAGTGGCCGCGGCGACCGGAGCCGAGGTCCTTGTGACCGACGCGGACCTGTCGACCCCGATCGAGGAGCTCGACAAGTTGCAGGCGGCGCTCGACTCCGGGGCGGGCGTGGCGATCGCGTCCCGGGCGATGCGCGCGTCGCGCGTGGAGGTTTCGCAGCCGGTCTACCGCGTCCTGATGGGCAAGGGTTTCAACCTGATCGTGCAGGCGGTGCTCCTGCCGGGCATCTGGGACACGCAGTGCGGCTTCAAGCTGTTCCGAGCCGACGTCGCGCATGACGTTTTCGCGCGGCTCACGACCGACGGGTTCGGCTACGACCCCGAGGTCCTTTACCGCGCCCGCCAGAAGGGAGTGAAGATCGCCGAGGTCCCGGTCGTCTGGCGCAACTCGGCTCCGACCAAGGTGAGCCCGGTCGCAAGCTCATTGGACATGCTGAAGCACGTCCTCCGGGTCAGGTTCCGAGGGTGACCGCGCCCGCCAGGCTGACAGAGCGCAGGTCGGCGCCGACAGAGGTGCTGGTCGTGCTGCCGACCTATAACGAGCGCCAGAACCTGGAGCGCGTGGTGGCCGGCGTGAGGCACCTGGGGCATGACGTGCTGGTCGTCGACGACGCATCGCCGGACGGCACCGGCGAGGTCGCGGACCAGCTCGCCGCGGCGGACCCTGGGGTCCGGGTCCTGCACCGGGACCGGAAGCTCGGCCTGGGCAGCGCGTATGAGGACGCATTCAAGGTGGGCCTCGCCGAAGGATCCCGGCTTTTCGTTGAGATGGACGCCGACGGGTCGCACCGCGCGCAGGACCTCGATGCCATCGTCGAGGCGGCGAGGGGAGGGGGCGGGCTGGCGATCGGGTCGCGCTATATCCGCGGCGGCAAGATCACCGGCTGGCCCGCTCATCGCTGGTTGCTCTCGTGGGCGGCCAACGTCTACTGCCGGGTGCTGCTCGGCCTGCGCACGCGCGACTGCACGTCGGGCTACCGGTGCTACACACGCGACCTGCTGTCTATGATCCGCCTCGAGGAGGTCGTCTCCCAGGGCTATTCATTCCAGATCGAGATGGTCCACCTGACCAGGAAGCTCGGTTACCCGGTGATCGAGGTGCCCATCCAGTTCGAGGACCGCGTCGCGGGTGCCTCGAAGGTTTCGCGCGGCGAGGTCAGCCGCGCGCTCCTGACGGTGCTGCGGTTGAGCCTTTCGAGATGAAGCAGGCGGTCCTCCCACTTTCCGTCGCCGACCGGGCGGAGGTGCGCGCCGTGGGCCGGCTCGCCCGCCTGGGCGAGTGGCGCCTGCCGCTCGTGATGGGCCTCGTCCTCGCCTGCGTCACGGCGATCCCCTACCTCTATGCGTACGCGGTGCAGCCGCCCGGCCACGTCTTCATGGGTTTCTTCTACCTCGGCGACGACGCCAACACCTACCTGGCCAAGATGCGGCAGGGCTGGGAGGGATCATGGTCATGGCAGAACCGGTACACGACGGAGTCGAGCCCCGGCGCCTACCTGTTCATGTTCTGGATCGTGCTCGGGCACATCGCCGCGCTCCTGAACCTGCCACTGATCGCGGTCTTCCACCTCGCGCGGGTGGCCGCCGCATTCGCGCTGATGGCGGCCGCCTGGCTCTTCATCCGGCATTTCATTCAGGACCCGTCCGCGCGGAAGTTCGCCTTCTTCTTCTGCGCCGTCGGGCTCGGCATGGGCTATGTGATCCAGGCGCTCGGGCACCCCGTGATCTTCGGCAACGTCACCGACACGCTGGACTGGCGCATGCCGGAGCTGACCGCCTTCTACTCCGTCCTCGCGCTGCCCCACTTCGCCTGGTCGGGCGTTTTCGCTGCGCTGGGCGTCGTGCTGACGCTGACCGCGATCCAGCGCGGGAACCTGTGGATGGCGGCGCTCGCCGGCGCGGCCTGGCTCGGGCAGGCTTCGATCCATCCCCAGATGCCAATCCTCATGGGCGGCGCCACCGCGGTTGCCCTGGTCCTGCGCCCGGCGCCGCTCAAAGGATGGATCGCCGCGGCGATAGCCATCGGCATCCCGGCGCCCTACATCCTTTATTCGTACCTGGCCTTCGTCGGCAACCCTGAGGTCCAGCGCTGGACCTTTCACTCGAAGAACGCGCTGCCACCGGAGACCGTCAGCTTCCTGCTCGCCATAGCGCCCCAGCTGCTGCTCGCGCTAGTCGGCATCCCGGGCGCGCTCCGCCGCCGCACGCGCGAGGACGTTTTCCTCGTCGCCTGGCTCGTGCTCCTGGCGGCCATCCTCTACCTGCCCAACCCCGCGGGCGACCTCCGCCGGCGATTCCTCGACGGCCTGTACCTGCCGCTGGTGGTGCTGGCCGCTCGCGGCATGTACGAGACCATCCTGCCCCGCCTTCGCAGCGTGCGGGCCCGCGCCCTCGTGCCCTTCTCGTATGTCGCGTTTGCCGCCATCGGCAGCGCCTTTTTGGTGCTGGCGCCGATGGTCGTGGTCGGCCAGCCCCAGTACACAGTCCCGACAGCCGAGTACAACGGTCTGACCTGGCTGGGCAGCGAGCCCGCCGGGCGGGTGCTCTCCATGCCGGGCGTGGGCCTCTACGTGCCGGCCTACAGCGGCGACACCGTCTTTGTCGGCCACTACGACGAGACGTTCGATTACGCGGCCAAGACGCTGATCGCGCTCGACCTGCTGACGGGCAGGACCGACATCGAGCATTTCATCTCGGTCAATCACATCCGCTACGTCGTCTGGACATCGGACCTGAAGACGCCGCCGCCGGCAGTCCTCGGCCCCCCGGCCTACGACACGCCCAACTTCAAGATCTGGAAGGTCTACTAGCTCCCGGGCGCCTTGCGGACGTAGATCACCGCCACCGAGTCCTGGTAGACCAGCGCCCACTGCGGGTCCAGGGCGAGCACGTTCGCGAGGGGCTCCCCGCGGTTGTAGACCACGTAGTCGACCTGGTAGCGGTCCAGGACCTGGCGCCAGTCGGGCCGCAGCGTCTGCACGTCCTCGTAGTCGTTGAGCAGAGGGTCGCCCATCAGGGCCGCCTCGCCGAAGATGAATACCCGGCGGTTCTGCTCAGGGTAGAAGCGGTACGCGAGGTAGCCGCCCCAGCCGTACTGGTTGTACATGCGCGTGCCGACGTCGGGGTGGGCGGCCAGCCAGTCGGCGGCGCCGATCGGGTAGCTCGAAGCGTCCAGGCTGCGCTGGTTCTCCGGGGCGATCGATCCCGCCGCGTGCAGGGCTGTGGCCCCGACGATCACGAGCAGGGCGATGGCCGTCGTCACCGCGAAGAGGGGGCGGGGCGGCAGGTTCAGGCGCCAGCCCCGGCTGCGGGCGATCGCCCGCCAGGCATCCGAGTACACGTTGATCAGGATCGGCGTGACGACGGCGACGAAGAGGGCGATGTTCCGGACGGACTGCAGGGCCAGCCCGAGAGCGACCGCCGTGAGCAGAAACTCGTAGAGCGACGGCCGGCGGAGCGCGAACCCCGCCAGGACCAGAAAGACCATCGCCTCGAATGGGCGGAGGTAGACCTGGTGGAAGTCCGGCGAGAACCATTCGACGATCAGCCGCTGCTGGGCGACGCTGCCCTCGGTCTGAAAGGGGTACGGGTAGAGGGCGAGGAGGTGTGGCGTGGCGGCGACCGCCACCACCGAGGCGCCCGTGATGATCAGCAGGAAGCGGACGTGCATGCGGTGGGCGGGATTGGAGCGGTCCCAGACCCAGTTCACGAGCTCCGCCACCAAGGCCACCCCGAGCCAGGCGAACCCGATCACCCACCCGCCGTGGAGGTTGGCCCACAGCACCATGACGAGGGGGAAGAACTGCACAGCCCGGCTCCGCCCGCTGAGGTACCCGTGCAGCCAGTAGAGCTCGAGGCACGTGAACGCGAAGGTGATCATCTGGGCGCGGGGTCCCCAGATCGGTGAGCCGGCGATCGCGCCCAAAGCGAGGCCGACGCCGACGATGACGAACGGCTGCCGGCGGACCTGGCGGTAGATGAGATAGAAACCGCACCAGGTGATCAGGCCGAAGGCACAGCAGAGGACGGGGAGGCCGAGCTTGCTGTAGGTCAGCCACATCAGGATCTCGGTGAGGTATTCGTGGTCGGTCCAGACGTGGCCGGGCACGGTGAAGGTGAAGATGTCCGTGGAGGGCAGCTGCCCGTGCTCGACCATCCAGCGCCCGATCCGCAGGTGCCACCAGAAGTCGGGGTCCTGCTCGGAGCCGATGTACAGGGCGAGCGTCACGATCAGGACCCCGCCGAGGAGCAGCGTCCGCGCCGTCAGCTTCTCGATCAGCCACGAGCCGCGCCGGTCGGGTGGAGGTGGTGGAGCGGCGGGCGCCGTGAGCGCCTCGCTGTCAAGTACGCGCATGGAAGGGGTTGGGCACGTACCTGGGGGTCCGGCCGGCGTAGGCCGGGTAGTCGTCTGGGAAGGCGCTCGCGAGCACGCCCTCCTCCCAGCGGATGCGGAGCAGCTCGCACACCACGAAGTAGGCGATCGCCAGAGCCGTGAGCCATCCTCCGGTGGCCAGGTTGATCCCGACCGCGGTGGCGACCTCTCCCAGGTAGACCGGGTGGCGGCTCAGGCGGTAGGGACCGCCCGTGACCAGGCGGCGGGCTTCGGGAATGATCGAGAACGAGCGGCGGAGGTAGGCCAGCCCCCATACGGAGTAGACGAGCCCCGCCGTCGCCACGAGGTCTCCGAGCAGGACCAGCCCGTCGCGGTGGGTGCCGCCGGGCAGGAATCCCGCGCCGATCGCGGAGAAGGTCCCGGTGAAGGCGATGAAGATCACGAACGCGCGGTGATCGGTCCCCCGTCTGGGCAACCTCGTGGTGTACAGGACGACCAGCATCGTGAAGTAGGCGATCGAGAGCAGGTGCTGGGCCACGTAGAGGTAGTCCGCCGGCTGGCGGATCGAACGCAGCCCGCCCCACGCCAGGAGCAGCTGCCAGGCGAGGAACAGGCTGAAGAAGAGGGCGGGCGCGACCCGGCCGAAGGCGAGCTCCGACCAGTAGGCACCAGAGCGCCGTTGCACATGCTCAGCGACGCCCGATGAGGCCATTTCCGGCGAAACG
>DASXBE010000010.1:0-3961 GCA_036491815.1 Candidatus Dormiibacterota bacterium | reverse complement strand
ACCGCGCGCCCGAGACCCTGGATCACGGTGCCGCGCGCGAGGAAGGCCTCGTTCAGCGGGCTGCGAGCCACCGTGCCGGAGACCAGCGAGGTCTCGAGCGCATGGCGCATGGCCTCGCCCGCAACCTCGATCACCCGGTCGGGATCGCCCTTGCCGAGGAGCCGCGCCGCGGCGAGGGCCGCGGCTTCCGTCGCGTGGACCAGCTCCAGCGAGACCTCGCCGCGCGCTTCAAAGGAAGGAATCCCGCTCCTCTGCTGCTCCATCGGACCTACCGGCTCTCGGGCTCTTCGAGCAGCTCCACCGGGCGAAGCTCCATCTGGTCGACCCCGCTCTGCAGGAACGCGGCGCGCAGGAAATCGCGGAACAGAGGGTGGGGACGGTTCGGGCGCGAGCGCAGCTCGGGGTGGAACTGGCTGGCCACGAACCAGGGATGGTCGGCGAGCTCGACGATCTCGACTAAGCGGCCGTTCGGGGACACGCCGCTGAAGTTCATGCCGGCCTCGTGCATCACTTCGCGGTACTCGTTGTTGAACTCGAACCGGTGCCGGTGCCGCTCGTACACGACCTCTTCGCCATAGGCCTTGTGGGCCAGGGATCCGGGCGTCAGCTTGCACGGGTAGAGGCCCAGGCGCATCGAGCCCCCCATCTGGTCGACGTTGCGCTGCTCGGGCATCAGGTCGATCACGGGTGTTGATGTGAAAGCGGCGAACTCTGTGGAGTTCGCGTCGGGAGCGTCGAGCTTCTCGCGCGCGAAATCGATCACCGCGCACTGCAGGCCGAGGCACAGGCCGAGGTATGGGATGCGATTGTGCCGGGCATAGCGCGAGGCGATCACCTTGCCCTCGATGCCCCGATAGCCGAATCCTCCCGGCACCACGATCCCCGCCACCCCGAGCAGCGGCGACGTGTCGCCGGCGTCGAGCTTTTCGGAGGACACCCAGTGGATGTCGACGTCGAGCCCGTGATGTATGCCGGCGTGCCGGAGGGCTTCGATGACGCTGAGGTATGCGTCGGGTAGAGCTATGTACTTGCCGACGATCGCCACGGGCACGGCGGCGCGCGGGTGCTTGATCCGGTCCACAAGCTCGATCCAGGGTCCGTGGTCCGGCTGGTTGGATTTCTCGTCAAGCTCGAAATGGCGCGCCATCACGTTGCCGAGACCCGCCGCCTCGAGCATCAGGGGCACCTCGTAGATCGACTCGACGTCGGGCACCGAGACGACGGCCTCCCGGGGCACGTCGGTGAAGAGCGCGATCTTCTCCCTCAGGTCGGAATCGATCGGCCTCTCCGAACGGCAGATGATCGCGTCCGGCTGGATGCCGATGGCCCGGAGGGCCTGGACCGAGTGCTGCGTCGGCTTCGTCTTCATCTCCTGCCCGTGAACGACAGGAACCAGCGAGCAGTGGACGTAGAAGACGTTCTGCCGGCCCAGGTCGTTCTTGAGCTGGCGAATCGCCTCGAGGAAGGGAAGGCTCTCGATGTCGCCGACCGTGCCCCCGACCTCGACCACGACCGCGTCGGCCTGCGGGTCGCGCGAGGCCCTGAGGATCTTCTCCTTGATCACGTTCGTCACATGGGGGATGACCTGCACCGTGGCTCCCAGGTAGTCGCCGCGGCGCTCCCGCGCGATGACCTCCTGGTAGATCTTCCCGGTCGTGACGTTCGAGGCGACCGTCAGGTTCTCGTCGACGAAGCGCTCGTAGTGGCCCAGGTCGAGGTCCGTCTCGGCGCCGTCATCGGTGACGAACACCTCGCCGTGCTGGTAGGGGCTCATCGTGCCGGGGTCGACGTTGAGGTATGGGTCGAGCTTCTGAAGCGAGACGCTGAGGTGGCGGGCCTTCAGGATGTTCCCGATCGACGCCGCTGTAATGCCCTTCCCCAACGAGGAGACGACACCCCCGGTCACGAAAACGTACTTCGACATAGACGACCTCCAGGGCGGTTTTGTGAATACTACCGGGTCGGCGCCGGGACTTAGACCCTAGGCTCGACTTTTGGTTCTAAGACCACAAGCTTTGTGTCGTAGTCGCCGGCGGATTTCTGCACGGACAGCTTCGGCTGCGGCTCCGCGGCGGCGACACCCATCTCCTTCAGGAAGCGCTCGATCGTGTCGAGGTCGGCCTTGAGGCCGGGGATCGCGTAGTGCATCGGGATGACGAAGCGCGGCTCGAGCTGCCGGACCACCTCCGCCGCCTGCGCGGCGTTCATCGAGGTGCGCCCGCCGACCGGGACGAGCAGGACGTCCGGCGACGAGACCGCCTCCGCCTCGGCGTCCTCCAGCTTGTGTCCGAGGTCACCTAGATGACAGACCCGCACGTCGTCGATCTCGATCATGTAGACGGTGTTCGGGCCGCGTTTGGCGCCCCTCTCCCCATCATGAAAGGTCGGGACGCCGACGACGCTCACGCCTGAGACCTCGTATTCGCCTGGCCCACGGATCTCGTACGCCTCGCGGACCGCCTGAACGTAGCTGTGGTTCTCGTGCTCGTGGCTGATCGTCACCACGTCGGCGTCCATGCGCTGGAGCTTCAGCCCGATGCTCGGCGGGTAGGGGTCGGTGACCACCGCCGCGCCCCGGCCCCGCAGACGGAAGCAGCCATGTCCAAGCCAGGTGACGTCCAATTGCGTTATCGCTCTCCTTTCTTCATGCCGAGCGCGCTACATGCGCTCCGGCGCGGTGACCCCGATCAGCTCGAGCGCCGTCCTCAAAGTGTGACGCGCCGCCCGACACAGCTCCAGCCGGGCGCGCGTCAGCTGAGGGTCGTCGACGACGATGCGATGCTCGGTCTGCGCGTTCCCGGCGTGGTAGTAGCGGTGCACCGCCGCGGCGAGATCCTGGATGTAGTACGGGATCCGATGCGGCTCGAGCAGGCGCGCGGCGTCCTCGACGACCTCGGGCCAGAAGGCCAGCTGACGGGCCACGTCCAGCTCCCACGGCATGACGAGCAGCGAGACGTCGGCGAGCTCCGGCAGCGACGCGTGCCGCTCGCTCGCCGCCACCTCGACGTTGCAGAGCCGGGCGTGCGCGTACTGGGCGTAATAGACCGGGTTCTCGTTGCCCTGCGTGACGGCGAGCTCGAGGTCGAACTCGATCGTCGTATCGGGTGAGCGCAGGAGATAGAAGTAGCGCACGGGGTCCGACCCGACGCGGTCCACCAGCTCGTCGAGGGTCACAAACCGACCGGCGCGTTTCGACATCTTCTGTGCGCTGCCCGCGGCGCCCTCTTGCAGGTTGACCATCTGGTGAATGATGATCACGAGCCTCTCCTCGTCGATGCCCAGCGCGGCCGCGGCCGACTTCATGCGCGGGACGTACCCATGGTGGTCCGCGGCCCACACCTCGATCACCCTGCTGTAGCCCCGCTGCTCGAACCGGCTGAGCAGGTAGCCCAGGTCCGAGGCGAAGTAGGTCGGCTGCCCGTTGGAGCGGATGACCACCCTGTCCTCCTCCTCGACGATGGGCTCTCCCCCCGCCTCCTTCTCGTCCAGCGCCGGCGCAAACCAGAGGGCGCCGTCGCGCTCCTTGATGTAGCCCGACTCGCGAAGCCGTTCGATCGCCGACTGCGCCAGGCCGGACTCCCAAAGGACGTTTTCCCAGAACCACCCGTCGTAGTGGACGTTCACCCGGGCGAGCGAGGCGGCGATCTGGTCCACCATCTTCTGGATCGCGTAGTGGCGCAGAAGGGGGGCGGCGTCCTCCTCGGGCATCTGGTCGATGCCAGGCAGGTCATGCCTCGCCTGTTCGGCGATCTCCTTCACGTACTCACCCGTGTACCCCCCTTCGGGCGGCTCTTGGCCGTGCAGCCGGGCGAGCACCGACTCGCCGAAGCGCCGCGCCTGCGTGTTGTCGGAGTTCACGTAGTACTCCCGTTGAGCCGCATACCCGGTGAACTCCAGCAGCCTGGTGATGGAGTCCCCGAGGATCGCTCCCCGCCCGTGGCCGATGTGCATCGGACCGGTT
>DASXBE010000009.1:0-10255 GCA_036491815.1 Candidatus Dormiibacterota bacterium | reverse complement strand
CCGGGGATGAATCCTTCCCAGATCCCGGATTGCTCGCGGGGAAACAGTCCGTTCGCCGCCTTGTCCCAGCCGTTGAAGTCGCCGATCACGCCGACCGCGTCGGCGTTGGGCGCCCATACCGCGAAGTAGGTCCCCTCCGGGTCCTTGGAGACGTGGGCGCCGAGCTTTTCGAAGAGGTGGCTGTGGGTGCCCTCGTTGAAGAGGTGGAGGTCGAACGGGCTGATCAGCGAGCGAGCGATCACGCTCAGGCTCCGCCCCTGGCCGGCCCCGCGCCGGGCACGACCAGATCGAGGATCCCGCGCAAGGGGATGCGCACCCAGTCCGGTCTCATGTTCAGCTCGTAACGTAATTCATAGAGGGCTTTCTCCAGGAGCATCGTGGTGAGCTGCAGCTCGAGGTCGTCTCTGGTCTGCGGTACGAACGACGCGGCCCCCGCGGTGGCCAGGTAGCTCTTGAGGAAAGCGGCCGAGACGGAGTCGACCCAGAAGCGCGCCCACTCCTCGAGGCGCGCCAGCTTCTCCGGCGCGATCCGCTCTGACTGGAGCGCCGCCTGACCCGCGTAGGAGAACGAGCGCAGCATGCCCGCCACGTCGCGCAGGGCCAGCCGCTTCAGCCGGCGCTCGTACAGGGTGCGGGTCGGCTCGCCCTCGAAGTCGATGATCACGAAGTCGTGTCCGGTGTACAGGACCTGCCCGAGGTGGTAGTCGCCGTGGACGCGGATCCGGGTTGTGGTCAGGCGCTTGGCCAGGAAAGACTTGAGCATGATCGCGATGCGCGGCTCGAGCTCGAGCACGTGCCTGGCCTCGTCGCGAGCCTCGGCCGGCAGCCGGCCCAGCTGCGAGCGCAGCAGGTCGGTGGAGCGCATCGAAACCCCGCTGATCGATTGGTAGATCGAGCGCTGGTCCTGCGCCGAGATGTGCTCCGGCGCAAATGCGGGATCCATGGGGTCGGAGGCCAGCGCGGCGTGGAGCTCGGCCGTGCGCCGTCCGAGCAGTCGGGCCGACTCCAGGTAACCGCCGATGGTCTCGCCGGCCGCGGCCGGCGGCTCTCCCATCGCAGCGTCCACCAGGCTGCGCGGGAGCCCGACGGGCTCGAGGTCCATTCGCTCGGGAGCATTGAAGAAGCGCGAGAGCGTGTTGAGCGTGTACTGCCAGGCATCGCCCTGGTTGGGCACGTAGCCCTGGAGGATCGCCATCGTCACGGGCTCGGCGGCACGGCGCCGGTACTCCAGGCTGCCCGCCAGGGGCGCGACCTGCGTGAACGTTGTCTTGTCCGTCAGGAACCTGCCCACCTCGAGCTCCGGGTTCACGCCCTCCTCGAGGCGGCGGAACACCTTGAGCATCAATCGCTCGCCGAAGACGACCGAGTTGTTGCTCTGCTCCGCGACCGAGAGCTGCGCCTCCAGGCGCACGGTCTCCGGCCCGCGAAGCCGGCTGAACGCCCGAGTGGTGGAACCGATCAGGGTGCCGTTGCCGCCGGTGGCTCGCCGCCGTCGAGCGATCGCCCCGAGCATCGCCTCGGCGAAACCTGGCGGCCCGAGGGCGTCGTACAGCAGCCCGTGCGCCTCCTCGTTCTCATTGCGCACCCACGCGAT
The DNA here is from genome assembly GCA_036491815.1 of Candidatus Dormiibacterota bacterium. Classification (GTDB taxonomy): domain Bacteria; phylum Chloroflexota; class Dormibacteria; order Dormibacterales; family Dormibacteraceae; genus DASXBE01. Next base: position 8,661 of record DASXBE010000009.1, on the reverse strand, counting down.
GGCGCAGTGCGGCCAGCGCTCGAGGATGTGGGGTGCCTCCGCGGCGCTGGCGTAGGCGAGCGGCAGCATGTAGGTCTCCGGATCGCCTTCCGCGTAGCTGATCAGGACCGAGGTGAGGTACGCGCTGCCCTCCGCGCCGGGCACGGTCACCACGTCGGAGATGGTCGCGGACTTGAGCCGGCGCGCCTTTCCGGCGAACCACCGGCGCTGCTTGATGTAACCGAGCAGCACGTTCTCCAGGCGCTCCTTCGCGCCGCCGACGAGCGCCGCCTCCCAGCCGCCGATGACCCGGATCTCCTGGAGGGTTTCGGGTGCGCGCGCACCGTCGGCGTCCTGCAGCATGGGCACCGAGCGCGGCTGGATCGAGAACCAGTAGAAGGCGTGCGGCCCGAGGGTCAGGAAATACGGCGCGTCGCCGATCACCGGCATCTCGTTGCCGCTGAAGAGCTCGACCGGGACCATCCCCTTCCAGCGGCCGAGGTCGAGCTCGACCGCCTGGAGGAAGCGCGAAAGGTTGGCCACGCACAGGATCCGCTCGGACTCGTAGGCGCGGACGTAAGCGAAGACCTTGCGGTTCTCCGGCCGCAGCAGCTCCATGGTGCCCCGGCCGAATGCCCGATGGCGCTTGCGCAGGGCGATCAGACGCTTCGTCCACGAGTACAGCGAGTGCGGGTTGCCCTGCTGAGCCTCGACGTTGACCGTCTCATAGTGATACTCGGGGTCGGTGATCACCGGCAGGAACAGGCGCTGCCGGTTGGCCCGCGAGAAGCCTGCGTTGCGGTCAGCGCTCCACTGCATCGGGGTGCGAACGCCGTTGCGGTCGCCGAGGAAGATGTTGTCCCCCATGCCGATCTCGTCCCCGTAGTACAGGACCGGCGTGCCGGGCAGGGAGAAGAGCAGGCCGTTCATGAGCTCGATGCGGCGCCGGTCGTTGCCGAGCAGCGGCGCGAGCCGGCGGCGGATGCCGAGGTTGAGGCGGGCCAGGCGGTCCTGCGTGTAGGCGCGGTACATGTAGTCGCGCTCCTCGTCGGTGACCATCTCGAGCGTCAGCTCGTCGTGGTTGCGCAGGAAGAGCGCCCATTGAGCGATGTCGGGGATCGGCGGCGTCTGTGCGAGGATGTCCACGATCGGGAACCGGTCCTCCATGCGGATCGCCATGAACAGGCGCGGCATGAGCGGGAAGTGGAACGACATGTGGCACTCGTCGCCATTGCCGAAGTAGTTGACCGAATCCTCCGGCCACTGGTTGGCCTCGGCCAGGAGCATCCGGTTCGGGTAGTTGTCGTCGACGTGCTTGCGCATCTCGCGCAGGAAGGCGTGGGTCTCCGGCAGGTTCTCGCCGTTGGTTCCCTCGCGCTCGTACAGGTAGGGCACCGCGTCCAGCCGCACCCCGTCGATGCCGAGGTCAAGCCAGAAGTCCAGGGCTTTGAAGATGGACTCCTTGACCTTGGGGTTGTCGAAGTTCAAATCAGGCTGGTGCGAGTAGAAGCGGTGCCAGTAGTAGGCGCCGGCCAGGTGGTCCCAGGTCCAGTTGGAGGTCTCGAAGTCTTTGAAGATGATCCGCGCGTCCTGGTAGCGCTGGTTGGTCTCGCTCCACACGTAGAAATCCCGCAGCGCGCTCCCCGGCTTGGCGTGGCGAGCGCGCTGGAACCAGGGATGCTGATCCGACGTGTGGTTGCAGACGAGCTCGTTGATGACCCGAATGCCGCGTCGGTGGGCCTCTTTGATGAAGGCGCTCGCGTCGGCGAGCGTGCCGAACATCGGGTTGACGTTGGTGTAGTCGGCGATGTCATAACCGTCGTCGCGCATGGGTGAGGGATAGAAGGGGAGCAGCCAGATCGCGTTGACGCCGAGGTCCTGGAGGTACGGCAGCTTCTCGTACATGCCCCGAAAGTCCCCGCTGCCATCCGCGTTGCTGTCGTAGAAGGCGCGGACGTGCAGCTCGTAGATCAGCGCGTCCTTGTACCAGAGGGGATCCTCCTCGAGGTCGAACGTCTCGATCTTGCGGCGCCTGATGGTCGAGTGGTTGGGGAGCGCGCCCGCGGAGCGAGGGGTGATCACAGGAAGTACTCGAAGTCGTGCTCGCTGCGCACGCGGCGGCGGAACCTGAAGATCTGGGCCGGCATGGCGTGGGGGTTGACCTCGACATAGTTGCGAGGCCCGTTCCAGATGTACCTCGCGCCGCTCAGCAGCTCATGCGCCTGGTACGGGCGCTCGCGCTCCAGTCCGAGCTCCTCGAGGGGAAGGGTCACCATACCGGCCTGCGTGCGGCGCGAATCGACGTTGACCACGACGAGCACGACGTCGTCGCGGTCGGGGGTGCTCTTCGAGTAGGCGAGCAGCTGGTCGTTCTCGGTCGGATGGAAGCGCAGGCCGCGGTCGGACTGGAGGGCGGGGTTCTCCCGCCGGATCTCGTTGACCAGCGTGATCAGCTCGCTCATGCCCTCCGAGTGCTCGAGGTCCCAGCTCCGCAGCTGGTACTTCTCCGAGTCGAGGTACTCCTCCGAGCCCTGCTCCCGGGGGCGGTTCTCGAAGAGCTCGAACGCCGGCCCGTAGATGCCGTAGCTCGCCCCGAGCGTCGCGGCCAGGATCAGCCGCGCCATGAACGCGTTGCGGCCCCCGGTCTGAAGGACCTCGGTCAGGATGTCCGGCGTGTTGGGCCACAGGTTGGGTCGGAAGAACTCCCGGATCGGCGGCTGCGCCAGCTCGGTGAAGTACTGGTACAGCTCCCAGGCCGTGTTGCGCCACGCGAAGTACGTGTAGGACTGGCTGAAGCCGACCTTGGCGAGGCGGAGCATGACCTTGGGCCGGGTGAAGGCCTCGGACAGGTAGATCGTGTCGGGGTGTTCGCGCCTGATCTCCTGGAACAGCCACTCCCAGAAAGGAAACGGCTTGGTGTGGGGGTTGTCGACGCGGAACACCTTCACCCCCTGGTCGATCCAGTAGACGACGATCGAAAGGAGCTCCTGCCACAGCTCGCGCCACTGCTCCGTCTCGAAGTCGAACGGCACGATGTCCTCGTACTTCTTGGGTGGGTTCTCCGCGAACTGAATCGTGCCATCCGGGCGATGCCTGAACCACTCGGGGTGCTCGCGCACATAGGGGTGGTCCGGGGAGCACTGAAACGCCAGGTCGAGCGCAACGTCGATCCCGAGCCCGGAGGCGGCGCCGACCAGGTGGCGGAAATCCTCGAGCGTGCCGAGGTCGGGGTTGATGGCCTTGTGACCGCCCTCGGCGGAGCCGATCGCCCACGGGCTTCCGGGCTCGCCGGCGGTCGCCGGCTGGTTGTTGGCGCCCTTGCGGTGCGTCGTTCCGATGGGGTGGATCGGCGGCAGGTAGAGGACGTCGAAGCCCATCCGGGCGATCTCGGGCAGGCGCCGCTCGACGTCCTTGAAGGTTCCGTGTCGCCCGGCCGGTCCCGCGGAGCGGGGGAAGAGCTCGTACCACGTGCTGAATCGGGCTCGCTCCGGCTCGACGAGCACCGGGACCTCGCGCTCGTAGACCACCGCTCCGCTTCGCTCCGCGTACCGCCTCATCAGGCCGCTGAGGTCCACCTCGGGCTTGGCGGGGGCCGCACCATCCTTCCGCAGCGCAGCGGCCAGCGCATGCAGCCGAGCCGCATCGCTCGAGCCGTCGCCGGAGCTGGCTTCCGCCGCCTCGACCATCCTCGCGGCCACCTCGAGCTCGACGGCGACGTCCTGGCCCGCCTCCACGCGCTTGGCATACTGGCGGCTCCAGGTCTCGAAGTGGTCGATCCAGGCCACGAGCGTGAAGAAATAGCGCCCGAGCTCCGAGACCGTGAACTCGCCGCGCCAGCGGTCGTTGGCCAGCGCCGTCATCGGCGCCTCGGTCCATTCGTCGGAGGACTGGTGCCTGTAGCGCACCACGGCCGAGAGGGCGTCGTGGCCGTCGGCGAAGATGTCCGCCTCCACGGTCACCTGCTCTCCGGCCACGCGCTTGGAGGGAAAGCGTCCGCCGTCGATCTCCGGGCTGACCGCCTCGATGACGATCCGGCTGCGCCCGTCGACGGCCGGCTGGGCCGGCACCGCCGGTGTGGTCGCGCGTCGTTTCACCGGTGCTCTGGCCACAGCGCAAATCGTGGCATGATTCGGAGCAGTGCTGAAGTCCATCGATCCGGCCACGGCCCGGGAGCTCGCCTCATTTCCCGAGCTCGACGAGGCGGGGATCGAGGCCGCGATCGCCCGGGCGTGGTCCGCGCGCCACCCCTGGAGGGATGTGGGCGTCGAGGCGCGTGCCTCCTTGACGCGGGCGGTCGCCGGGGTGCTGAGGGCGGAGAAGGGTCGCTTCGCCGCGCTGCTGACCCAGGAGATGGGCAAGCCGATCGTGGAGGCGGAGGCGGAGCTCGAAAAGTGTGCCGTGTCGGCGTTGTGGTTCGCCGACAACGCGGCGCGGCTCCTGGCCGACGAGCCCGCCGAATCGACCGCCACCGAGAGCTACATCCGCTTCCAGCCGCTGGGCGTGATCCTGGCCGTGATGCCCTGGAACTTCCCATTCTGGCAGGCCTTCCGGGCTGCCCTGCCCGCCCTGGCCGCGGGCAACGTGATGCTGCTCAAGCACTCCTCGAACGTGCCGCAGTCGGCGATCGCGATCGAGGAGGTGTTCCGAGAGGCGGGCCTGCCCGAGGGCGTCTTCCAGACGCTGCTCGTCGGATCGGCCGCGGTGGAGCGGATCATCCTGGACCGCCGGGTCGCGGGCGTCACCCTCACCGGCTCGGACAAGGCCGGCACCCTGGTCGCCACCGCCGCCGGAAAGGAGCTCAAAAAGGTCGTGCTCGAGCTGGGCGGCTCAGACCCTTTCATCGTGCTGGCCGACGCGGACCTCGAGGCCGCCGCGACTGTCGCCTGTCGCGCGCGCAACCAGAACAACGGGCAGAGCTGCATCGCGGCCAAGCGCTTCATCGTCGAGGAGCCGGTCGCGGACGAGTTCGAGCGCCGCTTCACCAGTGCTGTCGCCGCGCTCAAGGTCGGCGACCCGATGGATCGCGGCAACCAGGTGGGCCCGCTCGCACGCGGCGACCTGGTGGACGACCTCGAGCGGCAGGTCGACGAGTCCGTGCGGCTCGGCGCTCGCGTGCTCGCCGGCGGCAAGCGGGTCAAGGGCGACGGCTATTACTTCCAGCCGACCGTGCTCGGAAACGTGCGCCCCGGAATGCCCGCCTACCACGAAGAGACCTTCGGGCCGGTGGCGGCGGTGATCCGGGTCAAGGACGCTGAGGACGCGCTGAGGGTGGCCAACGACACCGAATTCGGACTCGGCTCGGCGATCTGGACCGCCGACGTCCGGCGCGGCAAGCAGCTGGCCGAGCGGATCGAGGCCGGCCAGGTGTTCATCAACGGCATGGTGGCCTCAGACGCGCGCCTGCCGTTCGGAGGAGTCAAGCGATCAGGTTTCGGGCGTGAGCTGTCCGAGTACGGAATCAAGGAGTTCACCAACATCCAGACTGTCTGGGTCGGCCCGGCTCGAGCCACCGCGGCGCCGCCGCCACGAGCAGAGTAGCGCCCGACCGGGCCACCGTAGAGACCGAGCGGATGCTGCTCGGGCGCCCTACGCGGGCGGGGGCGCGGATTGAGCCGCCCGGGGCGGCTCGATCTTAGATGCGACAGCGACCGCCGGCGCGCGGCCCGGCTTCTTGGTCTTCGTGAACTTGCGCGCCAGCACCGAATAGCTGTCCCGGAGCGCGCGCGCCGGGTCCAGGCCGAGGTCGCGGGCCATGTCGGGGAGGACCTCGGCCGGCCCTTCCAGCTCGACAAACCAGCCGAACTCCAGCACGTCGAGCGTCACCGCGACCCCGTTGAGCATCCACACGGACCGACGCTTCGGGTAGGTCCAGGCGACCCGAAAGCCCAGCTGCGTGAGCAGGTCGAGGGTGGCGTGGACGTCGGGCACGGCGACCTCGGTCTCCTCGCGGCTCTTCACGTTATTCGAGAAGGTGGCCGGTCCCTTGGCGGTCAGCACCCCACGCGGGCCGCCGTTGAGCACGCGCAGCCGGAGCGTTGTGTTGCGGGTCGATTTGCCGGGCCCGTTGAACCGGTAGTTCGCCTCTTCGTAGTGCGCATCCAGCCGCGCGCCGAGCTTGCGCAGCGCCGCCCGCAGCTTCCTGTGGTCGTTTGGCCCTACGACGCGGAACTTGAGCTCCGACTCGATGGTGCGGTCACGCGGTGCACGCAGGCGACGGGGCACCCGACGAATGTAGCCGACGCCGACGGCTAGGCCGCGGGCTTCCTGATCCGGTAGAGGGAGCTCACGACCGCCGTGCACTCGTTCTCGACATAGTCGAGGCCCGCCGCCTCAGCGATCTGGCGCGCCTCCTCGGAGCGGATGTCGAGCTGCAGCCACAGCGCCTTCGCACCGACTGCCGCCGCCTGGCGCGCTATCTCAGGCGCGTCGGCAGACGGCCTGAAGACGTCGACCACGTCGATCGGCTCGGGGACGTCGAGCAGTGATTTGTAGGCACGCTCACCGAAGAGCGATTGGGCGAAGGGATTGATCGGGATGATGCGGAAGCCTCGCTGCTGGAGCCCGAACGGCACCGAACCCCCGGCCTTCTCGGGATCACGCGAGGCGCCGACCACCGCGATGGTCCGCGCCCTCTCCAGGATCTCGTGCGAGCTGCGCCCCACACAAGAACCCAAGCCGCCTCGAGCAGGGATTATTCCGACCGGCGCGCCCCAAGCCTGAGCGGGTAAGGTCTCGACGATGGCTGACTTCACCGTGATCGAGACGGATCGGCTGGAACAGGTCGCGAGCACCGCGGACCTCGAGGGCGAGCGCGTCGGCGCCGAGGTCTCGATCATCTTCGTCGACATGGCTCCGGCGGCCAGCGTGCGGCTGCACCGCCACCAATACCAGGAGATCTTCATCGTCCAGGAGGGTCGCGCCACGTACACGATCGGTGACACGACTGTGGAGATAGAGGCTCCACGGGTGGTGGTCGTCGGCCCGGCGGTGCCGCATGCCTTCACCAACTCAGGGGACGGCCACCTCAAACAGGTGGACATCCACGTGAGCCCGCGGATCGTCACCGAATGGCTGTGAGGCCCTAGCTGCGCTCCACGATTCCGACGAGGGGCAGGCCGGCAGCGTAGCGGCGGATCTGCTCGCCCGCGAACCGGTAGGCCCGCTCTTCCCACCGCGCCACCGTCCCGGCGATGTGCGGGGTGATCAGCACATTCGGCGCGCGCCACAGGGGATGGTCTGGCGGCAGCGGCTCGGGATCGGTGACGTCGAGGGCGGCGCGCACCCGGTGCGCCTCCAGCGCCTCGAGGAGGGCCGAGGTGTCCACGGTGCGGCCGCGCCCGGCGTTGACGAACAAGGCGCCCCGCTTCATCTGCGCGAGGAACGAGGCGTCGACGAAGCGCTCGGTCTCGGGCGTCAGCGGCAGCAGGTCGACCACGACGTCGGCCTCGGACAGGAGCCGCGCCAGAGCCTCCAGGCCCTGAGCGCCATCCCGCGAGTGCCGCGCCACGCCGACCACCCGCGCGCCGAACGGCTCCAGGCGTGCGGCCAGCGCGCGTCCGATCGACCCGTGGCCGACGACCAGCACGACCATCTGCTCCAGGTCGCGGACGGTACTCGACGCCCCGCCTTCCGGCTCGGCGATGGCCCGGTCCCAGCGGGCTTGCGCCTGAGCCCGCAGAAATTCCGGCAGGCGCCGCTCCATCGCCAGGATCGCGGCCACGACCCACTCGGCCACGGAGCCATCGTGTACGCCGACGGCGCGGCACAGCACGACTCCGCTCGGAACGAGGGGGAGCAGCGAATCGACACCGGCGCTGAAGGCCTGGATGAGCCGCAACGCCGGAAGCTTGGGCAGCAGGGCGTCGACCTCGTCGCCGAGCTCGGGCGCAACCACCATCACCTCGACTTCGGGGTCGACGCGGTCGACCAGCTCGACGCCGGCCGGCAGGGTGCCCAGCTCGCGCCGGAGCGGAACGTTCGGGACGAGAACCTTCACGCTGCCGGCCGGCTGGGCGTTGTCAGGCCGCTTCGATCTTCGACCTGGTGGTCGAGGCCGGCTCGAGCGCGTGCTTCAGGACATCATCCATGCGGCCCGCCAGGTGGAAGGTCATCGCTTCGCGCACGCTCTGCGGCACGTCGTCGATGTCCTTCTCGTTGCGCTTCGGCAGGATGACTTCCTTCAGGCCCATGCGGTGGGCCGCCAGCACCTTCTGCTTCACGCCTCCGATCGGGAGCACGAGCCCCTGCAGCGTGACCTCGCCCGTCATGGCGACGGTGCTGCGCATCGGCCGGCCGGTGAGCAGGCTCACGATCGCAGTGGTCATCGTCACGCCGGCCGACGGGCCATCCTTGGGCACCGCGCCCTCAGGCACGTGGATGTGGAACGTCCTCTCGACCGAGTCCGGAGCGATGCCGAGCTCGTCCGCGTGCGACCGCACGTAGGAAAGGGCGATCTGCGCCGACTCCTTCATCACGTCGCCGAGCTGGCCGGTGAGGATGAGGCTTCCGCCATGCCCGTTGGAGGTGGGCGTCGCCGTCGCCTCGACAAAGAGCACATCGCCGCCGGTGCCCGTGACGGCGAGGCCTGTGGCCACGCCCGGCACCGCCGTGCGGATGGCGACCTCGTTGTCGAACCTCGGCTTGCCGAGGAACTCGCGCACGCGCTCGGGCGTGATCGCGACG
>DASXBE010000008.1:0-2467 GCA_036491815.1 Candidatus Dormiibacterota bacterium | reverse complement strand
TCCCGGCCATCGAGCGCCGCGCGGGCGACTTCGCGGTGCTCGATCAGGAAACTGGTCCTGGCGAGGCCGTAGGCCACCAGACGCTCCAGCGGCGTGGCCCCGGGACCCAGCGGCGGCGGCCCGGAGAGGACCCGCTCCTGGAAGGCACGCTCGTCGTCATCAAGCAGGGCGTGGAAGATCCCCGCCCGGCTGCGGAACCTACGGAAAACCGTGCCCTTGCCCACCCCGGCGCGCTGTGCGAGCGCATCCATCGTCAGCTTGTCTGCCCCCTGCTCCCGGAGCATCGTCCGGGCGGTGTCCAGCAGCAGCCGCCGGTTACGCGCGGCGTCGGCCCGCTCGGCGCGGGGCGGTCCCCAGGACACTGGCTCGGTCACGCGCTCCACTCTATGGTTCGATGGCCCGGCCGTAACCGAACTAGCGTTCAGGCGAGCTGAGCGGAGTCCAGCCTTCGTGCGGTTGCAGCCAGTGCCGCGCGGCTGGTCCTGAAGGCGGGCAAACGCACCGACGACGGCTCGTGGCCCCACTCTTCGCTCCACTCAGCATCGCGATCATGGTGACCGGCATTCCTGGCTGGTCGTCGCGGAACTCGCCAGGAAGCTCGAAGGTCTCAAGTCGCTGCATTAGGCATTCGGCAGCAAGAAACCGGTTAGGGACCCCGCTGGCTGTAGCTGCCTGAGGATTGTCTTCTCAGGGGTTTTCGTCCAGCAATTTCGCGGCGGCGATGGGGTCCATCATGTTGGACCAGACCTGTTCTTCCGGTGCGACGGCGCGTTCGGGCATGGCGTAGTCGGACATCCAGGCATCAAGCTGGCAGCCGGGGACGAGGCTGAGGATGGTGGCGACGAATCGGCGGGGTACAGAGCCGATGATGCGCACCGCGACGTAGGTCGAGTAACCCTCTTCGGCGAGGATCTGGATGCCGAGGGCCGCACCGTCCAGCATCGCGGCGTGCTCGTGTCCGTCGAGGAGCGACTCGCGCAGCAGAGTGTGCACGGTGACCTGCAGGCGGCGTTCGATCCGCACGGCGTGCTCGGCTCTCCAGCGCAGTTCGTCTTCCTGACCGGGAAGCAGGCCGCTGGTGTACGTGCTGGTGGTGAGCGAGGGCGTGTGCGCCGCGTTGTACTGGCTGCGGGCGGCCGTGCCACGGGCGGCGAGCGCGGCGTAGAAGTCGTCGGGCGAGCCTTCTTCCCGCTGGCCGGCCGCGACCAGCCACGGGATGCCGTCGTCGGCAACCCAGACCGCGCCCCGCCACCGTTGCACCTTCACCTTGAACAGGACCTGGTCATCGACGGACGCGATGCGCACCCGGGGAGCGCCGTCGTCAGCGAACCGCTCGCTCGCCTTTGCCAGCAGCGGGTGCGGCACCTCGTCCAGCGGCGTGTCGGCAGCCGGGACCGCCTGCCCGAGATCCTCGCGCAGGCACCGCAACGTGGGCCTCGCCCGCCCGGCCATCGCTAGTCGTCTTCCTCCACGCCCCCGACCGCCTCCAGCTCCTCGCGGGTCATGTCGGCCAGCATCGCCACCCTGGCCGCACGGCTGCCGTCAAGCTGGCCGAGCAGCTCGCGCATGCCGGCCTGCATTTCCTCCCGCCGGGCGTCCAGGTAGAACTCGACAGCGGCCTCGACGAGCTCCTTCTTGGTCATGTGCAGGTAATGCGCGCCGCTGGTGATCAGCCGGTCGCCTTCTGGGGAGACCTTTACTGCGACCTTCCTGGGCGCGGGCTCCATCGTCGTCATAGGCGCCGTCCCTTCCTCCGAGGAACCCTGACTGCCGGTACCTCAAGTACCCCCAGTGTACCCAGGCTCCTGCTGGTCGCCACGACTGTCCCGGCTCGCGATGGCCCTCCGTCGACGTCGTCCTCATCCGGCCGGGAGCCCCAGGTGGCGTCGTTCAAGGTCCGAGCGCAGGGCGTCGAGGGCCAGTGAAAGGGCCGTCAGCTCTTCAGGGGTGACGGCCGCGCCAAGGATCTCCTGGATCGCTGCCTGCCAGGCGGGCTCGGCCCGGGACACGGCCGACTCGCCCGCGGGCGTCAGCGCGAGCAGGGACGAGCGCCGGTTCGCCGGATTCGGGTGCCGCTCCATCCAGTCCTCCTTCTCCAGGCGGTCAACGATCTTGCTGGTTGTCCCGACGCCGATCGCGAAGGCGGAGGCAATGTCCGCGACGCGTGCGTCCGGGTGGTCGCGGACGTAGCGCAGCAGTTCGAAGTGCCCGGCTCCGACGCCGGCCGCCGCCCTCACCCGCTCGGCGACCGCGTTGTAGAGCCGCGTCTCCACGCGGACGAGGTCGGTGAACACCGTGTCGAGGTCAACATGACCTTCCATCGCACTATCTGCCACGGCATATAGTGTAGTGGCAACAACTCCGGGACGGAAGGAAAGACGATGTCCAAAACATTGGTCGACCAACAGCGGCGCCAGGCCCTTGCGGACAGGTTCGGCCCTCTCGGTCCCTACGAGGTCCAGGTCGA
>DASXBE010000007.1:0-2300 GCA_036491815.1 Candidatus Dormiibacterota bacterium | reverse complement strand
GGCGGCGCCCATGATCCCGCGCCGGACCAGTTCGGGCCCGATAACTGCCCAGAAGTGGAACAGGTCGTCGACGGCCTTGATGGTGAGCGGTTTTACCTGGTAACCCTTGCGCGGCAAGGTGCGCACCAGTCCGTCGTGGTCCAGGCGGGTAAGGGCGTCGCGGATCGAAGCGACGCCCAGTCCTGTCCTCGCGGCGAGCCCGCGCTCAGTGAGCCGCTGCCCTGGCGCGAGACGGCAGGAGGCGATGTCGGCTCGAAGGCGACGGTAGGCCATCTCGCTCAGCGGCTCCGTCTCTGGTTCTGGGGCTGCCAAGGGTCCTTCCTCTGCGATAGATAACGGTCGCAGCGTAACATTCCGCCCGCTAGCGGAAGTCTGTCCGCACCGGTCCCTCGTAGGCGCGGAACACCGCGATCCGACCCGATGGGGCGCGCTCGTACACACCGAGCCCGGCGTGCGGCCGGATGCGCCAGGAGATGAACTCCATGGCCGCTCTCGTGCCGTCGTCGGTCGCCGTGACGTACATCAGCGGTACGCCGCCGCCATCGGACATCCGTTTGGCGAACTCCGCGCGCACGTTCCCGGCCCTGACTTCGCCCATCGGGCCGAAGACGCGCAGTCCTGGTTCGAGGACATCGAGCAGGCCCTGCTCGTCGCCGGCGCGGAGCGCGGCCAGGTAGCGGCGCATGCTCGGGTTCAGCACCAGGTCAGGGTCCGGTGGTATGACCGGGCCTCGCACTTGGTCGCTGCCGAGGAGCGCCTTGTTGTAATAGACGCGGGCCCGGCGCAAGCCTGCCGCCTCGTCCCACACGATGCCCACCGGCAGGACGGACTCCCCCCGGTCAGCCGGGACGAACCGGAGCTCGGCGACCGTGCGCGGGCCCTGGCCGGTCACCGCGACGGTCCCGATGCTCTCCCAGCGAGGGCTGGTCGGCCAGACGGGACTCCCGGCCTCGAAGTCCGCCGCCGGCACCGGACCGAGAAACGGGTCGTCGATCCATTCCTGTTCGCGCAGGCGGCGGACAAGATCCTCGGCCGTCTGCATGTCAGAGGCCGCGCGCGTTCGGGATGACTTCCGTGCCGAAGAGCTCGATGGATCTGAGCGCGAGATGATGCGGAAGGGTATCGCCGCTGAAGATCAGGTCCACGATGCCCGCGCCGGTCTTGGCCTTGATCTCTTCGAGCCCGGCCAGCACCGTCTCCGGGCTTCCGCACAGCGCGGGAAGCACCGGCCCTTCCGGAGGGGCCATGGCCGGCCCGCCGTATCGCTTCCCTGCTTCCATCAGCGCTGGCACGTAGCGGTTCGGGCCGGTCGGCAGCAGAATGCCGCCGAGGCTTCCCCATCCGTGTGTGAGGCAGTCCCGCCGGGCCTCCTCATCGGTCTCCGCTACGTGGACGAAGGTCCGGTACAGGACGTTGTCCGGCGTGGTCTGCCAGCCCGATTCCGCGGCCTTGTCGCGGAAGTAGCCGGAGGCACGCGCGGCGATCTCCAGGGGCATGAACGCGAGGCCAATGTTGAACTGGTTGCGGATCGCGAAGTCCGCCGAGGCGGGGCTGTTGCCCGACACCAGGACGGGGGGATGCGGCTGCTGCACCGGGCGAGGCCAGGGCGCGATCACGCGGTACTGATAGTGGCGGCCTTCCCAGCCGAATGGCTCCGGGGTTGTCCATGCCTTGACGACCAGCTCGACGGCTTCCTCGTACATGTCCCGCGATTCGGCGGCGTTGCCGCCGTAGGTGAGGTACTCGTTGGGCGTGCCACGGAAGAAGCCCGCCATGGCGAGCCGCCCCTCGGTGAAGACGTCGAGCATGGCGTACTCTTCGGCCGTCCGGATGGGGTTGGTGAGCGGTGCGTCGACACCGAGTATCGCGATCCCCGCGTTCCGCGTGTGCTGGCTGAGCGCGGCGGCGGCTAGCAGGGGGCTCGGAGTCATCTGCCGCGGGGCGTAATGGTGCTCGGCGAGCGTCAGCCAGTCGAACCCGACGCTGTCGGCGAGCTGCCACAGCTCCAGCGAGTGCTTGTGCGAGAGGATGGCGCGCTCCGGCTCGAACACCCGCGGCGGCCAGGGCCAGCCAGGGCCCGTTTCGGCGACCTCAGCCGTCGTGAGCTCGTATCCGTAAGGAACGAAAATCGAGAACTTCATGGCTGCTCCGTCTCAGGAGTTGATCAGAGCGCTGTCCTCGCGGACGAGGAACGTGGCCTGGCGGGTGAGGAAGTCCGACACGATGCTCGCGAACGCCTCGGGCCTGTCGCCCTGGATGTCATGGGCGGCGTCGTATACGTAACTGAAGAACGCGTTCGG
>DASXBE010000006.1:0-16822 GCA_036491815.1 Candidatus Dormiibacterota bacterium | reverse complement strand
CGAACGCCTGCGCCCCACCCAGCTGTGCCGCCAGCAGCGGGGTGACGGGTGACGCCACCACAGCGATCCTCAAGTTGGTTTTAGTCTGGGCCGTGAGGGCCGATGGACTACTCGGATGCGGTTGAGCAGGCGCCGCCGGGTTGGACCCACTTCGCCCTGCGAGACATCGAGCGCCTGCCACACGCGGTGCGCGCGCACGAGCTGGCGCGTGTTCCAGAGCCTGAGCAGCGGTTGCTCGCGAGGCACGACCGCTCCGCGGCGGAGCGCCTGCTGCGCGCTCTGTTCTGGACCTTGGTCTACCACCTCGAGCCTGAGCGGTGGGACATGCTCGCGGCGAATGAGCCGATCCATCCCGACGTCCTGGCGGCCCTGCCGACAGGCACGCTGCGCTCGATTGACGTCGGGGCGGGAAGCGGGCGGCTCACGCGGCACCTCGCGGACCGCAGCCGGCAGGTGATCGCGGTCGAGCCCTCTCGAGGCCTCCGACTTCTGCTCGCGGCTCGGATGCCGCAGGTGCTGACAGTGTCGGGATGGGCCGAACGACTGCCGCTCGCCACCGGCTGCTCGGACCTCACGGCGGCGTGCGGCGCGCTTGGGCCGGATCCGCTCGTCATTCAGGAGCTGCGGCGAGTGACGGCTGTCGGCGGAACGATCGCTTTGATCAGCCCCGAGCGTCCCGAGTGGTTCGAGGCCAACGGGTGGCGGCGCACGTCAGCGCCCCCCATCGCAGCCCCGGCCCATCCGGCCTGGATCGATGCCTTCTTCGGCCCACCCAACCCGCCGCGCGAGCTCGTGACGATCCGCGTCAGCTGAGGATGAGCTTCCGCACGCAGTCCGGGCAGCCCGCCGCCTGGTCGACCGCGTCGGTCCGCAGGAGCAGCCCGACCAGCCTCCCGTCGGAGGTGGTAACGGGCGAGCTGTCGAGGCTGTGCTCGACCATGTAGTCGGCCATCTCCTTGATCGGCACGTAGGGCCGGAACGTGCTCGGCCCTGGCCGCATCGCCTGCTCCACCCTGAGCTCCGGATCCCCCGCCAGCTCCTTGGCGCGCAGCAGACCGAGCACCACCCGCGCGCCGTCGACGACGACCGCCGCCTCGAGCCCGGTGGCGCGGGCTCGTTCACGCACGTCGCCCAACCGCTCCTCCAGGCCGCACACCGCGACATCCTTGCGCGAGACCTGGCCGGCGCGCGGACGAGTCGAGTTATCGCCTTCGGTGGGAAGGCCCGCCGCGAGCCAGTCGAGCTTCCCCGACCTGTAGACGTGGACAGCTTCGAATCCCAACGCCTCGAGCCGCGACGCGGCCCGCGGAGCCATGTCTCAAGCCACGTCCCAGCAGTAGACGACGATCGGTGAGTTGCGGTCGATCTGGGCGGCTTCCTGCTCGAGGTGCCGGAGCGGATGGCTCACGGCGCCCGGCAGGTGGTCTTCCGCGAACTCCTTGGCCGGCAGCACCTCGATGATCTGCGCGCCTTCGGCCACCATGCGCTCGACCTCCGCGCGCTCGATCAGCTTCGGCACTTCATGGCCATCCTAGCCCTGTTCATGGCCGCACTCCGTAGTACTTCGCGAGGTCGGCGGGTAGCGTCAGCACGGGGTCCAGCTCCGCGAGCAAGCCGCCCGCCTGCAGCGCGCGCACGACGAGCGCCGAGCAGATCTGGTGGTCGCGGCGGACCAGGCGCAGCGGCCAGCCGGTCAGCAGGTACACGGCCGCGCCGAAGAGGTCGAGGAAGCCGAACGCCTGACCGATCTGGCCCTTCGCGTACGCCACGGCGCGCTCGCGCCCGGCCGCGTCGAAATCCGCACCCAGCCTCACAAGGTGGTACTCGGCATCGCGATATTTGGACAGCGGGCTGACGACCACTCCTTTGATCTCGTCCTCGACGAGACTGCCGCCGGGGTCGACCACGATCGCGGCATGGCTCCAGTGCGCGTAGCTCGCGTCGGTCCCGCGAAACCGGCGCCTCTCCGCGAGGCTGATCAGGTTGCCGATCGGCCGGTTGCGATGCGCCAGGATGAAATCGCCGGCCTCGAGCTCCGTCGCCTGCTCGCCTGGGCCGTACCGCTCGACCTTTCTCATCTCGAAGGTGTAACGCCGCTGCCGTCCGGGCGGCCCGTTACCAGGTGCGGGTGACCTTGTTCAGGGCCCGCGGGCGGTCAGGGTCGATCTTGCGGGCGACCGCCACCCGGTGCGCCAGCAATTGCCCCAGGACCGCGAGGGTGAGCGGCGTCAGCTCCTCCGGCAGGCCCGAGTCGAGGGCCACCGTGCTCTCACCGCGCCTGGGCGGGCCGTCGAGCAACCGCATCACCTTGCAGCCCATGGCGGCAAGCCGCTCGGCGCTCGACTCGATGTCCCCGGTCACCGGGCCGCCGCCCTCGACGATGAGAGCTGGCAGACCCGGCTCGACCACGGCCACCGGCCCGTGCTCGAAATCGGCGACCGACCATGCCCGCGCGAGCACGTAGCTGGTCTCGGTCAGCTTGAGCGCGATCTCCTCCGCGGTCGAAAAGTTGAAACCTCTGCCCAGGACGACGGCCCGCGGCCCCAGCAACGGCGCCACCAGTCCATCGAGGGCGTCCTCCAGCAAGAGCGCGGCGGCGATCGCCTCGGGGACTCGGGCCAGGGCCGCGGCGAACGCTGGGTCGGGGTCCACCGCCTGGGAGATGAGGGCGAGCGCGAGCACGCTGGCCGTGTAGGTCTTCGAAGCGGGCACGCTGCGCTCCGGACCGGCGTCGAGCGGCAGCACGAGCTCCGCGGCCGCGGCGAGACGGGATGCCGGATCGTTGGTGATCGCGATCGTCAGGCAGCCCTGGCGCCGTCCCTCTTCGACCACGGCGATGACGTCGGGCGAGGCGCCGGACTGCGAGATCCCGATCACGCACATCCCGCCGAGGCGCGGCGGCCGCGCGTAATGGGTGAACAGGGATGGCGCCGCGAGCGCGACCAGGGCGCCGTTGCGCGTGGCGAACAGATACTTCGCGTAGAGGGCCGCGTGGTCCGAGCTGCCTCTCGCGGCGATCATGAAACCGCGTGGGCCGGCCGCGCGAATTCGCCCTCCCACGGCGGCGAACGCTTTGGCGTGCGTGAGGAGTCGCGCCGCGACCTGCGGCTGCTCGCCGATCTCGTCTCTGAACCTGCTCAATGCGGCCTCAGCGCGCTGCCGCCCTTGCCTTGCAGATCTCCCGAGCAGCCGTGTCGAGCGGATGCGGGCTCTTGAAGACCACCGCCCGAAAGTCTAGGTGGTCTCGGCCGCCACTCCGGCCCTGGTCTCCTTCGCCGCGGCGGCGTTCCGGATGCCGACCGCGTTCACCAGCGCACCGGCCAGCAGGAGGCCGGCGCCGAGGAGCATCGCGATGTGAAACGAGGACGTCGAAGCGTCGCGGACGACCGCCACCAGGGCGGGGTCCGCCGGTGTGTTGAGCGGGCTGACGCTGGCCCTGAAGGAGCTCGATGCGACGTCCACGCCGGTGAGCTTGCTGGCCAGGATCGAGTAGAAGTTGGCCGTGAGGAAGACGAAGATGAGCGCGCCCGCCAGCTGCGGCCCCACCCGCGAGATCGCATTGTTGATGGCCGAGCCCAACCCCGAGTTCCGCTGCGGCACGGAGGTCATCAGGGCCGTCGTGAGGGGCGCCACCAGCATGCAGACGCCGAGGCCGAACAGAATCGAAGCGGGCAGGAAATCGGTCGCCCACGAAAGGGGAGGCACATAGCTGCTCGGGTCGCCGGGCTTCAATTTCCACGGCACGCTGCCCGAGGGGACGCGCGTGTACCACAGCACGCCGAGGGCCATGATCACGGGCCCCACCGCCATGAACCACCGCGGGCCGTACCTCGCCGCGAGCGCGCCGAACCGGGGCGACAGGAAGATCAGGAACAGCGAGCCCGGGATGCCGGCGGCTCCAGCCGCGGCGGCGGTATAACCGATCGTGCCCTGCTGGAAGAGCGCGAGGTAGTAGAAGCTCACGTACAGCGCGCCGTAGATCAGCAGCGTGGAGAGATTGGTGACCGCGAAGTTGCGCGATCGGAACAGACCTAGCGGGATGAGCGGGTGAGCCGATCGCATCATCCAGAGGGGCAGCCCGACCAGCGCGACCACCCCGGTGGCGATCGCGATGTAGCCCAGCGGGTCGCGCCATTCCCTCTGCTGGCCGTAGATGGTGCCGAACGCGAGGCCGCCGACGGCCAGGGCGACGATGGCTGCCCCGATCCAGTCGAAATGCGGCGAAGCCTCCTCATTCCTGCTCTCGGCGACGTGGACCCAGGTCGCCCAGGCCGCGATCGCGATCAGGGGCACGTTGATCAGGAAGGCGACGCGCCACGAGATGGTGTCGACGAGCAGACCGCCGACGAGGGGGCCGAGAATCGTGGTCACGCCGGATGCGCCGGCCCACACCCCGAAGGCGCGGCCCTGCTCCTCGCCGGAGAAGTTGGTCGTGATCAGGGCCAGCGATCCCGGCACGAGCATCGCGCCGGCGGCGCCCTGCAGGATCCTGAAGAGGACCAGCAGCTCCATGTTGGGCGCGAGCCCGCAAAGGACCGAGGTGACCCCGAAACCGAGCAGCCCGTAAAGGAACATGCGCTTGCGGCCGTAGTAGTCGTTCAGCGCTCCCGCCAGGATGAGCAGCGAGCTGAGCGTCAGCAGGTAGGCGTTATAGACGTACGACTGGCCTTCGAGCACGCCCAGGAACGACCGCGGCAGGTCCCTGCCGATCCGCGGGAGCGCGACGTTAACGACAGTCGAGTCCAGAAAGACGATGCCCGAGCCGAGCACGGCCGCGACAAGGATCCAGCGCTTCTTGGTCACCGCCTCACCCTAAACCGCCCGATCCGCGCAATCATTCGCTCAGAAGTCCTTGCGACCCCTGAAGTGCTCGAGCACGCCGGGTCGCGCCAGCTCGTAAAGCGCCAGGCGGTGGCCGCGCGGGGTGGCAAAGCTGGCGCAGGGGCCCATCGGGATCTCGAGCTCCTGCACCTTCTTCAGGCCACGCTCCTTCAGCCGAGCGAGGGCGGTGCGCAGGCTGGCCACTCGATAGATGTAGATGGTTCGGTCACCATCGAGGTGATCGGTCAGGAGGATGTGCGGAGGGCCCGCCGCAAGCTCGATGAGGGCGACGCGCGCCCCCATCCCCTCGATCGCAAAGCCGAGATGGCCGCCCAGGGTCTCGGTGAAGTAGCGCACGTCAGCGGCGACGTCCGCACTGGGCGTGTAGAGGTAGTCGAGCTGACCGAAGTGCGAGGTCGCCATCAGCCGCCACAATAGGCCTGGTCAGGCATGCGGATCTGCACCTGGAACATCCAGCTTGGGCTCCGCCTCGACGGGGTGCTCGACACTGTTCGCAGGTACGAGGACTTTCGCGGACTTGACCTCTTCGCCATCCAGGAGGCCTCGATCCATGGCGGCAGAGAGGACGGCGTCGCGATCGCCGAGGCGATGGGCCCCGGCTATGAGTGCTTCCAGGCGACCGCGCAGGTCCACCGACGCCAGGAGCAGGGGAACGCCCTGATCTGGCGGAAAGGCCTCTTCGAAGCGCAGGCGCCGGAGATCGTGTCCCTGTCGCGCGTTGACACTTTGACGATGACTCGTGCCGAGCAAGCCCTCCTACGGGCGATCCGACCCCAGCAGCGGATGGCGATCAGGGTCGAGTCCGACCGGCTTCGTGTGTATGTCATGCACCTCGACGTCGTCGGCTTCACGCACAAGCTGCGGCAGCTGACGGCGGTGCTCGACGACATGACGTCGCGGCCGCCCGTGCCGCTCACGCTGCTGGCAGGCGACCTCAACACCTTCGGTCCGCCGCGCCTCGTGCTGTGGCGCAAGCTCAGGGCGGCCGCGCACGCGGCGGGCCTGGTCGAGCTGACCAGGGGCGTGCGCCGCACGCACTGGACGCGGCAGAAGCTGGACGCCATCTATGCGCGGGCGCCGGCCGTCCCGAAACATAAGGCGTGGACGCTGAAGGTCCGCGCGTCCGACCACCTCCCGGTCTTCGCGGAGCTCTGAGGCGTTGGCCAAAAAGCTCGTGATCATGCACATCGACGGGCTCGGCGCGGATTCGCTCAAGGCAGCGCTTCGCGCCGGCGACATGCCGTTCGTTCAGCGCCTGATCGATACGGAGGGCTACGCCATGCACCCATACCGGTGCGGGCTGCCCTCGACGACTCCCTTTGCGCAGGCCGGCATCCTGTACGGCGACAACTCCGAGATCCCGAGCTTTCGCTGGTGGGACCGGGAGCGCAAGGTGCTGGTGCAGTTCGGCGCGCGGTCGACGTTCAAGAAGGTGGCGGACAAGTACTTCGCCGGCTGCCATCCGCTGACCGAGGGTGGCGCGAGCATCGCGGCCTGCTACCCGGCCGGCGCGCGCGACACCTTTGGCATCGCATACCAGGATCGTGTCTACTCCCGCGGCGACAGCTCGCGGTCCGCGTGGGCCGTCCTGCTCCCCTACCTCGCCAACCCGCTCCACATCGGCGACTGGTTGTGGCAGACGATCTCCGTGCTCGGTCGCACCGTGCAGGAGTACACGACATCGCGTCAGGAGGGCCTGCGGCCCGCGCGGCCGTACGTGATCAGCAACGCGCTCGAGGAGATCTTCGTCCATCACCTCACCCGCTACGCGGTGATGAAGGCGATGCACGAAGGGTTCTCGCCGATCTATGCGGGCTTTTACGCGTTCGACGAGGCGGGACACGCTTTCGGGCCCGACGATCCAACCACGCTCAGGGCGCTCAGGCACGTCGATCGGTCGATCAAGAAGGTCGCGAGCGCGCGCGGGAACCGCTACGAGCTCGTGATCCTCTCGGACCATGGCCAGATCGACACGGTCGCCTTTGACTCGCACCACGGTCCAAGGTTCGGAGAGGTCGTCGCGCAGCTTCTGCCGGGTTTCCATGTGAAGGAGATGAAGGGCAAGGAATACGGCGCGCCCGAGAAGCAGGCCGTGGGCCGCGTCAATATCACCTACTCAGGCGGGCTTGCACACCTCTATTTCGCGGACGAGGCAAGGCGCCTGGACTACCGGCAGGTGGTGGCGGCGCACCCTGATTTGGGGCCGCGGCTCTCTGCGCTGGACAAGGTGGCGCTGGTCATGGCCCGCGACGGCGAGCACGATGTCTTCCTGCAAGGTGGCCATGAGGTGACGGGCGACAGCCTGCAAAGCCTGCTCGCCGGCTACGACGACGCCGGCATCCTGCGCGGCCAGCTCTCGAGGCTCAACTCCTTCCACGCCGCCGGCGACCTGGTCGCGTTCGGCCGGTTCATCGACGGCCGCCAGGTGAACTTCGAGAGCCAGGCGGGAGGACACGGCTCGATCGGCGGGGAGCAGCTGCACCCGTTCGTGCTTGCGAAAAGGGAATGGGGTCTGGACCTCGCGCAGGTCGAGGGGGCCCACCAGCTCCATCCGATCCTCAGCCGGCTGAGGGACCGGCTGGCGTCAGGCGCGACGGTCGTCGCGGAGGATCTGCAGCATCAGGCCCAGGCCGCCGACGGCGGCCAGTGAGAAGAAGATGATGGCGAGGCCCGGATAGCCGAAGATCCGGAAGGTCGTCGGGACCTGCATCAGCATCGCCGCGCCGATGATCAGCGAGGCCATGACCACCCCGGTAGTGATCCGATTCGCGATCTTCTGGAACCCGCTGAGGAGCTTGTTCTCGTCGAAGGCCGTGACGCGGACCTCCAGCTGGTTGTTGGCCAGGGCGTCGAGGATCCGGTTGACTCGGCCCGGCATCCGCTCGGCGAAGTCCTTCACCTCGAGCAGGTTCTGGAAGAGGCGGCCGGGCGAGACGCTCTGCGCCATCCTGCGCCGGATGATCTCGGCGGCGCTGTCCCGGATCGCCTGGTTCGGATCGAAATGAGGATCCAGCAGTCGACCCACCTGGTCGAGGTTGAGCAGCGCGCGGCCGAGCATTCCCAGCTCGGGCGCCAGGATCAGGCCGTGGCCGCCCGCGGTCTGCAGGATGGCGAGCACGACCTTACCGACCTGGATCTGCTCGAGGGTCTGATTCTGCTGCGCCGAAACCAGGTCCGCGATCGACCGGGCAAAGGCGGGCTCGTCAAAGCTCGGGGTGCGCTGCGAGATGTTCAGCGCGTAGGTGACCACGTCATCGCTGCGGCCTTCGCTGATCGCCAGGACCATCTGGGTGAGGTGCGACTGCAGCTGCGGGGGGATGAACGCGACCATGCCAAGGTCGATCAGCGCGAGCCGGTGGTCCCGCGTGATGAACACGTTGCCCGGGTGCGGGTCGGCATGGAAGAAGCCGTCGATCAGGATCTGCTTCAGGTAGGCGCGGAACAGCTCCTCCGCCAGCTCCTTCCCGGGGACCTCGAGCATCGCGACCGGGCTGAGCTTCGTGATCTTGGTGCCGTCCACGTACTCCATCGTCAGGACGCGGCTCGTCGTGTAGTCCTCAATCGGCTGGGGCACGTGGATCCGCGGAAACTCCTCCAGGTTGTGGCCGAGCGTGACGAGGTTCTGGGCCTCGCGCCGGTAGTCGAGCTCACGCATGAGGCTCTTGCGGAACTCGTCGAGGAACCCGCTCAGGCGGTGGTTGCGGCCGAACTCGGTATGGTCGTCGATCCAGCCGGCGATCTGCTCGAGCGCGTCCAGGTCGTCAGCGACCACCTGGCGGACGTTTGGCCTCTGCACCTTGACGGCCACTCGGCGGCCGTCGGGCAGTCGAGCGCGGTGGACCTGGCCCAGGCTGGCGGCGGCGATCGGGACGGCTTCGAATTCCGCGAACGCCTTGGACATGCGCAGTCCCAGCTCCGAGTTGAGGATTTGCTCGACCTCCGCGAAGGGAAAAGGGGCGACGTTGTCCTGCAGGCGCACCAGTGCGTCGACGTAGGCGTCGGGAAGCAGGTCGTACCGCGTCGAGAGCATCTGGCCGAGCTTGATGAACGTGGGGCCAAGCCTCTCGAGGTCCGCCGCCAGCGCCGCCGCGTCGGCCTTCGAGACCGAGCCGTTCGGGGCGCCGTCGTCGAGCGCTGGATCGAGGCCCATGTCCTTGACCATTCCCGGCCGCCCGTACTTCCCCACGAGCAGCGCGATGTCGCGGTACCGCTTCAGGTGCTCAGGCCGCAGCGAGATCCCCATCACAGGGGGAACGCGCAGCTGCGCCTATTTCAAAGCGGCCGGAGCCCCGGGTCTCCAGAGGTGCGCCACCTGGACGAGCGCCACGGCAGCCAGGACGAGCACGCCGCCCGCCACCTGGGGCGGCGAAAGGCGGTCGCCGAGCAGCACGACGGCAAGGATGACCGTGATCACCGGCTCGAGCGTGCTGAGCAGGGCGGCCCGCGCGCCTCCGATTCGGGGCAGGGCGGCCATGAAGAACGAGATGGCGACCATGGTCGGCAGTAACGCGATTCCAACTCCTACGGCCCAACCCCTGGACGTGGCGGGCAGCGACAGCTGGCCGTCGATCGCGGCAAAGATGCAGAAGGCGACCGCCGTCCCCGACATGATGACTGCGCTCGCGGCGATCGCCGGAACCGAGGCCATGGCCCGCTCGCCGACGAGGATGTACGCGGTGTAGATGAGGGGCGCAGCCATGGCGAACAGGAGTCCCCAGGACATGGAGATCCGCCCGCCGCCGACGAGTAGCACCAGCCCGGCGAAGCTGAGGATGAGGGCGACCCCGTGCCACACCGAAACCGCGCGTCGCAGGAACACCCAGCCCGCGACAACGACGAGGCTGGGATACGCGTAGACGATCAGGACGCACAGCGAAGCCGGGAGCGTCCGCAGAGCCGTGAAGTAGGTGAGCGACTGGCCGGTGTAGATGACAGCGCCCAGGCCGAAGAGCGTGGCCAGCTGACGCCGTGACAGGCTGAGCGGGCTCTGGTTGACGAGGGCGGCGAGGACCAGCATCCCGGCGGCCGCCAGGACGAACCTGAAGGCGAGCAGCTGGTAGGTGCCAAGGCCCGCGGCGTATGCCAGCTTGGCCAGGATCGAAAGCGAGCCGAAGGCCGCGGCGGAGACGAGGGCCATGGCGGTGCCCGCCCACTGCGCGGACCGCGCCGGCGCCGACGCGGGCGAGGAGGCTAAGGCCAGAGCAGGTGGCCGAGCACCATTCCGATCACCACCGCGAACGCGTACGTGGCGCGCGGGACGCGACGGACGACCCCGCGCACGCCGTTGCTGATCGGGTCGCGCCCCTGAACGAGCGCGATCGACTCCTCGAGCATGAGCAGAAAGGCGACGAAGACGAATGCAGTCGCGATCAGCGAGATGACGGAGTCCGGGGTGAAGATCACCTCTTTTCACCCGCCGGCGAGGTGCGGCCTCGCGCCGGGCCCCACAGGAAATGCCCGAACAAGAGGCCCATCACGATGGCGATGACAAACGCAAAGCCCGGATAGGAGTGAACGGCCGGCCTGATGAAGTAGGTGATCGGGGTGTGGCCGGTCATGAGGGCCCACGTTTCATAGGCGAGCAGGAGGGTGATCGCGCCGAAAAGCGCTGTCACGAGCCACGAGAAGACGTTGCCGATCAACCGGCCGCAGCCGCCTTGACGCGCGCGGCCGAGCCTACCAACCGTCCGGGCACGCCTCCAATCTTGACGCCAAGATTCGCGAGCCCGCCGGAGATGCGTGGGCGCAAGGGGCCGCCGGAGGCCTGTCGATCACCGCATGACCTAGGATCGAGGCTGTGACACGGTGGGTGGACGTGAGGCTTTTCGCGGCCGCCGTGGCGGCCACCGTTGCGGCGGCGGTGCTCAGCGTCTACGTCGACCTGCACCCGCTGATCTCCCAGGACGTGACGCTTGAGCGCGACGTGCAGGCGACGAGCTGGGGTCCCCTCGCGCTGAGCTTTCCCGTCTTCAGCTTCATCGGGGACGCCAAGGGAGCGGTGATCGAGGCTGTGGT
Source organism: Candidatus Dormiibacterota bacterium (assembly GCA_036491815.1). Taxonomy (GTDB): domain Bacteria; phylum Chloroflexota; class Dormibacteria; order Dormibacterales; family Dormibacteraceae; genus DASXBE01. The sequence goes on along the minus strand of DASXBE010000006.1, from coordinate 5,965 downwards.
CTTCCTCCTCATCCTGATCGTCAACCGCCGCGCCTGGCTGATCGCGGTGGGCGCTGCGGTGTCGGGCGGCTGGTACATCCTGATCAATCACATCGTGCTGCGCGCGCGGCCGACCGTCGCGCAGGTGCTTCAGGTCAAGGAGCACCCGTCCGGATCGAGCTACCCGAGCGGCCACGAAATCTTCATCGTCACGCTGGTGACCGTTTTGATGGTGTGTCTCGGCCTTCGCTTTCTGCCTCGGTGGGCCCAGGTCGTGGGCTGGGTGATCGCGGCCTGCCTGGTGGTCCTCAACGCCATCGGCAGGGTCGACGTCGGGGCCCACTGGCCGACCGACGTGCTGGCGGGCTTCCTGATCGCGTTCGCCTGGCTCTCCCTGTGGCTCTCGATTCGCCCCGTCCACAGGCGCATCGGGGGAGCCGAGAGTCCCTGAGTTGGCGCCAACCGCCCGCGAGCTGCTCGCGAAGGCCGCCTCGGAAAGCGAAGACCTGGAGACCGTCGCCCGCGGACTGCTCGCCAGGCTCGGTGAGCTGACTGGGCTCAGCTCGACCTACCTGGCGCAGACGAGACTTCGCGAAGACGAGCAAAGGATCCTCTTCTCCCACAACACGAGCGAGGTCTTCCACATCCCCGAGGACGTGACACTGCCGTGGTCGGAGGGCGTTTGCCGCTTCGTCGTCGAGGGCGGCCCGCATTACACCACCGACGCCCAGAAGCAGTTCCCGCGCAGCAGCGTCGCGCGCCTCCTCGAGATCCGCACGTTCGTGTCGTATCCCGTCTTCACCTCGGACGGCCGGTTCTTCGGCACGCTTTGCGGAGCGAGCCAGGAGCCGATCCTGATCGAGCAGGAGGTCCTGGACCTGATGCGCGAATGCGCGCGCTTGATCGGCCAGATGCTGAGATCCGCCGGCAAAGCCGGCCGGCAGGCCTGAGCGGTGGCGGCCGCTGCCGTAGCTTTGGTCCCGTGAGCACGCTGAACGAGCTGCTCGAGCGCGGAAGCGCTCGAGACCCGGCGGTGGTCGTGCCCGGCGGCCTGCGCCTCACGTACGGCGGGCTGCGTGAGCAGGTGGCCGTCGCGGCGGACAGGCTCGCCGGCCTGGGCCTCGGGCGAGGGGATCGGGTGGCCCTGGTCATGCCGAACAGCCCCGAGTCCATCGTGCTGTTCTTGGCCGCGGCCACCGTAGGGACGGCCGCACCGCTGAACGCGGCATATAAAGAGGACGAGTTTCGCTTCTACCTGGACGATGTCCAGGCCCGGGCCCTGGTCGTGCCGCCGGGCCAGGGCGCGGCCGCGCGCCGAGCGCTGCCCCAAGGGGCGATCCTCATCGAGGCGTCGTTCGACGAGCGCGGCCGGATGGTGATGGAGAGTGAGGCGACGCTCGGGGACCCGCGTTCGGCGGACACCGCGGGACCGGACGACGTCGCGCTGGTGCTCCACACCAGCGGAACGACCAGCCGCCCCAAGCTGGTTCCCCTGAGGCAGAGCAACCTTGCCTACTCGGCCGAGAACATCGCCCGCACGTACGCCCTTGCGCCGCACGACGTCGCGCTCTGCGTGATGCCGCTCTTCCACATCCACGGCCTCATGGCCTCGACGATGGCGACGTTCAGCTCGGGGGGACGCGTGGTCGTGCCGGACCGCTTCGACCCGATGGCGTTCTGGCCCGTGGTCGCCGAGCACCGGGCGACGTGGTATTCGGCCGTGCCCACCATCCACCAGATGCTGCTGATGCGCAATCGCGGCGAGCGCCCTGCCGGCTCGGAGGGACTCCGCTTCATCCGCTCCAGCTCGTCCGCCCTGTCGCCCGAGACCATGAGGCAGATGGAATCGAGGTTCGGGGCACCGGTGATCGAGGCCTATGGCATGACCGAGGCCTCGCACCAGATGGCCTCCAACCCACTGCCGCCAGGCGAGCGCCGGCCGGGCACGGTCGGCCAGGCCACCGGGATCCAGATCGGCATCATGGACGAGGCCGGCTCGCTGGTCCCGCAGGCCGAGCCCGGCGAGGTGGTGATCCGCGGCGAGACCGTGATCGACGGCTACGCCGGCAACGCCGAGGCGAACGCCAAGTCGTTCACCGACGGATGGTTTCGCACCGGGGATCAGGGCCGGCTCGACCCGGACGGCTACCTCTCGCTGATCGGGCGCCTCAAGGAGATGATCAACCGCGGCGGCGAGAAGATCGCCCCCCGCGAGGTCGATGACGCACTGCTGCAGCACCCGTCGGTCGGCGAGGCTGTGGCGTTCGGGTCTCCGCATCCGACGTGGGGCGAGGAGGTCGCCGCGGCCGTGGTCCTGAAGGGCGAGGCCAGCGAGAAGGAGCTGATCGCATTCGCCCGCGAGCGGCTGGCCGACTACAAGGTGCCGAAAAGGCTGTACATCGTGGAACAGATCCCGCGGACCGCAACCGGGAAGATTCAGCGGCGATCCGTCGCCGACGCGTTGAACCCCAAAAAGTGACGGTCGCCATCGTCGGGGCCGGCGCCATCGGCGGGCTGCTCGGCGCCCACCTCGCCCGCAGCGGCGAGGACGTGGTCCTGATCGCGCGTGGCCGGCACCTCGCCGCGATGCAGAAGGGCGGCCTGACCGTCCGGTCCCGCGGCGGCGAGTTCACCGTCCATCCTCGGTGCAGCGACGACATGGGGGCGATCGCAGGCGCGGACGTCGTCTTCATCACGCTCAAAGCCCACGGGATCCCGGCGGTCGCCCCGGCGATCGGGGCCGCCCTGTCGAAGGGGGCCTCGGTCGTCGGCGCGATGAATGGGATCCCGTGGTGGTACTTCCCCGACCGCCACCTCGAGACCGTCGACCCCGGCGGGGTGATCGCGCGGAGCATTCCCCACGACCAGGTCGTGGGCAGCGTCGTGTACGCGGCGGCGAACCTGGTCGAGCCTGGCGTGATCGAGCAGGAGGAGGGCACCAACCGCTTCTCGCTCGGAGAGCCGGACGGCTCGAGGAGCGAGCGCGTGCAGCGCATCGCGGCGATGCTCACCGCCGCCGGCTTCAAAGCGCCGGTCACGGCAAGGCTTCGGAGCGAGATCTGGGTGAAGCTGCTGGGCAACGCGACACTGAACCCGGTCAGCGCGCTCACCCGCTCCACCCTGGGCGGCATGTTCGAGTCAGAGGCGGGGCGCGACCTCATCCGCACGCTCATGGAAGAGGTCGCCGCCGTCGCGAAGGCCCTCGACGTCGATCTCCCCCTCAGCATCGAGAAGCGCATGGAGGGCGCCGCGGCTCTCGGCGCGCACAAGAGCTCGACGCTGCAGGACCTGGAGGCGGGCAAGCCGCTCGAGATCGACGCCCTCGTGGGCGCAGTGGTCGAGCTGGCGGACGGCGCCGGTGTCGCGGTGCCGTCGCTGCGCACCGTCTACCGGCTGACCAAACTCCTGGACAGCTCGACCCGGCGTTAGCCCGGGAGCCAGCGTGCGCTGTTGCGGTGGCTGTCGATGGCCCAGCGAAGCGTGCCGAGGACCTCGGCGAGGTGCTGGCGCATTGCGTCTTCCGCCGCGTCCTCATCCCGCGCCTTCAGCGCGCTGAAGATGACCTCGTGCTCGCGCAGCGATCGCTGCGCGCGGCCGGGCTGCTGTGCCGTCTGGAACTGAAACCGGATCGCCTGCGACTTCAGGCTGCCGACCATCCGCGTCGCGGTGGGGTGGTCGGCCGCCGCCCAGATGACCTGGTGGAAGCGCGCATTGAGCTCTGAGTATCCGGCAGCGTCGCCAGCCTCGACGCGCTCGTGCATCTCGCCGATGACCTCGAGCAGCTGGCGGAGGTCATCGGGGTTGACCCGCGTCGCGGCGCGTCTCGCCAGCAGGCCCTCCAGCGCGGCCCGGACCTCCTCGATCTCCAGCGCCTCCTCGTCCGAGATGTGGCGCACGCGCGCACCGCGGTTCCGCTCCAGCGTGACCAGGCCTTCTTGGTCGAGCCTGACGAGGGCCGCCCGGACCGCCGTCCTGCCGGCCTGGATCCTTTCCGCGACCGCGGCCTCGACCAGCCTTTCGTTGGGGTGGAAGCCGCCGCTGACGATGGCCTCGCGCAGCCGGTGGTAGGCGTCCGAGCTCTCGACCTGAACTCGCATCTTGATCCCTCAGAGATTATCGTCAATAATGTCGACAATCTAGTCACTAATTGAGAGGGGAGGAACAGTTGATCACCTTCCAGGCGCGCAAGCGTGTTGGTCTTGGCTGGTTTTCTGCGTTCGCGGTCCTCGTGCTCGTCGCCTGTGGCGGCGGCGGGGGGAGCACTTCCGGGGGCGGGCTGGGTTCCGGTGACCTGCTGGTTGGAGTCGTGGCGCCCTTCAGCGGAGCGGACGCCAACCTCGGCCCGGCGTACTACTCCGCTTGCCTCGCTGCCGCCCCGGAGATCAACAACAACGGCGGCGTCGGAGGCCGCCATGTGACCTGCCAGAAGTTCGACACGCGCGGTGAGCCGGCCGACGCGGCCCCGGCCGCGAGCCAGATGATCGCGAGCAACTCGAACCTGATGGCGGTGGTGGGATGCACCTCGGACGAGGCTTCGGCCGTGGCGCCGATCATCGACCGCGCGCACATTCCGATGTTCTGCATGACCGGCCAGAGCGAGTTCAACAAGACGAAGCTCCCGTACTTCCACCGCCTGGTGCCGGCGGACATCTACGACGCCTACGCCATGGTCGGCTGGGTCCAGTACGGCCCGAACCACCCCACGTGGAACAAGGTCGCCCTCGTCTTCGGTGACGACATCGGCTCGCAGGCATTCGTTGCCCCGGCGACCAATGCCCTCAAGCACTTCGGCAAGACGGTCCAGAGCTTTCCGATCCACCTCGGCGCCTCCTCCTTCCGGACCGAGGTCACGAGCATGCTCGCGTTCAAGCCGGACGTGATCTTCACCGAGGCGCTCGGCTCAGCCGGCACCTACCTCGGTGAGGTCAAGGTGCTGAACAACGGCCAGACGATCCCCTTCATCGGGACCTCGGCGACCATCGACCCCGGGTGGTTCAAGGACGTGAAAGGGACGATCGGTGTGAACGACCTGGTGACCAACTACCGCGGCGTCGACCTCCACTACGACTTCTCGGGCCCCGCTTACGATGAGTTCCAGGCCAACCTCAAGATCGCGGCGTCGACATTCGACAAGGCGCCGACGTACAACCAGCGTGGCTCGACGCTGCACCTGTACGACGGCATCGTCATGACCGCGCTCGCGATGGTCGCGACCAACAGCGCCGACCCGAAGGTCTACAACTCGAAAATCAAGGAGATCGCCAACGGCGTTTCAGGCGCGACCGACGTCCACACGTACAAGGAAGGCCTCGACGCCCTGCACGCCGGCAAGTCGATTCGGTACGTCGGCCCGGGCGGCGTGAACGTCTTCGACCAGTACAACAACTCGCAGTCCGGCTACGTCCTCGTCCAGTACGACGCGAATGGCGGCGAGGTCACGGTCGCGCAGCTGACGCCGGACCAGACGAAGATGCTCAGCGACGCCGGTGGCATCTAGGGTCAGCGATCTGTCGTAGGGGGAGCCGAACGCCGTGAATCTGAATATTCTCGTCGCGGCGTTCGGCTTTGGCCTGGTCAGCATGTCCGTGATCGCGCTCGCCGCGGTCGGGTTCACCATGCAGTTCGGGATCACCAACATGATCAACCTGGCTTATGGCCAGGTCATGATCGCCTCGGCATTCGTCGCCTACTACATCGACAACGCCGGCGTGCCGATCTGGATCGCTGCGGTGGGCGGCGTCGTGTTTGGCTCGATATTCTCGTTTTTGATCGCCCGGTTCATCTACGCGCCATTCCAGCGCAAGAGCACATCGCTGCTCGGCATGGTCATCGTGTCGCTCGCGATCTCGCTGATGATCCAGTACGTGATGCTGCCGCTGGTCGGCTACTTCAGCGTGTCGTACCGCGAACGGTTCAGCAACCTCCTCCATTTCGGCTCGATCGCCCTCACGGTCAACCAGATCGGGATCATCGCGCTCGCCGTCGC
>DASXBE010000005.1:0-2104 GCA_036491815.1 Candidatus Dormiibacterota bacterium | reverse complement strand
CTGGGCCTGATCCCGGGACCGTTCTCCGACCTGGACCCCCAGCTCCAGGAGTGGCTCTACGTCGCGATCGTGTCCGTGGTTTGCGTGGCCGGCTATTTCGTCCTGCGCAAGTTCACGCGTGGCCCCATGGGGCGGACCCTGCGCGCCATGCGCGACGACGAGCAGGCGGCCTCGGCGGTGGGCAAGGACATCCTCAGGCTGCGCCTCATGGTCCAGGCGGTGGGCGGCGGGTTCGGCGGCCTGAGCGGTGCGCTGCTGGTCGCGTTCATCGCCGGCTGGTCGCCCGGCGCCTGGGCCTACGTCGAGACCCTGGCGCTCCTGACCGCGGTCATCGTCGGGGGAATGGGCAGCGACCTCGGCGTGAGCATCGGCACGCTCCTGATCGCCGTCCTCCTGCTCCAGGGCGTGCAGTTCCTGCCCCAGATCCCAGGCCACCTCGGCCTCAAGGAGGACATCGGCTGGATCGTCCTCGGCACGACGACGATCCTGTTCATCTGGCTCAGGCCACAGGGTGTGTTTCCCGAACGCCGGCCTGAGTACAGAGGCACCGGTTGACCGCGCCCGCCTCCCCGCTCCTCGAGGTCCGCGGCCTGGTCAAGCACTTCGGAGGCGTGCGCGCCGTGGACGGTGTGTCCTTCACCGTGGCGCGAGGCGCCATCACCGGCCTCATCGGGCCCAACGGCGCCGGCAAGTCGACGGCCCTCAACGTGATCGGCGGATTCGTGTCCCCCGGCGGCGGCAGCGTCATCTTCGACGGCGAGGACGTGACCGGCTGGCCCATGCACCGGCTCGCGCGCCGCGGCCTGGTGCGCACGTTTCAGATGGCGCGGGTGTTCGGCGGGCTCTCGGCGCTCGAGAACCTGATGGTCGCCGCGCCAAAGCAGCGGGGAGAGACCGCGCTGGGCGTGCTCCTCGGTGCCCCCTACTGGGGCGCGCAGGAGAAGGAGATCCTCCGCGAGTCGCGCGGGATGATGGGCTCGTTCGGCATGGAGAGCAAGGCCGATGAGCCCGCCCGCAACCTGAGCGGCGGGCAGAAGCGTGCGGTCGAGACCATGCGCGCGCTGATGGCCCGGCCCAAGCTCCTTCTGCTCGACGAGCCGATGGCCGGCCTGAGCCCAAGCCTGTCCCGCCAGCTCGAGGACGTCTTCCTTCAGCTCGCCTCCGAAGGCATGTCGCTGCTGCTGGTCGAGCATGGCCTGGACATCGTGGACCGCCTGTGCAGCAAAGTCGTAGTCATGGCCCAGGGCAAGGTGCTTTCGGAGGGCCGGATGAGCGAGCTGCGCACGCGCAAAGAGGTCCAGGACGCCTATGTCATCGGCTGAGCAAGAGCTCGCGCCTGAGCCCAGGGCACAGACGGCCGCCGCGCTGTCGATTCGTGGGCTGACCGCCGGCTACGGCGATTCCCCGATCGTGCACGAGGTGGACCTTGACGTCCATCCCGGCAAGGTGGTGTCGGTGGTCGGACCCAACGGCGCGGGCAAGAGCACGTTGCTCAAGGGCGTGCTCGGTATCGCACGCCTGATGGCCGGGCGGGTGACGCTGAACGGGCGGGACGTGACCGGCCTTCCGCTCCAACAGCTCGCGCGTGCCGGCGTCGGTTACGTGCCGCAGCTCGAAGACGTCTTCGAGGCGCTGCGCGTGCGCGAGAACCTGGAGATGGGCGGGTACCTGTTCCCGCCGAAGGAGCGGGCGGTGAGGATGGAACGCGCCCTCAGCGTGTTCCCGCAGCTCCGCGACAAGCTGAACCGGTACGTGGAGACGCTCAGTGGCGGCGAGCGCAAGATGACCGCGATCGCCCGCGTCCTCATGCTCGACCCTGGGGTGCTCCTGCTGGACGAGCCGACGGCCGGCCTGTCGCCCGAGCTGTCGCGGGTCGTGCTCGAAGAGCAGATCAAGACCCTCGGCGCGAACGGCAAGTCGGTCCTGCTGGTCGAGCAGAAGGCGGTCGCCGCGCTCGGGGTGTCCGACTGGGCATACATGATGGTGCGCGGACGCGTCGTCATGTCCGCGCGCGGCTCGGAGGTGCTGGCCAACCCCGACATGCGGGAGATGTTCCTCGGCGCACAGGGACCACGGGACGCCAGGACTTGAACGGAGCCGAAGC
>DASXBE010000004.1:0-5736 GCA_036491815.1 Candidatus Dormiibacterota bacterium | reverse complement strand
TTGAAGGATCTGCTGGCCCATGCCGGGTAGCAGGCGCGGCGGCCGGCCCCAGCCCGCCGGCGGCAAGGAGGCGGCCTCGCCCTCGAAAAAGAAGCTCGTCCTCGCGTACTCGGGGGGGCTCGACACGTCGGTCGCGATCCGCTGGCTGAAGGACAAGGGCTGGGACGTGGTCGCGTTCACTGTCGATCTGGGCGAGAAGAAAGACCTCGACGCGATACAGGCTCGCGCCCTGAAGACAGGGGCGTCAGCCGCCTACGTGGCCGATGGTCGCCTGCCCTTCCTCCAGCTGTTCGTCTGGCCCTCCCTGCAGGCGGGCGCCGTCTACGAGAAGGAGTATCCGCTGGCGACAGCGCTAGGGCGTCCGCTCATCGCCGCGATGATGGTCGAGGTCGCGCGCCGGGAGGGTGCTGCCGCGATCGCGCACGGCTGCACGGGCAAGGGCAACGACCAGGTCCGCTTCGAGGTCGCCACCGCCGCGCTCGCGCCCGAGCTGGAGGTCATCGCGCCGGTGCGCGAGTGGGGCATGAACCGCGACGACGAGATCGAGTACGCCACGGCCCACGGGATCGAGGTTCCGGCCACCGTCCGGTCGCCTTACTCGACGGATGAAAACTTGTGGGGCCGCTCGATCGAGGCGGGCGTGCTCGAGGACCCGTGGCACGAGCCGCCCAGGGACGTCTACGCATGGACCAGGGACCCGCGCCAGTGCCCCGACGAGCCGGTGTACCTGGAGATCGGCTTCGAGGGCGGTCTGCCCAGGTCGCTCGACGGCCGTCAGGTGGACGCGCTGGAGCTGGTGACGACTCTCAACAGGGTTGGCGGCGATTGCGGAGTGGGTCGGATCGACCACCTGGAGAACCGTCTCATCGGAATCAAGTCGCGCGAGATCTACGAGGCTCCCGCGGCGGTCCTCCTTCTGCAGGCGCACCAGGCGCTGGAGGACATCAGCCTGCCCAAGGAGGTCGCGAGGTTCAAAGAGACCGTCGCCCAGCAGTGGGCCCAGATGGTCTACGACGGCCTGTGGTTCAGCCCGCTGCGCGACGCTCTTTACGCTTTCGTCGCGGAGACGCAGCGCTACGTCACCGGCGAGGTCCGCCTCAAGCTGTACAGGGGCTCCTCCCAGGTCGTTGGGAGGAAGAGCCCACATCAGCTGTACCAGCTGTCTTTGGCCACGTACGGAAAGGGCGACGCCTTCGACCAGTCCGCCGCAGCCGGGTTCATCAAGCTGTGGGGCATGGGGGTGCGCACGTCGGCGCAGGTCCAGGGCCGGCTCGAATCGCGCGAATTGGGCCACCTGCTCGGCGACGTGAAGAGGCTCACCCCATAAGCGCCAAGAAGACCACCAAGCTGTGGAGCGGGCGGTTCGAGCGGGCCATGCTGCCCGAGCTCGAGCGCTTCTCCTCATCTCTGGAAACGGACTTCGAGCTGTACCGCTTCGATATCGCGGGGAGCATCGCCCACGCCCGCGGGCTGGCGGCCGCGGGCCTGATCCCAGCCTCGCGCCTGGTGGCCATCGAGCGCGGCCTGCGCCGGGTGCGGAGCGAGCTCGACGCGGGCAAGTTCGAGTTCGAGGACACGGACGAGGACATCCACACCGCGGTCGAACGGCGCCTCACAGAGATCACGCCCGCCGGCGCCTCGCTCCATGCGGGCCGCTCCAGGAACGACCAGGTGGCCCTCGACCTGCGCCTCTACTGCAGGGCGGCGGCGGCCGAGGCCGTCGCGGAGATCGGCGCCCTCGTCGCTCTGCTGGCGGCCAGGGCCGGCATTCATGCCGCCTGGGCGATGCCGGGGTTCACGCACCTGCAGAGGGCGCAGCCCGTGACGCTCGGCCACCATCTCCTGGCCCATGCGGAGCCCCTGCTGCGCGATGCGGGTCGCTTCGCGCGCGCCTACGACGCGGCCGACGAGATGCCGCTGGGGTCCGGGGCCCTGGCCGCGACGACCCTCCCGCTGCGGCGCGATGTCGTGCAGAAGGAGCTCGGCTTCGCGCGGCTCACCGCCAACAGTATCGACGCCGTGTCCGACCGCGACTTCGCGCTCGACCTCGTCTACGCCTGCCTGTGCGCGTCCATACACCTGAGCCGCCTCGGCGAGGACGTCGTGCTGTGGGCGAGCGCGGAGTTCGGGCTCGTGAGGCTGGCGGACGAGATCGCCACCGGCTCCAGCCTGATGCCGCAGAAAAAGAACCCCGATATCGCCGAGCTGCTCCGGGGCCGCGTGGGCCGGTCCCTCGGGAGCCTCGTCTCGCTGGCCACGGTTCTGAAGGGACTTCCGCTCGCGTACGACCGCGACCTCCAGGAGGACAAGCCGGCGATTTTCGCCGCGGTTGACAACGCGCTCGACTCGGTGTCCGCGGCCCGGCTGCTGGTCGAGCACCTGGAGTTCGACCGCGCGCGGCTCGCCGCAGCGGCGGCCGACCCTGGCCTGCTTGCGACGGATGCGGCGGAGCGGCTGGTCCGGGCGGGCAGGCCGTTCCGCTCCGCTCACGAGGAGATTGCGCGCCAGGTTCGGGACGGTGGGTTCCGAGCGCCGTGGAAGGCTGCGGCCTCGCTTTCGATGAGGGACCTGCCGGGCGGGCCGCACCCGAGGCGGGTGGCCGCTCGGGCACGGGCCGTGCGACGCGAGGCGCAGGTCCTTCGGCGGTGGGCCGAAACGCGTCCGCCCCCCTTGCCGAGTTAGTACAGTTCGACCCGGATGCTGCTCGCAGTCGACGTAGGCAACACCAACGTGACCCTCGGGCTCTTCGACGGCGAGCGCCTGGTGGCGGACTGGCGCGTGACCTCGCATCGCGAGCGCACGGCCGACGAGATGGGCCTCGAGCTCAAGCAGCTCTTCGAGCTGCGGGGATTCGACCTCGGCCTGGTCGACGGCGTCGTGGTCGCAAGCGTGGTCCCGACCGTCAACCCGGCGCTCGTCGAGGCGTCCCGCCGCTACCTGGCATGCGAGCCGGTCATGGTCGGCCCAGGAGTGAAGACAAGCGTCCGGATCCGCTATGACAATCCGAAGGACGTCGGCGCGGACCGGATCGCCAACGCCCTGGCGGCGTACACGAAGTACGGCGGCCCCATCGTCGTGATCGACTTCGGAACGGCGGTCACGTACGACGCGATCAGCGGCGATGGAGACTACCTCGGAGGGGCGATCGCCCCAGGGGTTGAGATCTCGCTCGACGCCCTGGTCTCGCACACGGCGATGCTGCGGCGGGTCGAGCCAGTCGCCCCCGACTCGGTGATCGGGCGGAACACCGTTTCCTCGATCCAGTCGGGCCTGGTCTGGGGCTTCGTCGCGCAGGTCGAGGGAATGGTCCAGCGGATGGTCGCAGAGCTGGGCGGCAAGGCGCGTGTGATCGCCACTGGCGGGCAGGCCGCCCTGGTTGCCGACCTGACACCCGTGATCGAGCTGACCGACCCGCTGCTGACGCTCGAGGGTTTACGTCTCATCTACTCTCAAAATTCCGCAGCGGGGGCTCAAAACTCAGACGTCGGTGCTAGAAACGCCAGGTGAGGACGGCCCAGCCATTCCATCTGTACCTCGCCGGCGCGCTCGACGCCCGCGCCCTGGCGGGCGCCGGCCTCGATGCGGAGCCGCTGGGGGACCCCGCGAAGGTGATCAGGCCGGCCCTGGTCCTGCTCGGTCCCGGCCAGACGGCCCCGCCCGGCCTTGAGGACATAGCCGTCGCGGTCCCGACCGACGCGGCTCCGGCGGCGCTGCGCGAGCTGGTCCGGATCGCGATGGAGAACATCGCGCTGCGCCAGCAGGTCACCCAGCTTCAGGAGCAGGCCGGGCGGCAACACCGCCAGTTCGAGGAGCTCAACCGGATCGGCATCGCGCTGTCGGCGGAGCGCGACATCGGCAAGCTGCAGGATTTCATCCTCCTGACGATGCGCCAGCTGACGAGCGCGGACGGCGCAAGCCTGTGGCTCAAGACGCAGGAGGACGGCGTGCCGAAGCTCTTCTTGGCCTCGAGCCAGAACGACTCCATCGACAACACCTATCAGGCGTTCACGGTGCCCGTCGACGACAAGACCGTGGTGGGGTACACCGTGTCGGCTGGGTCGAGCCAGATCTACGACGACGCCTACAACCCTCCGCCCGGCAGGCCGCAGGGCGGCAAGGGCTTCGACGCGCAGTACGGGTACCGCACGAAATCGATGCTGACGGTCCCGATGCGCAACCACCAGAACGAGGTGGTCGGCGCCGTGCAGCTCATCAACGCCAAGCGGAACTTCGGGACGCGTCTCACTGTCGACAGCGTCCCGACCGAGGTGGTCAGCTTCCGGCCTGAGGACCTGGAGATGATCGAGTCGATCGCCAGCCAGGCCGCGGTGGCCCTGGACAACAAGAGCCTGCTCGAGTCGATCCAGGCTCTCTTCGACGGCTTCGTGCAGGCAAGCGTCACCGCGATCGAGCAGAGAGACCCGAGCACGGCGGGTCATTCGGGCCGCGTCGAAGGCTTGACGACGAGGCTGGCCCGGGCGGTCACCGCGCTCGAGGTCGGCAAGTACAAGGACGTGCGCCTCACGGAGGACCAGTTCAAGGAACTGCGTTACGCGTGCCTGCTGCACGACTTCGGCAAGGTCGGCGTGCGAGAGCACATCCTGATCAAGGCCAAAAAGCTGATGCCGGGCCAGCTCGAGGTGATCGAGTCGCGTTTCCAGTTCGTGGAGCGGTCGGTGCAGGTCAGGTACGCGACCGAGAAGCTCGAGGCGATGAAGAGCGGGCAGGTCAGCGCGGCGATCCTCGAGGAGATCGACCGACGCCTCGAGCAGGAGCTGATCCAGCTCAACCAGTGGATGCAGAGCATCGTCGTCGCCAACGAGCCGAGTGTGCTGCCCGAGGACAAGGCTTCGATGCTGGAGGTGCTTTCACAGCAGACCTATTACGACATGGCCGGCAGGCCGCATCCGATGCTGGACCCTCAGGAGTTTCGCTTCCTCAGCATCCGCAAGGGCACGCTCGACCCCGAGGAGCGACTCGAGATGGAGTCGCACGTCACGCACAGCTTCCACTTCCTGACCAAGATCCCGTGGACTCCGATCATGAAGGGCGTCCCGGAAATCGCGTACGGACACCACGAGAAGCTCGACGGCTCCGGGTACCCGCGGGGGCTGACGGGGGATCAGATCCCGATCCAGGCGCGAATGATGACGATCTCTGACATCTTCGACGCGCTGACCGCCCAGGACCGCCCGTACAAGAAGGCGGTGGCCACCGCCACGGCGCTGGACATCCTTCACGCCGAGGCGGGACAGGGGAAGCTCGACAAAGACCTGCTCGACATCTTCATCACGAAAGAGATCTACCAGACGAATCACGCCGCGAAGTCCGAGGTTGCGCGTTGAGGATCAAGTTCTGGGGCACGCGTGGGACTCGGGCTACGCCCGGCCGCCGCACCCTCCGCTACGGGGGGAACACGACCTGCATCGAGGTGCGGGACAAGGACGACAATCTGCTGATCATCGATTCAGGCTCCGGGATCGCGGAGCTTGGAAGCACGTGCAGCCCGAGCGAGCCGCTGCAGGCCCACCTCTTGATCACACACACGCACCTCGACCACATCCAGGGATTTCCCTTCTTCCTGCCCGCGTTCGTTCCAGGCACGCACCTCACGATCGTGGGACCCTCGGGGTCGGCCAAGTCGCTGCAGGCGGCGTTCGCGGACCAGATGGATCCTGCCTACTTCCCGGTCCGCTTGAGCCACATGCCGGCGGAGATGGAGTTCATCGAGCGCAA
>DASXBE010000003.1:0-5061 GCA_036491815.1 Candidatus Dormiibacterota bacterium | reverse complement strand
GTGTCGACTGACGAGCCGGACACGGTGCAGCTGCTGATCGGCAACACCGTCGTGTTCAAAGAGGTCCCCGACTGGATCAGCCGCCGCCGTGAGGGCGAGCCGCCCGACCACGCCGATCGCGCACGCTTCGGCAAGAAGCTGTTCGCCGCCGTGCTCGAGCACGTCGACGAGCCGCAGCCCGTGCCTTCGGCCGTGCCGACCGCGCACGAGATCGAACCTCCACCTCCGCCCGAGATCAACCGCACCCTGATCGAGGGCATGGTGCTGCGCCTGGCGGCCACCGCGACGAGGGTCACCGGCTTCGAGTTCGCCGACCACCTGGCGCTGCCGTTCTCCGCCGTCGAGCCGATCCTCAAGACGCTGACCGGCTCGAACTTCCTCGATGCGCTTGGCCTGGCGCAGGAGCAGGGGCCCTGGCTCGGCCGGCCGCTGCCCGAGCGTATGGCGTACGCCATCACCAACCAGGGCCGCACGCGCAGCAACCAGATCGCGGACGCGAGCACCCGCTACCAGGGGCCCGCCCCGGTCTCGATGCAGGAGTACAAGGCGGTGCTGGCCGAGGCGGCGAAGCCGGGCACGCTCGACCTCGTCAAGGTCAACCTCGCGCTGAGCGGGATCGAGCTCGCCCCCGGCGTGACCGAGGCGGTGAGGGCGGCGGTCAACTCGCGCTCGTCGATCTTCATCTACGGCGCTCCCGGCAACGGCAAGACGACGCTGGCCCGCCGCATCCCCACGCTGCTCGGCGGCCCAATCGTGATCCCCGTCGCGCTGGACATCGGCGGGGGCGAGGTGATGACGATCTTCGATGGCGGCGTGCATCGCCTCGAGCCGAACCAGCCGGCCGACCACCGCTGGCGGCGGGTGTCGCGGCCGCTGGTCCAGGTGGGCGGAGAGTTCCACCTCGAGATGTTCGACCCGACCTGGGAGGAGGGCAGCCGCACCTACGGCGCGCCGCTGCAGGTGAAGGCGAACGGCGGCGTGCTGCTGATCGACGACCTGGGCCGCCAGCGCGTCTCGCCGAAGCAGATCCTCGACCGGCTGCTTGTGCCGCTCGAGCAGGACACCGACTACATGAACCTCACGGCCAGCGGCCGCAAGGTGGAGATCCCCTTTCGCGCCCAGGTGGCGCTGTCGACGAACCTCAAGCCGGCCGAGCTGCTGGACGAGGCGTACCTGCGCCGGCTCTCGTACAAGGTCTTCATGCCGGATCCGACGTGGGAGATGTGGTGCCACATCTTCGAGCGGGAGCGCGCCCGGCTGACCATCCCGCCCGACCCGGGCGCTCTGGAGATGATCTCCAGTCTCTACAGCGGCCGCCCCCTGCGCGGCAACCACCCTCGCGACCTGCTGGAGCGCCTGGTCGACGTGTCATCGGCGCGCGGCGTTCGTCCGCAGCTCACCCCGGAGCTCGTCGAAGCCGCCTGGCATACGCTCTTCATCACGAGTTGAAAAGGGGTCTGACAGGCCCTGGGTATACTTTTCGCTCGTCCTGAGCGTGAGCCCGGCGGAGCGGCGGTGGCGGAATGGCAGACGCGCTAGTTTCAGGAGCTAGTGTCCGCAAGGACGTGGAGGTTCAACTCCTCTCCGCCGCACCAGCATCCCCGCCTCGGCCACGTGCCTGCCCCGGCCTGCGTAGCCTTCTTGTCAGTGGATGAGCAGCAGCGGTTGATCCGCCTGGCGGACCTCACCGTGTCGGTGGGGGCGAACGTCCAGCCCGGCCAGGTGGTGATCATCTCCGGCCTCGTCGAGCACGCGCCCCTGGTCCGCGAGATCGCCCGCTCCGCCTATCGCGCCGGAGCGCGGCGGGCCGAGGCCTTCTACGTCGACCGGCACATGACGCGCGCGCTCGCCGAGCTCGGCCCTGAGGAGGAGCTCTCCCAGACGCCCGCCTGGTACATGGCGATCATGAAAACGCTCGAGGACGATCGGGGTGCCTTCGTGCAGATCTCGGGCGAAGCGGATCCCACCCTCATGTCGGATCTCGACCCGGCCCGGGTGGGCAAGGCCCAGGCTCGCCGCTACCGCGGCGAATGGGCGCGGCTCGTCGGCGAAAAGCTCGTGAACTGGACGATCGTTCCATATGCGACCGAGGCATGGGCCAAGCAGGTCTTCGGAAAGCCCGACGTCGAGGCGCTGTGGAAGGCGATCGAGAAGGCGATCCGGCTCGATCGGGAGGATCCAATTGCCGAGTGGCGGGCCCATACAGCCCGACTGCGCCGGATCGCGGATGCGCTGAACGAGCGTCACTTCGATGCTCTGCGCTACCGCGGACCGGGCACCGATTTCACGGTCGGCCTGCTTCCGTCGTCGCTGTGGGATGCGGCGGATACCGTGACGACCTTCGGCGTGAGCCATATCGCCAACATGCCGACCGAGGAGGTCTATACGTCACCGGACCGCCGCCGCGCCGAGGGCCGGCTTCGCTCGACCCGGCCACTCGAGATGCGAGGCGCTATGGTCCGAGACCTCGAGTTCGAGTTCCGCGACGGCCGCATTGTCGGAGTCAAGGCGAGCGAGGGGGCCGACGTGATCCGCGCCGAGCTTGCCGCCGACGCCAATGCGAGCCGCCTGGGCGAGGTGTCACTGGTCGACGGCTCGTCTGAGGTCGGCAAGCTCGGCCTCATCTTCTCGAACACCCTCTTCGACGAGAACGCCACCTGTCACGTGGCCTATGGCTCCGGATTTGCGTACGCAGTCGCCGACGAGACGGATCGCGCCACCGGCCTGAACGAGTCCGTCGTCCATACCGACTTCATGGTTGGCGGCCCCGAGGTCGAGATCGACGGCCAAGACCCGAAGGGCGCATGGGTTCCAGTCATGCGCGACAACGAGTTCCAGGTCGGCTAGCGGCTGAGCACGCGCTCCAACTCGTGCTTGGTCATCTTCGAGCGGCCGTGTATGCCGCGCTCGCGGGCCTCGTTGCGCAGCTGGTCGTAGGTTCGCCCGCCGGAGCCCTTGTGGGAGCGCAGCCCACCGCGCCGGCCCGATGAGATGTCGTCGACCGAGGTGCGGCTTGCCTGCTTCGCCTCTCCGTGCCGCGCCCGTTCCTTGTTGACGGTCCTGGCGGCGATCTCCTCGGACTTCTCCTCGCCCTGCCCGCGCTCGAGCAGGCCCTCCTTGATGTGCTCGTACTGCCGTTCCCGCTTCGGACTCCATGCGCTCTGCGGCATCGAACCCTCCTCCTTTCTTGTGTCCTTACCTTGACAACGCCTCGACAATCGATTCGACTGAGCGCCGCCTTGCAGAGCGCCCAGTACGACCAGGTCCGCACGCTCTATCGGACGCTGCTGGTCTTTGCCACCGTCGGGGTCCTCATCCTCATCGTCGGGCTGGTCGAGCTGGTGCACTTCGAGCCCCCCGGGCAGTCGACCGGAACCGCCGCTCGCGTCGTCGGGATCTACACCTACGACCCCTCGAGCGGCACCGTCGGCGGGATGGACCAGACGCAGTTCTCCCGGACGCAGGTGTTCGCCGCGGTGGTGGACTGGACGAGCCTGCCGGCCAACCTGACAGTCGACGCGCGCTGGTACGACAGCTTCGGCAGCATCGTCGGCCGCGTCGGGCCGGGCACGCCCGCGCAGCTGGCGGCACACTCCATTGTCCCGGTCGTCGTCCCCGCCGGCTTCCACCACGTCCTGCCCGGCCATTACACGTTTGTCGTCGAGCGCTTCCAGGGCGGCGTGCCGGTCGAGGTCCTGGCGCGGCGAATCGTCCTGGTGCGGCGCACGTGATCACGCTCACAACGCCTCCCGCGGCCAATCCCCACTCGCGGCTGCGGCCGGGCCGTTACGGCATAGCCCTCGCGCTGACAGCGGTGATCGTGGTCGCGCTGGTGGCCAGCTCCGTCCTCAACTACGTGTACCTCGATACGATCCCGGCCCGCACGTCGCTGTACGGGCTGCTGGCGGTGGCCCTGATCGCGCTCGGCACGTTCATCCTGGTTCGGGCGTTCGAGCGCGATCGCGCGGCGCGGCGCAGTCATCTGATCCGAGCCGGCGTGCTGATCGGGCTCGGCGTCCTGCTCTGGCTCCTGGTGATCGACGTCTTCCTCTTCACGCAGTCCGCGGGGCCCGAGGTCGCCGCGGTGTGCGCGCTCGCCTGCTTGCCCACGACCGGTTTCGGCCTGTTCGTGGTGCGACGCATGGACCGGAACGAGAAGGAGCCCTGGCGCCTGGTGCTGGTGGCCGCGGCGTGGGGCGCGATCGTCGCGACGTGCCTTGTCGTGTGGGGTGAGAGCATCTGGGAGGAGACCGCGCAGCGCACGCTCGTGCCCGGGCCCGGTCTCGATGCGTCGCTCGCCTTCATGGCAGGCGTGCTGGAGGAGCTCGCCAAGGGCAGCGCGGTCGTCCTCCTCTTCCTCGTCATGCGCAAGGACTTCGACGACGTGGTCGACGGCATCGTCTACGGGGCGGCGGTGGGCCTCGGCTTCAACTTCATGGAATCCATCACGTACATGACGAACCTGTACGCGATCTACTCACCTGAGGGGCTGGGCGGATTCGCCGCCGGGTTCCAGTGGTATGCGCGCCAGGGCCTTGGCCTGTTCTTCGGCCACGCCACCTACACCGCGTACATCGGCGCCGGAATCGGCGTCGCGCGACAGCTGCCCAACCTCAAGCAGAAGGCGCTTGCGATCCTCAGCGGGTTCATCATCGCGATCGCCGGGCACTTCTCGTGGGATGCCTGGCTCACCTTCTTCCCCATCCAGAACGGGCTGTTCGGCCTGGTCGAGATCCACCTCCGAACCCTGATCATGACGGGCCCGTTCACGGCGGGCATCATCGCCCTGCTCCTGTTCGGCATCCGATACGAGGGCCAGAACTTACGCGAACAGTTCCGCCTGGAGGCGGCCACGGGGCGCGGCGCGATCCTGGCGAACGAGGTGTCGATCCTGGCCAGCCCGTGGCAGCGGCTGAGCCGGCGGCTTCGGGCGCTCAGCCGCGGCGGGTTTTCCGCCTACCTCAAGGTGGCGCGCCTGCAGTCCGCGCAGCTCGACCTGGCCATGGAGCGCTGGCACCGTGAGCGCAAGGAGCTGGACACCGCGATGGAGGCGGAGGACAC
>DASXBE010000002.1:0-11645 GCA_036491815.1 Candidatus Dormiibacterota bacterium | reverse complement strand
TGGATCCCGTAGTACGGCATGGTCGACTTCATGTACGCCTGCATGCCCACGGCGCGCTCGGGGTTGGCGGCGGCCGCCATCCGGTCTCGCAGCCGCCGCACCAAGGGCGGCGAGGACGTCAAGGAGCGGCGATGAATCGTGCGCGCACGGGGGCGCCGTTCTCGAGCACGACGACCCAGGTCGAACCTTTCTCGAACCCGCCCTCACCGGGCTTGATCACATGGCGCTTGACCAGCTCCTCGACCAGCTCCCAGACGATGTCGCCGTGCGTGCTCAGGACAGCGTGGTCGAGCTTCGGGTCGCCCATGTATCGCATCGCCCCGGCGAGCCCGTGCCCCTCGGCCAGCGACTCGGCGGTCTCGACCTCGACCTCGTGAGCGCGGGCGAGCGGCTCGACGGTCTGCAGGCAGCGGAGAAATGGGCTCGAAATGACGGCCGAGACCGGGAAGGGCGCGAGGACGGAGACGAGGTCCTGCGCCTGCTTGTGCCCTTTCTTGCTCAGCGGGCGCTGCCGATCGTCGCCCGTCCAGTCCCCGCGGCTGCCGGCCTTGGCATGACGGACGACATAGAACGTGCCCACCCGTCTAGGGCATCCAGCTGCGGAGCTTTTTGTTGTCGAGGGCCTTCCAGACCTTGGGCCACCTGGTGCGGGACTCGCCGGCCGCCACGTGCTCCATGGCGATCAGCTGGCCGGCCACGAACGCCCGCCGGCCGCTCACGGCGGCGCCGCGCAGCCACGCCTGCGCCGTGACGCTGTCCTGGTGCTCTCCCAGCACGGTCTGCAGCTTGGCGGCGGCGCGAGCGAAGGCCTCGGCGGCGCCGCCCGCCACGGGTGCGACAGCCTCGGCGGCGTAGCGCGCGCGCTTGGCCAGGATCCGGATCCGGTGCAGCTCGGGGTCGGAGGGCGTGTCGGGCATCTGTCGCACCGCCGAGCGCAGCCGGCGCCACGGGCTGGTCGCGAGGGCGGGCAGAGTCGCCAGCGCGGGCTGCTCCGCCTCGGGCAGCGTGACCGGGGTCAGAGCGGCGGCGACCAGGCGCTCGAGCAGGTCGACGTAGCGCGCCGAGGCAAGATCCGCCAGGAGCTTTTTGCGCACGGATTCGACCTCCTGCTCGAGGAGGCGGAGCAGCGACGCCGCCAACCGGGCGTCGTTGGATGGCAGCGACCTGGCCCTCTCACGCAGGCGCTCGAGCAGGACCTCGCGATCCCGTACCGCGCCGAGTGCCATCGCCACCCAGCCGAGCTCCGAGCGCAGCGGCTCCGACCACTCCGCATCCAGGAGCGGCCCGAAGGTGCGCAGGTGCGAGCGGAGCTTGCGGGTGGCGACGCGCGCCTGGTGCACCCCTTCCGGATCGCCGCTCGTCCTGACCACCGGGTCGTGCCGCAGGAGCGACGCCACCGCGTCGGCGAGCACGCTCTGGATCACCTCCCTGGATGGAGCGCCGGCCGGGACCGCCACAGGCGCCACCTCGGGTGGCTCCGTCGCGCGCGGTCCGAGCGCCCGGATGTGCTTCGGTGTCGTGTCGGGCGCGCCCGCGCCGGCGCCGCGCAGCCGGGCGACCACCGGCCCGAGGATCGGGTTGCCGTCGAGGCTGCCGTCGCCGCCGGCCCCCGCATCGCCGCCTGGAGCAAGCTCGACCTCGATCTCCCTGAACCGGGCGGCCACGCGCCGGCCGTCGCGCACTGAAACCTCGTCGTCGACGACCTCCGCGAGGCGCTTTCCCGATGCGTCGAGAAGCCGCACGCGGCGTCGCAACGTGGAGAGCCGGGCCACGGGCACCAGCTCCGACTTGCGCACATAAGCTCGGACGATCGCCACCGCGGCCTCCGGCGGCCTCTTCGAGCTGCCCTGGAAGGTGAGCTCGTCGCGCTGCAGCATGCCCGGCGACTGCCCGTTCGAGGGGGCGGACGAGAGCTTGAGGGTCCAGCCCTCGCCGGCCCGATGCCGGAGCGACACGCCCCAGCGCGCCAGCCGCAGGTCGGAGGTGTCGTAGTACACGGTCTCGAGGCGCACCGCCTCCGGCGGGCTGACCGTCACCCCCTCGATGACCCCGCCCAGGTCTGGGAGGTGGAACGCCGGACCGGCCCCGAGCTTGACCTCGCGCTCGACCATCAGGCTTCAGGCATGCGGGACGCCGTTCACGACCCCGTTGCCGCGGGCGCTCTCCAGCGCCATCTCCTGGAACCGCCTGTGCGAGTTGAGCCCGCGAACCGTCGGCACGTGCTGCCAGACGCCGTCGGGCCCCAGCTCCCAGGCCAGCACGTCGTCGGCCAGGGAGATCTCGAGGATCTCCGCCAGGCGTCCGCGCAGCTTGGCGTCCGTGACGGGCACCACGGCCTCGACCCGGCGGTCGAGGTTGCGCGGCATGAGGTCGGACGACCCGAGGTAGTACTCGGGCTGGCCGCCATTGCCGAAGCTGAAGACGCGCGAGTGCTCGAGGAAGTGGCCGACGATCGATCGCACGCGAATGCGCTCGGAGAGGCCCGGCACACCCGGACGGAGCGAGCACATGCTGCGGATCAACAGGTCGACCTGGGCACCGGCCTGTGACGCCGCATAGAGCGCGTCGATGATCTCGGGGTCGATCAGGTTGTTGACCTTGATGATGATCCGGCCCCCCACCACGCTTTCCCGCTCGATGAGCTGCGTGATGCCGGCGCGGAGGTTCGTCGGCGCGACCATGAGCTTTCGGTACTTGCTCTGGCGGCTGTACCCGGTGAGCAGGTTGAAGAGCTCCGTGACGTCGGCGCCGAGGTCCGCGTCGGCGGAAAGGAGGCTCACGTCCTCGTAAGCGCGCGCGGTGTTGGGGTTGTAGTTGCCGGTGCCGACGTGAAGGTAGTGCCGGATGTGGCCGCTCTCGCGCCTCACCACCAGTGTGACCTTGGCGTGAGTCTTCAGCCCCAGCAGCCCGTACACGACGTGGACGTTGGCCTCTTCCAGGGCTCTCGCCCAGCCGATGTTGGCCTGCTCGTCACCGCGGGCTTTGAGCTCGACCAGAGCGACCACCTGCTTACCCCTCTCAGCCGCGCGGATCAGGGCGCGCACGATCGGGCTGTTCGGCCCGGTCCGGTAAAGGGTCTGCTTGATCGCGAGCACGTCCGCGTCGCTGGCGGCATGGTCGATGAAGGCCTCGACCGAGGTCGCGAACGAGTCGTACGGGTGATGGGCCATCACGTCTCCCGCCCGCAGCACCGCGAACAGGTCGGGCACCTCGGCGGCAAGCCCGCGCAGCCGAGGCTGGGTGGTCGGTGTCCACGGCTCTTCTTTCAGGTCCGGCCGGTCGAGCTGGTTCAGCGCCGACAGGCTGCCGAGGTCGAGCAGCCCATCCGACTTATACACGTCGGCCGGCTGCAGCTCGAGCTCTCGCGTCAGCAGCTCCAGCACCTCCGCCGACATCCCAGGATCGACCTCGAGGCGGACCACCCGCGCGTGGCGGCGGCGCCTGCGCAGCTCGGTCTGGATCGCGGCGAGCAGGTCCTCTGCGTCGCTGTCCACGTCGTCCAGATCCCCGTCGCGAGTGACCCGGAAAGGATGGTGCGCCACCACCTCCATGCCCGGGAAGAGCGCCGACAGGTGCAACGCGATCACGTCCTCGAGGGGCACGAATCGCTGGTCTTCCGCGAGCGGTATGAATCGCGGCAGGACCGGCGGCACCTTGACCCTGGCGAAGCGCTGCTGCTTGCGCTGCGGGTCGCGGACGACCACCGCCAGGTTCAGGGAGAGGTGCGAGATGTATGGAAACGGGTGGCCGGGGTCGACCGCGAGCGGGGTCAGCACCGGGAAGATCTGCTCGCGGAAGACCGTGTGGAGCTGGCTCAGCTCCTTCTTGGTGACGTCTTCGCGGCGGATGATCGCGATCCCCGCCTGAGCCAGCGCCGGGAGGATCTCGTGGTTGTAGAGGTCGACCTGTCGGTGGACCAGGTCCTCGACCCGGGCTCGGATCGCCTTCAGCTGGTCCAGCGGCGACATGCCGTCCGGCGACGCCACTGCGATCGCGGCGAGCAATTGCTCCTTGAGGCCGGCGACGCGCACCTGGAAGAAGTCGTCCAGGTTCTGGCTGAAGATGGCCAGGAACCTGACCCGCTCCAGGATCGGCAGGCGTGGGTCCTCCGCCATGGCGAGCACCCGTTCGTCGAAGTCGAGCCGGGAGAGCTCCCGGTTGATGTACCTCGATCCGGGCGGCGCCAGGACAGGCGACTGGTCCGATTCGGTCTGGGCTCCTACAGCCACAGACGAACTCTACCCCCTGGCTACCGGGGCTTGGCCCGCCGTGGCGAGGTGGGCTCCAGCGGGCACGAAAGCCGGCGTCCCCACGGCGAGCGGCTCCCCGCTGCGATGGAGATGCGAGCGGGCCACGGTGGCCCGCATCGCTCCACGCTCAGCCCAGGGCGGCCACGATGTTAGAGAAGACGTTGGCGATCTGATGGCCCATCGTCAGCAGGATGACGATGACCACGATCGAGACCAGGACCAGGATCAGGGCGTATTCGACCATTCCCTGGCCACGTTGGTCGAGAGCCGGCCAGGCGCGCCCTCGGGACGCCTGGCGAAAGGCGGCCGCGAAACGTGAAGACATGACTGAACCTCCTTCCTCGTTGCGATCGACGCTCGACCGATACAACGCGAGAGGGCGGGCCTTCTTTCGAAGGTGACAAGCGGGAGCGGGCCGGGTCGACCGGCCCGCTTCAGTTCAATATCGATTAACCGAGGGCGGCGACTATATTCGAGAACACGTTGGCGATCTGGTTCCCCATGGTCAAAAGGATCACGATGACGACGATGGAAACGAGAACCAGGATCAGGGCGTACTCGACCATCCCCTGGCCGCTCTGAGAGCGGCCCGACTGACGCTTCATGGCAACCCACCTCCTTTCTCGCACCCCGCGAGGGTCTGAACGGTAACTCCTCTAACGCACGACCTAAGGTTTCATTAAGAAAATTGATCGCAAATCTTTGTAATGGTTTCAATAAGCCTGACTAATATGTGGCGTGCGAAGGCCGGCGTTCTCGCTGGAGCAGATCAGATCCTTTGTCGCCGTGGCCGAGCACGAGCACATCTCGAAGGCGGCGGCGTCCCTTTACCTGACCCAGGGAGCCGTGACCCAGCAGATAAGGCACTTCGAGCGCGCTGTGGGCCTCCAGCTCCTCGAACGTGACGGCAGAAGCGTCCGGCTGACCGACGCGGGGCGCACGCTGGCGGTCGCCTGCCGCGCCGCCCTGAGGGCGATCGAGGTGCTGGACGACACAGCCGACTCCATGAAGTCGCTGCGCGCGGGCTCGCTTCACATTGGAGCAAGCCCCACCTGTGCTAGCTACTACCTGCCCGTGCGCCTGGCGGAATTCGCCGGGCTGCATCCTGGCGTGAAGCTCGAGGTTGAGGTCGACGCCTCGTCCGTGCTGAACCGCGACGTGGAGGCCGGCACTCTGGACTGCGCGCTGATCGAAGGCGACCCCGCCGAGGGGCTGCTCACCGATGTGATCGCCCGCGATGAGCTGCTCATGGTCGTGCATCGCGACCATCCTCTGTCCGGCCTGTATGAGCTGACGCCATCCGACATGGCTGGACACCGCTACCTCCGGCGCGGCCCGAGCTTCTCCGCCGAAAGCACTGTGCGCGAGCTGCTCGGCCCCGCGTACGACGGGCTCGAGGTGCTCACCCTCGGATATCCGGAGTACGTCCACGCCGCGGCGGTCGCCGGTCTGGGGTTCGCCGCCCTGCCGAGGCTGGCCGTCGAGGCCGACCTGCGCTCCGGGGTGCTGACGGTCCTGCCCCTTCCGGCGGTCGTGCGTCCGATCACGGCGATCCGCCGCCCCTCACGAGGCGGCCCGATCCAGGAAGCGTTCTGGGATCACCTCGTGCGCCATGTCGGACCGGGGACATCGGCGAGAATCACCGTGGGTGCAGCAGGACCAACCTGAGGCGGTAATCGAGACGCGCGGGCTTCGACGTGTGTTCAAGACACGCCAGCGAGAGGTCGAGGCCGTCGCCGGCGTCGACCTCACGGTGAAGCAGGGCGAGATCTTCGGGTTCCTGGGGCCAAACGGCGCTGGCAAGACCACGACGCTGCGCATGCTGGCCACACTTCTGCCTCCCAGCGGGGGCACGGCGCGCGTCGCGGGCTTCGACCTGGCCACGCAGCCCGGGCGCATCAGGGATCGGATCGGCTACGTCGGACAGGCCGGTGGAGCGGACCGCGAGATCACCGGGCGGCGCGAGCTGGTCTTCCAGGGCCGGCTGTACGGGATGTCCCGCGCTAAAGCCGGCGCGCGCGCCGCGGAATTGATCGCCATGCTCGAGCTGGAGACCTGCGCCGACCGCAAGGTCGTCACCTACTCCGGAGGGCAGAAGCGACGCCTCGACATCGCTCTCGGCCTGACCCACGACCCGCGCCTGTTGTTTCTCGACGAGCCGACGACTGGGCTCGACCCCCAGAGCCGCGCCCGCGTTTGGGACGAGGTCCGGCGGATGCATGAGCGCGGCACGACGGTGTTCCTGACCACTCATTACCTCGACGAGGCGGATGCCCTGTGCGACCGCATCGCGATCATCGACTTCGGCAAGATCGTCGCCGAGGGAACGCCCGAAGAGCTGAAGCGTGCCGTCGCAGGTGACGTGATCACCCTGAGCGTCGCGGGCGACCCGCAGCGGGCGCTCGACATCCTCAAGGGTCAGCCGTTCGTGCGTGAGGCGCACCTCGAGGAGGCGTCCGTCCTTCTCTATGTGGACCGCGGCGAGGTCGCGATGCCGGACATCCTTCGCCTGCTCGACGGCGCCGGTCTGCGCCTTCAGACGATCGGCCTCCACAGGCCGAGCCTCGACGACGTCTTCCTGCGCCAGACGGGCCGCTCGCTGAGGGAGACGGCAGCATGAAGGTGCTGCGCGACATCTGGCTCGTCTTCGGGCGGTACTTCGGCCTGTTGATCCGCAACCCGGTCTGGGTGGCGCTCGGGGTCCTGCAGCCGCTTCTCTACCTCATCCTCTTCGCGCCGCTGCTGAGCAAGTCGCTCACCCGGCTCCCCGGGTTTCCCCCCGGCGGCGCCTACAACGTCTTCGTGCCCGGCCTGCTCGTCCAGCTGGGCATGTTCGGCGCGGCGGGCGTCGGGTTCAGCCTCATCGCCGAGCTGCGAATGGGCGTGATCGAGCGGCTGCGCGTCACGCCGGTCAGCCGTGTGGCCCTGCTGCTCGGCCGGGCGATGCGCGACGTGATCTCGATCGTGCTGCAGTCGCTCATCCTCATCGTCCTGGCGCTCCCATTCGGCCTCAGCATCCATCCGGTCGGCGTGATCGTGGTGCTGGCGCTGATCGGTCTGATCGGCCTGCTCACCGCCTCCATCGCCTACGCGGTCGCGCTGTGGCTGCGCAGCGAGGACAGCTACGCGCCACTGATCTTCACGTCCAGCCTGCCGATCCTGCTGTTGTCGGGAGTGCTCTTGCCGATGCAGCTGGCGCCTCAATGGCTGCAGAACATTGCGGCGATCAACCCGTTGCTGTACGCGGTGGACGCGGCCCGCCACGTGTTCAACGACAACCTCACCGACCCCAGCGTCACCAAGGGCGTTTTGATCATGGCAGTCCTCTGCGTCATCGCCGTTGTGATCGGAGCGAGGCAGTTCGGCCGAGCGGTCGCCTGACGGGCGCAGAGGCCCACGGGCGCCATTGGCAACATGCCTCAGCCGGCCCTAGTGGGTGTCGAACACCTCCTGAAATTGATCCAGCTTCTTGCGCACCGTGGCGAGCTCAGCAGCCGTCGGGTGGTCTGGCTTCTCTGCTGGGGGAAGAGCACCGTAGCGCAACAAACACGCCATCAACACGAGGCGCGCCTTCGTAGCGGTGAGGTTGCTGCCCGAGAGAAAAACATCACTTGGGTCGGATCGCGCCAGCCCCTCGGGAGTACCGCGGCCGACGCGGACGACAGGCACCCCTCGGAACACGCATGTTCGCAAAGCATCGTTGGCCTGTTCTGACATGGTCCCGTAGGGGGCCGCTCCCTCCGCCACGACGCCACCGAGCGGGCTGCGCGCGAGCATGTCTGCGATTCGCGTTTCAGCATCGTTCTTCCAGGTGGCCGCAGACGCGTCGTCCTGGTATCTCCCCATCTTCACGATTGAGACCGCCGGCATCTTGTCGGGAAGGAGCCATCCGTCAGAGTCGAGAACCTCGGCGGTGATCGGCACCGTGCGGTTGCCGCGGTCCATCGCCAAACCTGTCGTGGTGCGGGCCAGCCGTTTCATGTTGACCGCCGAGTTGCGAGTGAAACGTCTGCGAGGCTGGAACTCCAGGCGGGGAATCGACCGGTGGTCGATCAAGCCGAGCACACCGCCTGTCACACCGCCAGACCGGAACCCGCCCGGCCTGGAGTTGACCTTGAACAGCTCGCGGGCACTCATGATCAGCTGATCCTGTAGGGCCACCGGTCCGATGCAGTCGTGCCCTGCAGCGTCGCGCCAAGCTCCTGCCGTGATGTAGGTCACGGCGTCGACGATGTTCCGATCGCCCTCCGCGCCGACGGAGCCGTGTGACCTCTGCGCGGCGCAGCCGACAATCGGCAGCGGCGTATCGATCATCAGGCTGAACCAGTACAGGGTCTCCTCCAGGTTCGGCGATCCCTCGAGCCAGATCAGCCCCGCATAGCCATGCTTCTGCGCCGCCTTCTGGACGGTATTGGTGAGGTCTCCGAGCGCCAAACGTGTTGGTTCCGTCCTGAGAGCTGCGGGGCGGTACGGGAAGAAATCTTGGCCACGCTTTTCAAGCGCAATATCGCCCGACCCGGCGTCCGTGCGGCGGTCGGCCGGCAACCCACGGCGGTAGCCGCCCGACGGTGCCGCGCGAATGAAATCGAAGTCAGCGGCCCTGGCGAGAGTGGATCCCCATCCGTCTGGCCCAACGCCGAACCGATCGATCTCCTCGAAGAGGCGGCTTGCATCGGGATAAAACGGCTGGCGGCTCGTCTCGTCTCCGACGGAGCCTGCACTGTCGTCCTCCCACGGTGATCCATCTGAACGGAGCGCCATGTAGGGGAGCATGTAGAGGCCGTCATCCGGTCGAAGCTCGGCCTCGAAGACGGGAACATCGGATGCGGACGTGCGCTGTCGATGAAATTCATAGTTCGCATCCACGTAGCCATCCGGGGGACCATACAAATGCTCAGCGTCACGCTCGAGCGGATGCGCGCTGAATTGCTCGATGAGAACTCGAACGGGAGCGGCCAGCCGCTGAGGCCTGAGAACGTCGCCACGGAATGAACCTGCTGCGCCGGCGCGCGGCGTCAGGCCGTGGAGGCTCCTCGCCTTGTCACTCGTAACCAACGGCTCGGTGCTGAGAATCGTCGCCGTGGGGCCGGCGAGGACAGCGATGCGCGGGCGGTCTGGATCAGCCGTCGGAATCAGCGCTGCTCACTGCCCGCTCCGGGCCAAGCAATGTCCGTGTCATATGGTGCCAGTGGCTTTGCCTCACTGATGCCGCGTAACAGTAGCCGAAGGCATGCTCCCAATCCACGATCACATGGCCAGGACGGTCGCCGCCGCGCCGGATGCCTATACGCAGTCGGGTCAGGCGCCAGCGCCACTTCGCGCTAGGTCGCGGCGGGCGGTCCGAACCAGGTGGTCAGCGCTTCAGCAAGCCCCACCTTGGTTTGGTCTCCCACCCAGGCAACATGGCCGTCGGGCCGAATCAACACGGCGGTGGGAGCAGGGACCGCGCCCAGCACAGGAAGCTCCCACGAACCAACAGAGTCGGCGTCGACCAGCTGAACCCGATCCGTCCATCCCGTGATCTCGAATGCGCCCGGCCCACCCAGGTTGAGCAGCACCGGCCGGGCTTTGTGAAGCAGAGCGAACACGCGCAGCGGGCCGTCGGCTGTCACCAGGTCCAGGTCCGGCATCCGGCGCCCGAGCAGCGGGTGTCCCTCACCCAGGTCGTAATGAACGTCGAGCCCGGACATCATCGCGGCGAAACTCTTGCGCGGCTCGTCCATGCCCAGCAGCTCGGTCATGAACCCGCGCAACGCCTCGGTACGCTCATCCGCTCGCAGAAGCGCGACTTGCGCCATGGTGTTCTTCAAGGCACGCGCAGCGATCGGGTGTCGCTCGGCGTGGTAGGTGTCCAGGAGGCTCTCCGGAGACGTCCCCTTGACGACCTGGGCGAGCTTCCAGCCCAGGTTCACCGCATCCTGCATACCGATGTTGAGGCCCTGTCCACCCACAGGAGGGTGAATGTGCGCGGCGTCGCCGCCCAGCAGCACCCGCCTGTCCCTGTACGCCGCCGCCTGACGGGTCAGATCCGTAAATCTGGAAATTGAGGTGGGGCTGTGCACCCCATAGTCGGTGCCGTAGGCGGCGATCAGAGCCGCGCTTAGGTCACGCAGGCCGGGCTCAGCCCCCTGCTCGACGCGCTGTTCGGTCACCAGCACCCCCACGCGTCCGTCCTCCATCTTGTTCAGTCCGCGGATGCCCTTGTCATCGCGGCGCATGCCCCACTCCGGCTCCTGAGCGAGCTCAACTTCGGCGATGAGGGTGCTGCTCGTCGGATCCCAACCGAGGAAATCTATGCCGGCCCCTTTTCGGACCAGGCTGCGGCCTCCGTCGCAGCCGACCAGATATTGGGCCCGCAGTGACCCGCCGTCCGCCAGCCGAACGTCGACGCCCGCCCCGTCCTGTGTGAAGCCGATCACCTCGTGCCGTCGATAGACCGGCACCCCCAGCTCGTCCACCCACCCGGCCAGGATGCGCTCCAGGTCCTTCTGCACCAGCCCGAGCCCGTGGGGGTAGCGCGTAGGAAAGTCGCTCATGTCCAGCGGGATCCAGGCGAATCCCGCGACCTGGGCCACCAGCCCCTCGGCAAGAACCCGATCAACGACTCCCCGCTGATCGAGGATCTCGATGGTGCGTGAGTGCAGCCCGCGCGAACGCGACCCGATGATGTCCTGGTCGACGCGCCGCTCGACGATGGCGACGTCGACGCCCGCCAGCGCCAGCTCGGCCGCCAACATCAACCCGGTCGGGCCGGCGCCCACGATCACAACCGCATGCTCCGTCATAGCCGCACTCCTCCAAGATTCATCCCCGCTCCCGCCGGCGCATCATTTCGCGGCTCTTCGTTTCGGGCCCGTTCCCGGCCTCGGCGAGCATTCTGTGGCACGACCCGGGTCTTGCCGCAAGCCCCTGGGTGCGGTATAAGTTGAAGTGGAAGGGAGCCGTTGCTCTCCCCGTTCCCCCGCCGTCCGCCTGTCAAGAGCAGCGGTACGCCGGCGCCATCCACGCTTACACCGCCACGAGGGAAGACACCATGCCCGAGCACACGACCGGAACCCGGGAGGAGTGGCAGGCCGCGCGCGACCGCCTCGCGACGCTCGAGGCCGAGCACGCCCAACGCAATGAGGAGATCATCAAGAAGCGCCGGGAGCTCCCGTGGGTCCGGGTAGAGAAGGACTACGAGTTCGACACCGAGCAGGGCAGGAAGACTCTCGTCGAGCTCTTCGAGGGCCGCTCGGTGCTTCTCGCCTACAACATCATGTACGGGCCCGACTTCCAGCTCGGTGCCTGCCCTGGATGCACCAGCCTCGCCGACGGGTTCGACGGGACGCTCGTGCACCTGAACCATCAGGACGTCACTTTCATCGGTTTCTCGCGCGCTCCCATCGATCGCCT
>DASXBE010000001.1:0-2848 GCA_036491815.1 Candidatus Dormiibacterota bacterium | reverse complement strand
GGATGGATCCCGCCGTCCGCGTCGAGGAGATAGCCATCCGGAACGAGAGCGGACGACCACGGCGCCATCACGATCTCGCGCGCCCCGATCCAGCCGGGCCAGTAGACGCCGCTGTCGACCGCGGGCGCCTCGCCGACGGGGTGCAGCTTGCCCCAGCCGTCCATCACGTATCCGCCGCAGCCGTCGGGGAACAGGGCGAGGCTGAATGCGATGTCGCGGTCGGGCCAGGCCGCGGTGGTCGTCAGGTGAGGTGCCGCGCCCACGGGGTGCACGCCACCCCAGCCGTCCAGCACGTAGAGGTGAGACTGGTTGTCGATCGGGGTCGAGACCCGGGTTGCGCCGTCCCGCATCGCACGAAGGGCCGCGGAAGCCGATCCGGCGCCTGCGCCGCGACTCAGCAGCACCGCCGCGGAGGCCGCGCCCAGGCCCACGAGCACCGAGGAGATGGTCAGCGCCGCGAGAAAGGTCCCGCCCCTGGACCGCATGGACCACGCATGATATGCGCAGCGCGAGGAGAAGGGGCCAGGTCCCCGTCATAGAATGGCGCGGCTGTGTTCAGTGGCTGCCGCGTGGGGGTCGTGGTCCCTGCGCACAACGAAGAGACCCAGATCGACTGCGTGATCGAGACCATGCCCTCGTTCGTCGACCGGATCTTCGTGGTCGACGACGGTAGCGTCGACTCAACCGCGGATCACGTGAACGAGTGGGTGAAGAAACGCCACAGCCGCGTGGAGCTGATCAGGCACGAGAAGCGCCGCGGCGTCGGCGCCGCGATCTCGTCGGGCTACATGGCCGCGCTGGCGCAGGACATGGAGGTCGTCGCCGTGATGGCGGGCGACGGCCAGATGGATCCGCAAGAGCTGCACCTCATGGTCGGCCCCGTCGCCGAAGGCAAGGTCGCTTACGCCAAGGGCAACCGACTGACGAGCGGCGTCGCGTGGCAGAAGACGCCCAAAGTTCGCTACCTCGGCAATGCATTTCTGTCCCTGTTGACCAAGATCTCTTCCGGCTACTGGCACGTGGCGGACACCCAGTCCGGTTACACCGCGATCACCGCCGACGCGCTGCGGTCGCTGGACCTGGAGAGCATGTATCCGTCCTATGGCTATCCGAACGACATGCTCATCCGTCTGAACATTCGGAGTCTCCGCGTCGCCGATGTCCACATTCCGCCGCGCTACGGCATCGGCGAGCGCTCGAAGATGAAGGTCTCCCGGGTCATCCCCACAGTGACCCTGCTGCTCATCCGTGGCTTCTTCTACCGGATGTTCGAGAAGTACGTGATCCGCGATTTCCACCCTCTCGTCTTCTTCTATGCGCTCGGCGCGCTGCTCACCACGATCGGTTTCGTGCTCGGCTTGATCGAGCTGTGGGCCAAGATCACGCAGGACAACGTCGCCATCGCCACGATCGTGCTGGTTGCGCTGCTGTTGATCTCGGGCCTCCAGCTGCTGCTCTTCGCCATGTGGTTCGACATGGAATACAACAAGGACCTCAAATAGCGGTTCAGCGGCGGATCGCTCTCGTCACCAGCTCCTATCCAGCAGGCGCCGCCGATTACGCGGGCGCCTTCGTCCCCGGCTTCGCGGCGGCACTGGCGGCGCGTGGCTGCGAGGTGGTCGTGCTGACGCCGGACAAGGCAGGCCCGAAGGAACGCCCGACCACGCATGAGGTTCGGTGGTTCGAGTGGTCGGGCGCGTCGAAGCCACTGGTCGACTTCAGCCTTCGCTCTCCCGCCGATCTCCGCGCCGTCTTCTCGCTCCTGGGCGCCGGCCGCCGCGCGCTCGAGGATTTGATCGCGGAAAGGCGCATCGACCACTGCCTCGCCCTGTGGGCCGTGCCCTCCGGCTACCTGGCCTGGCGGGCCTGCCGCCCGGCCGTGCCCTATTCCGTGTGGGCGCTGGGCTCCGACATCCACACCTGGGCGCGGCGGCCGGTGATCGGGACGCTCGTGCGCCGGGTGCTGCGAGACGCCGATCGGCGGTTTGCCGACGGCCTGGCGCTGAGCGCCGACGTGCGGAGGATCAGCGGTCGCGACTGCGAGTTCCTGCCCACCACCAGGCAGCTTCCGGAACCGGCACAGATCCTCAAGCCGGCACACGAAGGCCTCACCTTCTTGTTCGTCGGCCGCCTCGAGGCGGTCAAGGGCGCCGATTTGCTGGTGGAGGCGATGGCGCGCGTGCTCGCGAGGGGAATCAACGCGCGGCTCATCCTGTGCGGGACCGGCAGCCTGGAGGACGCGCTCCGGCTGCGCGTCGAGCAGGCCCGGGCCAGCGAGGAGATCGAGTTTCTCGGCAGCCAGCCGGGCGCTGTGATCTCCGCCTACATGTCGGCATGCGACTGCCTCGTCATCCCCTCACGTATGGAGAGCATTCCGATCGTGTTTTCCGAGGCGCTCCAGGCGGGCATCCCCGTCCTGATGACCGACGTCGGCGACCTTGGTGAGCTGGCCCGCCGGCACGACCTCACGGCGCCGGTGCCACCGGGCGACGCCGAAGCGCTCGCCCGGGCCTTGGAGGCCTTCGCTCTCGACCCTGACGGCCAGCGGGCGCTGTACCGCCGTGCCCGACAGGAGCTGCTGGCCACCTTCGACCTGCAGGCCACGGCGGACCGCTTCCTGGCCGCGATCGGCGGCTCCTGATGCCCTCGAGCACCGACCGCGACTACTGGGAGGGCAGGGCGCGGCGCCTCGGCGCGGGCGCGGCGGGCTACTCCGACCCCGCGATGGAGGCCTACGAGGACAGGCTTCGCGGCGCGGCCATCCGCAGGCTGATCGGCGAGGGACGCGGCCGCCGGCTGCTGGACGCGGGCTGCGGGAGCGGCCGGTGGAGCGTGAGGCTGGCCGAGG